>NZ_CP060697.1:2199260-2513891 GCF_014352855.1 Sphingomonas sabuli | reverse complement strand
GAGGAGCTGGCGGAGGTGCCGGCGGAGGCGCGGGCGGCGGAGCTGGCGGTGGCGCAGGCGGAGGCGCGGGCGGTGGTGCCGGCGGCGGTGCTGGCGGCGGCGCTGGTGGCGGCGCTGGTGGCGGAGCCGGCGGAGGTGCTGGCGGCGGTGCTGGTGGTGGCGCGGGTGGCGGCGCCGGCGGAGGCGCGGGTGGCGGCGCAGGCGGCGGCGCAGGAGGAGGAGCTGGCGGTGGCGCAGGCGGAGGCGCGGGCGGTGGCGCCGGTGGCGGAGCCGGCGGAGGCGCGTTGCCGCCGCCGTTGCCTTGCGAGCCGTCATTTCCGCTGTTTCCGCCGCACGGATTGCCGACGGCATGTCCGCACGGGTCGCCCGGCGGAACGCCGTCGGGAGGGCCGTTGCCTTCGTTGCCCGGAGGCGGTGGCGGTGGCGGCGGGCTGTTGCCGTTCCCGTTGCCGTTGCCGTTGCCTGGATCGGCCGGCGGGCCGTTGCCGTTGCCATTCCCGCCGGGCGGGGGACTTGGCGGCGGCGCTGGCGGCGGTGGTGCGGGTGGCGGGTCCGGCGGAGGCGGAGGTGGCGGCGGCGAACTTCCGCCGACATTGCCCTGCGCCCCGTCATTGCCGTTGTTGCCGTTGCACGGATTGCCAACCGCGTGCCCGCACGGATCGCCCGGCGGTACGGAGCCGGGCTGACCGTTGTCGTCGGTTACCGGCGGCGGGCTGGGCGGCGGTGCGGGCGGGTTGTCGCTGTTACCGTTGCCGTTGCCGTTGCCGCCACCATTGCCGTTGCTGTTGTCGCCCGGTGGAGGGCTGGAGGGCGGCGGACCATTCGCTTCGCCGTTGCCGTTCCCGCCGTTGCCGGCACCGCCCGTATCGGGAGGGCGATTGCCGGTGTCCGTGACCGGCGGCGGGCCTGGCGGGGGAGATCCGTTGCCGCCACCGTTGCCGTTGCCGCTACCGTTGCCTGTCCCAATTGCCGGGGGACCTGAATTCGGGGGCGGGCCGGCGCCATTGCCGCTGCCGCCGTTCGCGGTGCCGCCCGCATTGCCGTTGCCGGCTGCGTTGGGTCCCGAGAGTCCGCCGGGCGGGCCGGGATCGGGCGCCGGCCGCCGGGCGGCATTGGTGAGAACGATCGTCCCGTTTTCGATCCGGGCGGCGGTGGCGCCGCCGGAGCCGGGCGTGGACAGCAGCAGGTCGGTGGCGCTTGGCAGGCGCGCGCCGGGAACGGGCGGCAAAGGCTGGTTGAGCGGGCCGCCCCCCGGCACTCCGGACCGGCTTGGCGCGGCCGCGGGCGGGACCGGCAAGGCGACGTCGAACGTCCCCTGATTGACGATCGTTTCGGTCGGCCGGACGCCCGGCAGTTGCGGCAGGGACGGACGGTTCTGCGCCGTCTCCAGCGGTGCCGGCGGCGGAACGACGTTGGGCGTCCGATCCTGGCCGGCCCGGGTGGCCGTTGGACCGGGCAGCTGCCCGGGTCCCAGCGGGACGGCGAGCGACGGGCTGGTCGCAAGAGCGGCATACGCACAAGCGCACAGCAACACCGCGCCACGGCGGACGCAATCGCGTTGGAAATGGCTCTTGCTGTTAACCAAAAGGCGCGCCCCTAAGCCCGGATGGTTCGCCGCCAGTCCTCCCCCAGAGGAGACTCACATAGAGAGCGCAACGACGAATCGGGGCGGAGGGCAAGACCTATCCAGCAAGGCCTTGAACGTAAACATAATTTTAATGGTTAATTTCAAACCGATGTGGCGTGGATTTGGTCCGCGACTCGGGGCGCGTACGCTATCGAAGGTGAACTGGGTGCGGCGCCGCAGGCACGATACTCTCGCTGTCGGGGGAAAGCGTGGCAGGCTATCGGATCTATCGCATCGACATGTCCGGGCGCGTCCTGTCCGCGGAATGGGTCGAGAGTGACGACGACGACGCGGCGCTAAGCCACGCGCGCGATCATTATATCGACGCGGAAGTGTGGCAGGGCGACCGCCTTGTCGGACGGACGGGCGCTTCGCACAGCTGACGCTCTAGGACTTCTTGTCCTCGAAATATTTCTGGCCGCGCGCTTTCATTGCGCCTTCCAGCAATCGTTCCGACGTTTCCTCCGCCGCGGACGGGGTCAGGCGGACGTCGACCGCGTCGGGACCGACGACGACGACCGTCCCGTCGTGCGCATCGACATTACTGGCTTCATCGTAGATCTGGGTGTTGGGCATGCGCCGTTAACCCGCGAAGACCGTGTTAATGTCCTCGGCCTACCGCGCGCCGCTACCGTCCTGTTGCGCCATGTCAGCCGCCCGCTGGCGAAAGTTGCTGCTCGACCAGCCGGATGGCCTCCGCCCGCGCCTGGTCTACGTCGAGGTTGCTTGTATCGAGCACGACGGCGTCGGCGGCCTTGGTCAGCGGCGCCGTATCGCGGCCGGAATCGCGCCGGTCGCGCGACAACAGGTCGTTCAGCACGTCGTCGTAATGGCCGGGCATGTCGCGTTCCAGCAGCTCGCGCACGCGGCGCTGGGCGCGGACCTCGGCCGATGCGGTGACGAACAGCTTGGCATCGGCATCCGGCGCGATAACGGTGGCGATATCGCGCCCGTCGAGCACGGCGCCGCCGTCCTGCGCGGCGAAATCGCGCTGCCGCCGGAGCAGCGCTTCGCGGACCGCGGGATAGACCGAGATGCGCGAGGCGATTTCCGATACCGGTTCGCTGCGCAGCTCCGGGTCGTCGAGGTTGGCGGCAAGGTCTTCGCACGCGCGGACCGCTTCGAATTCGCTGCCCGGGTCCCCGCCCCACCGCCACAGGTTGAGCGCAACCGCGCGATACAGCGCGCCCGTGTCCATGTGCGGCAGGTCGAAATGCATGGCCAGCGCGCGGGCAATCGTGCCCTTGCCGCTTGCCGCCGGTCCGTCGACGGCGATGACGATATGCCGCCGCTGCGACCCGTCGGATGGCAAATTGCTGTTCAAGGCCCGCGCTTTGACAGCGCCAAAAGCCTATGGCAAGGCGCCCGCCGAACGTGGCCGGCACGCTGTCTTGCCGGCCCGAACACCCTTTCAATGGAGCTTAGGCCTGATGGTCAAACCTGAATGGGGCACCAAGCGCACCTGCCCCAAGTGCTCGACGCGATTTTACGACCTCGGCAAGGACGATCCGTTGCATTGCATCGAATGCGGCACCGATTTCGTGCCCGAACCGGTGCTGAAGTCCAAGCAGCCGATGCCGTTCGACGCCGGCGAAGCCGAAGCGAAGGAAAAGAAGAAGAAGGACGAGGACCTCGAGGCCGAGGACCTGAGCATCGACGAGGACGAAGAGCCGAGCGCCGACGACGAAGTCGACTTGGCGACCGACGACGACGACCTTGGCGTCAAGACGACGGACGACGACGACGATAGCTAGATATTTTGCCGTTTGCGCTGGCGGGAACATCGCCTAAAGGCGCGATGGACGGGGCCGTAGCTCAGCTGGGAGAGCGTCGCAATGGCATTGCGAAGGTCAGGGGTTCGATCCCCCTCGGCTCCACCATCATCCTGAAATAGCCCGCTTCGGCGGGCTATTTTTTTGCGCCGGCGTCCCCTGCCGGACGATCGTCAGCTGGCGGCGATACTCGTGCGCACTGCGTGCAGGATATCGCGGGCGCGGGCGGCCAGGTCCCCATTCTGGCGCCCCGCTTCGTCGGCCGCCATTTCGGCGCCGGCGTCGATCGCGACGTCGAGGATTTCGAGCACGGTCGGTAGCGTCAGGACTGAGCGGGCGATGAGCTCGTGGATCAGGCTTTCGACCAGCAACAAGGCCGCCCGGCCTTCTCCCCTGTCGGCATCGGCATCGGGCAGAATCGGTTCAAAGCTCAAGGCGGCCTCCGATCCAGGCAAAAGGGGACGCAGCTATCTGCAGCCGGGGCCTGGCGAATGACCGACTTGGGCACACATTACGCGCTTTCCCAGAACGCTCCACATTTTAAATCAACTTTTGATTATAACATCCGGCAATGTCATCCTGTCGCGAGACATGGGACTGTTGTCCGTGCGCAACCGCTTTATCGAAAAACTCCGCAATTTTGCGACACTTAGCGACCCGGCGGAAGCAGCGCTCGAGGCTGCCACGCGCAATGCCTCCAAACTTCCCGCCCGCCGCGACCTGATCCGCGAAGGCGACCGGCCGGGGCCGGTCTTCGTCGTCCTCGACGGCTGGGCCTGCCGCTACAAGATCCTGCCCAACGGCGGGCGCCAGATCCTGGCCTATCTGATGCCCGGCGACTGCTGCGACCTGCACATCGGCTTGCTGGCCGAAATGGACCACGGCATCCAGACCATCACCCCGGCGCAAGTGGCGACCATCAGCGGGGGGGAGATGGACAGCCTGCTGACCGACCATCGGGGCTTTGCGCGCGCCATGTACATCACCCAGCTGGTCGACGAGGGCACGATGCGGGCGTGGATCACCAGCATGGGCCGGCGGACCAGCAAGGAGCGCGCGTCCCACCTGTTGTGCGAACTGTACCTGCGCGCACGCAACATCGGGCTGACGGACGGGATCGAACTGGTGCTTCCGCTGTCGCAGATCATGCTGGCGGATTCGCTGGGCATGACGCCGGTGCACCTCAACCGTGTGCTGAAAGAGCTGCGGCTGAGCGGGACGATCCAGCTGCGGCGCGGAAGCGTCGCCATCGTCGATCCGGCGCGGCTGGCGCAAATTGCCGGTTTCGACGAAAATTACCTGCACCGCCGACTGCGGCCGGCGATCGCCGGCTAACGGCTTGCGGCGGCCAGATGGTCGGCCGGGATGGCGATCCTGACGACAAGGCCGCGCCCGCCGGGCCCGGACTCGCGATCGATGCGGGCACCAAGCATCTCGCCGAACTGGTCGAGCAGCCGGCTGCCCGATCCCGCGGTGCACAGGTCCGCGCTGCCTTCGCCATCGTCGCCGACGACCAGCTCCGCACCGGTCGCCGTCCGTGCGAGGGAGATTGCGATGTGCCCGCCGCGATCGCCGGTATAGCCGTATTTCAGCGCGTTGATGACCAGTTCGCTACAGCTGAGGATCAGCGCGCGGCACGATTCCGCCGGCATGTCGACGGGCTGCGTTTCGACAAGTGCGCGAATGCCGCGTTCGCTGCCGAACAGCAGCACCAACCGGGAAACGACGTCGCGCAATCCCTTGTCGCAGGACAAGGTCGCGTCCGGATGATCGGTGCCAAGCTCCTCGTAGGCGCGCGACAGAGCGCGGGCTTCGGCCGCCATCTTCGGCGTCAGCCAGCATCGCGTCGGGCAACTGCCGACATTGGCCAGCGACATCGCCAGCTGTGCGAGATTGCGCGCACGGTGGATGGCGTCGGCCCGCCACAACGGCCCGCTGCTGACGGGACAAGCGGACGGACCCGCTGGCTCGGCCGGAGCGAACATCTCCAGCAGGTCGACCTCCGCCACCGGGCCCGGCGAATCGAGAAACACCGGCATGGGCGCAGGCGGTGCGTTGGCCATGATCTTCCCCCTTCGCGATGAAGGTTAGGAACGGCCGCCCGTAAGTGCCTTAAAAGAAATCAATTCTGGTTACTGTGGAAAGTTAGCATACGGACGATTTCACGCGGCGCTGATCGGCAGCACCCAGATGGCAATCATCAGCGCCAGCACCCCGAGCGACGCGGCGACGACCATCAGCCGCAGGTTGCGGTTCTTGAATTCGGTCACCGTGTGCGTGTCCAGCCGGCTGAGCACCTTGCAGGCCCGCCGCTCGGCCGCGACGAAGATGAAGATTGCCAGCATCAGGAAGATGGTGGCGATCGCCTTCGGCACCCAAGCCGGCTCCATCTTCAGGAAAAGGGCCTGGAAACCAAGCCCGATGGCCATGGAGGCAAAGCCGGTGCGGAACCAGCCGGCGAACGTGCGCTCGTTGGCCAGAACGGTGCGATCCTCGGCAAGGTCGGTTCGGTCGTGCGCCAGTTGCTGGCTGCTGGGTTCGTCGCTCATGTCCGCTCCTTCGCGCCGATGGCCCCGGGCACGGTGTCGAGTTCCTGCCGCGCGGTCTGCCACCGGTCGCGCATCACGTCGCGCGACGGTTCGCCAACCAGCCGGACATCGTAGAGCAGGTCGAAGTCGGCGCTTTTGCCCTGCAGCACGCTGAAACTGCCGTCGGTTTCAAGCACCACCGCACCGACGCTCGACAACGTCCCCACCCCACTGGTGCGGATCGCTTCGGCAAGATCGTCGGTGGTGACCCGTTCTCGCTTCAACGCATCCGGGAACACCAGCCCGTCGCGCACCAGCATGGTGGCTTGAGAGCGCACCGCCTTGCGGAACGGACGCGACCATTGCGATGCCTTGGTGACCAGGAACTGAAGCAGCGCGAGGACCGCCAGCACAAGGCCGCCGCGCACCAGCCCGACGTGTTCGTCGATGACGATCGTCGCCAGCGCCGAGCCGAACGCCACGGTGATCGCGAAGTCGAAGGCGTTGAGCTTGGCCAGCGTGCGTTTGCCGGAAATGCGCAGGACCAGGACCAGCCAGGCGTAAGCGCCGGCCGCGACCGCGGCCATCGCGAGATATTCGAACCACCAGGAATACATGTGACCCCAACGGGCCGCGGCGCCGATCTATCCGGGCCCTGTGCAATCAGCCGCTTGCGCGCGCCGCCACGGCCTCTGCGCTGCTGCGCGCCTCGTCGGGGATTTCCGCGCTCAACCATTCGCGGAAGCGCTTGATTTTGGGCACGTTTCGGCGCTCGTGCGGAAAGACCAGCCAATAAGACCAGCCAATGCTCGACACCGCTTCGGGAAACAGCAGGACGAGCCGACCCTCGTCGATGTCGTTGGCCCAGAAGAAGGGCGTGAGCAGCGCCACGCCCATGCCGGCCATCGCCGCATGCCCCTCGTTCGCCTGGTTATCGAGGCGGACGCCGCGACGCTTGGGCGCGCCTTCCAGCGTCAGTCCGGCGTCGTCGAACCACTTGGTCCACCATTCGTCTTCCGGCGTGATCAGGTTGAGGTCGAGCAGGTCCGACCGCTCGATCCCGCGTCCCAGCCGGCGCTCGGTCTCCGCGATGAACCGGGGACTGGCCATCGGCGTGAAGGTGGAATGGACGAGGAGGTGCTTTTCGACATCGTGCCACTTGCCGATGCCGCCGCGAATGGCGACGTCGGTATCGCCGGATCGCAAGTCGACCACCTCGTTGCCGGTGGTCATACGAACGGCAAGGTCGGGATGGCGCATCTGGAACGCCCCCAGCCGCCATGCCAGCCAGGCGTTCGCAAAGGTGCTGGTGGTGGTGATGGTGAGCAGGGATTCGTCGTCCGCGCGATGGGCCTCGAACGCCGCCTCCATCGCATCGAACGCCTGGCTCAGCGCGGGCAGCAGCCGGCCGCCCAGCGGGGTCAGCCGCGCGCGGCCCTTTTCCCGCACGAACAAGGCCGCGCCAAGCCGCTCTTCGAGCGCCTTGACCTGATAGGACACGGCCGCCTGGGTCATGCCCAGTTCGCCCGCCGCGGCGGTGAAATTCTCGTTGCGGGCCGCTGCCTCGAATGCGCGGATCGCGGTCAGCGGGGGAAGCTTGCGCATCCCGATTCCATAAGCCCAGTTTATACCCCCTGTCGAGCGTTTGATTGGCGCGCGCAAGCCTCGCGACCTAATTGGAGATGACACCGCCGGCGGAGCGCACTCCCTCCCCGACAAGCCAGCCCGCCGGCGGTAACAACAGGAGACGGTAAGATGACCTATGGCCTTGGCCGTGGGCTGTCCGTGGCGGACGGCCCAGCCCTGCCTGCTGCCCGCACCGCGGTGCGCACCCCGATCCGCAGCTGGCGGGCGCTTGCCGCCGACCAGCGGCTGGTCGCGGTGGAGCATGCCCTGCGCGCTGCCACCGGCCGGATCGACGCCTTTCCAATCGCGCTTTGAAGGAGATGGTTACGATGATCGACGAACTTTTCGACCGCAATTATCAGTCCGGACGCGCCGACCTCCACGACGGGATCGACCGTGCCGTCGCCCGCGTCGGCCGGAGCACGGCGACGATCTTTCGCGCCATCCACCGGATCGAGTTCGACGCGCCGTGGAAGCGCGGCAAGGGGCGCGCGGGCCTGGCCTAGCCAGACCCGTTCGCCTGCCGGCACCGCCGTTCGCCAGCAATATCAGCCCCTTGGCCGAACGGCGGGTTTGCCTTTTGCCCGCAACCCCCTAACCCTGCGGCCGTTCAATCGTACCGACCCCGGGGGTTATCAGTGAAAAATCGCATGTTGTTCGCGCGCGCCAGCAGCCTTGCCGTCGCCTGCTCCATTCTAGCCTGCATGCCGGCCGTCGCCCGCGAGCTGTCCCCGGCGCCGCTGGCGGCCGCCGTCCAGGCCCCGTGGCTGCCCGCCACCGACGTCGTCGGCGACCCGGCCGTCCGGTACGGCACCCTGCCCAACGGCATGAAATATGCGATCATGCGCAACGCCACGCCCAAGGGCGCAGCGTCCGTTCGGCTGCGGTTCGAATTCGGCTCGATCGGGGAGAGCGAGAAGGAACTCGGCCTCGCCCACTTCATCGAGCATATGGCGTTCAACGGCACGACCAACGTGCCCGAAGGCGAGATGATCAAGATCCTGGAGCGGCAGGGGCTGAAGTTCGGGCCCGACACCAATGCCGCGACCGGCTTTGATTCCACCACCTACATGCTCGACCTGCCATCGACCGACGCGGAGCGCCTCGACACCGCCTTCATGCTGATGCGCGAAGTCGCCAGCGAGTTGAAGTTCGACGCC
The DNA here is from genome assembly GCF_014352855.1 of Sphingomonas sabuli. Classification (GTDB taxonomy): domain Bacteria; phylum Pseudomonadota; class Alphaproteobacteria; order Sphingomonadales; family Sphingomonadaceae; genus Sphingomicrobium; species Sphingomicrobium sabuli. The sequence goes on along the minus strand of NZ_CP060697.1, from coordinate 2,505,178 downwards.
GCCGCCGTCGACCGCGAGCGCGGCGTCATCCTTGGCGAGCGCCGGTCGCGCGAGAATGCGCAGCTGAAGCGCGCGATCGACACCCTCGCCTTCACCGGCCCCGACACGCCCTATGCCAAGCGGCTGCCGATCGGCACGGTGGACGTCATCAGCACCGCCAGCGATGCCACCCTGCGCGACCTGTACCGCCGCTATTACCGGCCGGAGCTTGCGACCTTGGTCTTCGTTGGCGACGCCGATCCCGCGCTGATCGAGCAGAAGATCCGCGCCAAGTTCTCCGACTGGAAGGGGACCGGCACGGCCGGCGCCCCGCTGCCGCGCGGCAAGGTCGACCTCAACCGCGCCGCGGCGTTCGACACGTTTGTCGATCCGGCCATTCCCGAATATCTGCAGATCACCTCGCTGCGGGCGTGGGACGACCCCAAGGACACGCTGGCGGAACGGCGCGCCGACACCGTCAAGGCCTTGGCCGCGAGCATGTTCAACCGCCGCATCGAGCGCATCGCCAACGCCCCGGACGCGGTCATCGTCGGCGGCGGCATGGGCTTGGACACGATGCGCGACGCAGCCCGCGTGACGGTCGTCAGCCTGGTCGCCAAGGACGGCTATTGGAAAGATGCCGCGACGATTGCCGACCAGGAACTTCGGCGTGCGCTGCAATTCGGGTTCAAGCCGGCCGAACTGGACATCGTGAAGACCGAGATGGTCAGCAAGCTGACCCAGGCCGCGCAGCAGGCCGAAAGCCGCAAGAATTCGGCCATCGCGGCCGGCATCCTCGGCGTGCTGGAGAACAACGACGTCTTCACCAGCCCGCAATATGACGCCGACTTCGTCGCCAGGGTCGCGCCGACGATCACGGTCGATGAAGTGAACGCCGAATTCCGCAAGTTGTGGGACGGCAGCCCGCGCCTGATCCACGCCAGCAGCAAGACGGCGGTGACCGGCGCCCAGTTGGCCGAAGCCGTCGCGCAAAGCAGCAAGGTCGCGGTCACCGCGCCAGCCGACGTGGCGGTCAAGGCGTGGGCCTACGACAGCTTCGGAACGCCCGGAAAGGTGGTTCAGGACACGCGCATCGCCGACCTTGGCCTGCGCACGCTGAAATTCGCCAACAACGTCCGGTTGAACGTGAAGCGAAGCGACTTCGAACCCGGCAAGGTCAGCTATCTTGTCCGGATGGACGGCGGCAACCTCGCGATGCCGAAGGACAAGCCGGGGCTTGGCGCCTTTGTCGGCAACATGGCGGCCTTCGCCGGTACCGCGAAGCACGACCTGGAAGAATTGAAGACGCTGACCGCCGGCAAGCAGGTCACCCCGGGTTTCGTCGCGACCGAAGGCGCGTTCGTCAGCGGCGGCACCACCAACGCCGCCGACCTGCCGCTGCAGATGAAGCTGAGCGCCGCCTACATGACCGATCCGGGATACCGGCCGGAAGCGCAGAGCAAGTGGGCCGCGCTGATGCCGCTGTTCGACAAGCAGATCGGGTCGCAGCCGGCACCGTTGCTTCGCGCCCGCCTTCCCTACCTCCTGTCCGGCAAGGACGCCCGCTTCGGCATCCCGCCGGTCGACCAGCTGGTCGGGCGGTCGCTCGACGAGTTCAAGCAGGTCTACGCGCCGATCAGCGCCAGCGCGCCGATCGAGATCACGGTCATCGGCGATGTCGACGAAGCCGTCGTGATCGACGCCGTGTCCCGCTCGTTCGGGGCGCTGCCCGCCCGGCAGGCGGCGGCGCCGGACTATGCGGCGGCGCGCGCCGGCACCTGGAATCCCGGCACCGGGACGCTTGCCCTGACCCATAGCGGCGACGCCGACCAGGCGGTCGCGGGCGCCGTGTGGCACACCGACGACGACCATGACCTGCGCACCGAGATGGGCCTCGAGATCCTTGCCAACGTCATGGACCTGATGCTGACCGATACGATCCGCGAAAAGCTGGGCGCGTCGTACAACGCCAGCGTGTCCTCGACGATGTCGTCGGAATATCGGGGCTTCGGCTACATCACCACCAGCTCGGTGGTCGATCCGGCCAAGGCCGACGCGGTCGACGCGGCCATCGCCGAAGCCGCGGCCGAACTTCGCGCCAAGCCGATCGACGCCGACATGCTGGCCCGCGCCGTCAATCCGGAGGTCGAAAGCGCCCGCCGGACGATGCGCGAGAACAGCTTCTGGGTGAACATGCTGTCGGACGCGCAGGCCCGGCCGGCGCGGCTGGAACGCATGCGCAAGTGGGTCGACATGCTGCAGTCGGTTACCGCCGCCGACGTCCATCGGCTGGCCAACGCCTATCTGACGCCCGACCGGATGAATCGCATCCGCGTGACCAGCGAGAAGCTTGCCGCCAAATAGGCCCGGCCGCTCAATTGCGATGGAGCGGCGGCTCGCCTATAGGCGCCGCTCCATCACATCCTGCCGGAGTATGTCCCGCTTATGGCTCGTCGCCGCCAGATCTACGAAGGCAAGGCCAAGATCCTCTACGAGGGTCCCGAGCCGGGCACGCTGATCCAGTATTTCAAGGACGACGCGACCGCGTTCAACGCCCAGAAGCGCGGGACGATCAGCGGCAAGGGCGTGCTCAACAACCGCATTTCCGAACATATCTTCACCGCGCTCGCCGGGATCGGCGTGCCGACGCACTTCATCCGCCGGCTCAACATGCGCGAACAGCTGATTCGCCAGGTCGAGATCGTCCCCATCGAGGTGGTGATCCGCAACGTCGCCGCCGGATCGCTGTCGAAGCGGCTGGGGATCGAGGAAGGCAACCAGCTGCCGCGCACGATCATCGAATATTATTACAAGGACGACGCGCTCGGCGATCCGCTGATCAGCGAAGAGCATATCGCCTGCTTCGGCTGGGCCAGCCAGGAAGAAATGAACGACATCGCCGACATGGCGATCCGCGTGAACGACTTCCTGTCCGGCATGTTCGCGGCGATCGGCATCCGCCTGGTCGACTTCAAGCTGGAGTTCGGCCGCGTGTGGGAAGGCGATTACGCGCGCATCATTCTGGCCGATGAAATCAGCCCCGACGGCTGCCGCCTGTGGGACCTGAAGTCGAACGAGAAGCTCGACAAGGACCGCTTCCGCCAGGACCTCGGCAATGTCGAGCAGGCCTATCAGGAAGTCGCCCGCCGCCTTGGCCTGATGCCCGAAGACGGCGAGGAAACCCCGATCCTGGACCTCGACAGCCACCGCAAGAAGCGGGGCAAGTAGCCTCGCTGCAGTGCCGGCTGCGTGACGATCGGGCGGTGACTATTTCCGGGACGAACCGAGCAAATTGTTGCGAAGTTTGATCAGGTCGGACTGAAGGCGAACGAAGTCTTCGGGTTCCAGTCCCGTTGCCTCGATCACCGCCTCGCGCCCGTCGAACGCCTTCTGGAACACCGCCCTGCCCTGGTCCGTCAGCGACACGCGGACCTGCCGCTCGTCCTTCTCGTCGCGGCGCCGGACGACGTAGCCGGCCGCCTCGAGCCGCTTGAGCAGGGGCGTCAGCGTACTCGACTCGAGGAACATCTTCTCCCCCAACTGCCCGACCGTCTGGTCGCCCTGCTCGTTGAGCGCGATCAGCGTGGCATATTGGGAATAGGTCAGGCCGACCTCTTCGAAGAGCGGTTTGTACGCCTTGTTGAAGGCGAGATTGGTCGAATAGACCGCGAAGCAGAGAAAATCGGCCAGCGATGTCGCCAGGTCGGTTTTCGCTTCATCCTGATTTTTCAAAAGCTTGTCCTTTGATGCGCCACCCGCGCGTTCGCCAGCAACTTAGGTATCTCTCGATTTAATCGCAAGCGATTGACTTTTCTGTCCGACTCGACCATTTAGGTCGCGCTCGATTCAATCGCGTACGATTTAAGGAGATTGCCCGTGTCCAAGTTTCGCAAATCGATGTTCGCTCCCCTCGTCGCCGCAGCGCTTGCGACCGGCGCCCATGCGCAGAGCCCGGCCTCCCTCCCCCAGGACCAGAAAGTTCGCAACGTGGTCCTCGTCCACGGCGCATTTGTCGACGGCTCCGGCTGGCGCGGCGTCTACGACCGCCTCACCGCGCGCGGATACACGGTGAAGATCGTGCAGAATCCCCTGACCTCGCTTGCCGACGATACGGCCGCGACGACCCGCATACTCGATGGTTTGACGGGCCCGGCGATCCTGGTCGGGCACAGCTGGGGCGGGACGATCATCACCGAAGCCGGCGCCCACGATAAGGTCGCCGGCCTGGTCTATGTGTCCGCGCTTGCTCCCGACGCGGGCGAGACGACCGCCCAGCAGTATAAGGGTTACCCCGCCGCAGCGAACTTCGCGATCGACGTCAGCGCGGACGGCTTCGGCATCGTCCGCCCGGCCAAGTTCCAGTCGGCCTTCGCGGCCGACCTGAACGACGCGGACGCAGCCTTCCTGCGCGATTCGCAGCTGCCGATCCGCATGGCGGCCTTCGAAACGAAGCTGACAAAGGCCGCGTGGCGGACCCGGCCGAGCTGGGCGATCATCGCCCGCGAAGACCAGGCCTTCGGCAAGGGCATGCTGCAGGGCATGGCAAAGCGCATCGGCGCCCGCATCGTCGACGTGCCCGGCAGCCATGCCGTCTTCACCACCCAGCCGGCCGCCGTCGCGGACGTCATCGACCAGGCAGCCCGCGAGGTTTCGAAAGCAGCACAAACGCGCAAGTAGGCTTACCCTCGCCAAGCTGCCGGAAGGCATCAACTTCCACTTGGGGTCGACGTTGCGGCCTTGCTTGCCCACATGGGCAGCATGACCGCAGCGCCGACCACTTTGCCTTCGCGCCTCCTCGCCGCCGGAACCTGGCTTGCGCCCGTTCTGGCTTGGCTGGCGATTGCTGTCGGGACCGGCCCGGCGATCACCGGCGTTGTGCTGGTCGCGGTCGTGCTGGCCGCCGTCCACCACGCGGAGACGGTGGCGCATCGCATCGGCGAGCCGTTCGGCACGCTGGTCTTGGCCGTCGCCGTGACGGTCATCGAGGTCGGGCTGATCCTTTCGCTGATGCTGGCCAATCCGGAAACGACCAGTTCGCTGGCTCGCGACACGGTGTTCGCCGCGGCGATGATTATCCTCAACTTCCTGCTTGGCCTGTGCCTGCTGGTCGGCGGCTTTCGCCTGGGCGAGCAGCGCTTCACCCGCACCGGGGTAACCGCGGCGCTGAGCACGCTGGCGACCTTGATCGTGCTGACGCTGATCCTGCCCAACTTCACCTCGACGGTGCCGGGGCCGGTCTATTCGCCGCTTCAGCTGGGCTTCGTCGCGGTCTGTTCGCTGGTGCTCTACCTGACCTTTGTTTTCGTCCAGACCATCCGCCACCGCGCCTATTTCCTGCCGTCGGCGGAAATGCGCGAGCTGCACCGAGACGAGGCGCCCCGGCCCAGCGTCCGGCAGGCGTGGCAGTCCTTCGCCTTGCTGTGCGTCAGCCTGGTGGCGGTCGTGCTGATGGCGAAGTCGCTGTCCAATCCGCTGGAGGACGCGGTGGCCGCCGCCGGCCTGCCGCTGGCGATGGTCGGCGTGGCCATCGCCGGCATTGTCCTGCTGCCTGAAAGCGTCGCCGCGGTCCGCGCCGCGCGCGCCGGGCAGTTGCAGACCAGCCTCAACCTCGCGCTTGGTTCGGCGCTGGCGACCATCGGCCTGACCATTCCTGCCGTGACCGTCGCCAGCTTCATCCTCGACCTGCCGCTTGCGCTTGGCCTGCGGCCGTCGTCAATGGCGCTGCTCGCACTGACCCTCTTCATCGCCTCGCTGTCGATCGCCCGCGGCCGCACAACCGTCCTGCACGGCGCCGTCCATTTGGTCATCTTCGGCGCGTTCATCCTGACCAACATCGCGCCTTGACGGTTGCGCCGCGCCGCGGCCCCTTCCAATGACCCCGCAATGGCCCTTCCCCGCGCCCGAATAGTCACCCTCAACGCCGCGCTGGGCCCGCTCGATTACCGCGTGCCCGACGGCATGGCGGTCGAGCCGGGCAGTGTCGTCGTCGCGCCGCTCGGCCCGCGCCAGATGCTCGGCGTCGCGTGGGAGGCGGAGCGGCTGCCGAGCGAGGAAGTTGGCGACAACCGGCTGCGGCCGCTGGCCGGCCTGCTCGACGTACCGCCGATCGCCGCGCCGCTGCGGCGATTGTGCGAATGGACCGCCGATTATTATCTCGCGCCGCTGGCGTCCGTATTGCGCATGGTGCTGCCGTCCAGCGCGGCGCTCGACGGGCCGCGGCAACTGACCGAATATCGGCCGACCGGCGCCGTCCCGCCGCGCCTGACCCCGCAACGCGAGCGGGCTTTGGAGCGGCTGGCCGGCCGGCAAGGCACGATCCGCGAACTGGCCGACATCGCCGAGGTGAGCGACGCGGTGCTGCGCGGACTCGTCAACGCCGGCGCGCTGGAAGCCGTGCAGGTGGATGCGGACCGCCCGCTGCCGGTCCCTGATCCGGACTTCGCGCCGCCGGCACTGAACAGTGACCAGGTCGACGCCGCGGCATCGCTGGCGGGCGGCATCGCCGATGGTTTCGATCCGGTCTTGCTCGACGGGGTGACCGGATCGGGCAAGACGGAAGTCTATTTCGAAGCCATTGCCGCGGCCCTTCGTGCCGGGCGGCAAGCGCTGGTTTTGCTCCCCGAAATCGCATTGACCGAGCCTTTCCTGAAGCGGTTCGAGGCGCGCTTCGGCTGCCCGCCGGTGGCGTGGCATTCCGGGCTTCGCTCATCGGAACGGCGGCGCGCCTGGCGCGGCATCGCCAGCGGCGAGGCGCAGGTCGTGGTCGGCGCCCGTTCGGCGCTGTTCCTGCCCTACCCCGCGCTGGGCCTGATCGTCGTCGACGAAGCGCATGAACCCAGTTTCAAGCAGGAAGACGGGGTCCAGTATCACGCCCGCGACACCGCGGTGATGCGCGCGATGTTCGAGGACATTCCGGTGATCCTGTCGTCCGCCACGCCCGCCATCGAAAGCAAGCAGATGGTCGAGCTTGGCCGCTATCGCGAGGTCGTGCTGCCCAGTCGTTTTGCCGGGGCCGAACTGCCCGAAATCCGCGCCGTCGACATGACCCAGGACATGCCGCCGCGCGGGCGCTGGCTGGCGCCGTCGCTGGTCGCGGAGATCGAGGCCAATCTGGCGGCGGGCGAGCAATCGCTGCTGTTCCTCAACCGCCGCGGCTTCGCGCCGCTGACCCTGTGCCGGCATTGCGGCCACCGGTTTCAATGTCCCAACTGCACCGCCTGGATGGTCGAGCACCGGTTGATGCACCGGCTCGCCTGCCACCATTGCGGCCATGTCATGCCGCCGCCCAAGGCGTGTCCCGAATGCGGCGAGGAGGACAGCCTGGTCGCCTGCGGTCCCGGGGTGGAGCGGATCGCCGACGAGGTCGCCGAGCTGTTTCCCGACGCGCGCACCGCCATCGTCACCAGCGATACCATCTGGTCGCCCGCCCGCGCCGCCCAGTTCGTCGAAGAGATGGAGGCAGGCGCGATCGACATCGTCGTCGGCACGCAACTGGTGACCAAGGGCTATCATTTTCCCAACCTGACGCTGGTCGGCGTGGTCGACGCCGACCTTGGGCTGCAGGGCGGCGACCTGCGCGCGGCGGAGCGCAGTTTCCAGCAGATCAGCCAGGTCGCCGGCCGCGCCGGCCGCGGCGACAAGCCCGGCCGCGTGCTGGTGCAAAGCCACGATCCGGAAGCGCCGGTCATAGCGGCCCTGGTGCGCGGCGACGTGGCCGGTTTCTACAGCGCCGAGACCGAGGCCCGGCGCGATGCCGCGATGCCGCCGTTCGGCCGGCTGGCCGCGATCGTCGTGTCGTCGGAAGACCAGGGCGAGGCCGAAGGCACCGCCCGTCGCATCGGCAATGCCGCGCCCAAGGTCGAGGACATGGCGGTGTTCGGCCCGGCCCCGGCGCCGCTGGCGATGCTGCGCGGCCGCCATCGCCAGCGCATCCTGGTCCATGCCGCCCGCGCGCTCGACGTGCAGGACGTTATCCGCGACTGGCTGGGGGGCGTCGAATGGGGTCCGAAGGTGCGGGTCAGCGTCGACGTCGACCCCTACAGCTTTCTCTAGACGCCAGCTCGTTCAGTCGGTTAGCCTCGTCCTGCTCGGGGAATGGGGGTTTGTCGTGAAACTGCGTATTTGTCTCGCCGCCGCCTTGCTGGCGGCAACCTGTTCGCCCGCCGCCGCCAGATGGCATGAAGCGCGGAGCAAGCATTTCACCGTCTATGCCGACGAGGATGCGGACGAGCTGCGCGACTATGCGGCCAAGCTGGAGCGGTTCGACGCGGCTGTCCGCGAAGCTCGCGGCGTGCCGGATGTCGCGCCCGGCGCCGCCACCCGCGTCACCTTGTACCTTGTCGACGATATAGACGACATCAAGAAGATCTATGCCGGGCGGGTGTGGGAAGACAGCGGCGTCGCCGGCTTTTACATTCCAAAAGCCAGCGGCTCGGTCGCGTTCATCCCGCGCGAAGGCGAAACCGACCAGGGCAAATGGTCGCTCAGCGCGGAAAGCATCTTCTTCCACGAATACACGCATCACCTGCAACTGCAGAACAATGACCGTCCGTTGCCCACATGGCTGACGGAAGGATTCGCCGAATTTTTCGCCAACCCGAAATTCAACAAGGATGGCAGCGTCGTCATCGGCGCGCCGCCGGTCTATCGCGCCGGCGACATCTACCGCCCGGGCAAGCTGCCGCTGCGCGAGATGCTGAGCGGCGATTACCGCTCAATCACTTCGACCGAATGGGTGTCCATTTACGGCTACGGCTGGCTGCTCACCCACCTGCTCAGCTTCGACCTCAGCCGTCGCGGCCAGCTGTCCGCTTATATCGACAAGATCGAAGCCGGCGTTCCGGCGGGCAAGGCGGCGGAACAGGCGTTCGGCGATCTCAAGGCGCTCGACCGGGAATTGTGGAATTACTTCCGCAAGGACGTCTTCACCGTCACCACCATCCCGGCGGCCAAGCTCACGGTCCCGCCTGTCACCGTGCGACCGCTCGGCGCCGGTGAAGCGCAGCTGATGGACGTGCGCATGGCGCTGGCCCGCGGCAAGCCGCGGTTCGCCCGGGAAATGGCGCGCAAGGCGTCGCGGCTGGCCACGATCAACCCGGACGAAGTGGCCGTGCAGCTGATCGACGCGCAGATTCAACTGGAGGCCGACGACCCGCAAGCCGCGATCGCCGCCGCGGACCGCGCGCTCGCGCTCAATCCCCGAAACGACCAGGCAATGCTCGCCAAGGCCCGGGCAATGATGGTCGTCGGGAAGAAATCGCCGCGCACCACCGACTGGAACGCGATCCGGGCGATCGTCGGCAACGCCAACCGGATCGACCCGGAAAATGCCGAACCGCTGGTGCTGTTTTATCAAACCTTCATCAACGAGGGGAAAGCGCCGACCCGCAATGCGCTGGACGGCCTGGAATACGCCGTCGCCCTGGCGCCCAGCGACACCAAGCTGCGCATGGAGGCGGCCGGCCGCTTCATCGAAACGAAAAACTTCGACGTCGCCGGCAAGCTATTGTCCAGCCTCGCGCTGAGTCCGCACCAGAGCAAGTGGTACGACAAAGTCCGGGCGCTCTACGATGCGGTCATTCGCAAGGACGCCGCCGACGCCAAGGCCAAATGGGATGTGGCCAACAAGGGCTTCGAGGACGAATGAGCGGATGGCGTGAGGCGGAGCCTTGCAGAACGGCCACACAGCATCGGCTGTAGACGCGCCGGCCGCCGCTGGTTTAGCGTGCGCAGGCTCGGGCAAAAGGGGCCCCCGTGAACGTGCGTTTCATCCTGGCCGTGCTGGCAAGCGCGGCTGCATCGGTGCCGGCCGCGGCCGCGCAATGGTATCAAGCCAGCACGCCGCATTTCCTGATCTATTCCGATCAGCGTCCGCGCGACCTCGAATCCTTCGCCGCGCGGCTCGAGAAATTCGACGGCGCCGTCCGGGCGGTGCGCGACATGCCCGATCCGCCGGTCGGCAATTCGGGCAAGGTCACGATCTTCTTCCTCGACGACGCTGACGACGTCGCGCGGCTGGCCGCCGATAAATCGTCGACCACCGTCGGCTTCTACATTCCGCGCGCGTCCGGATCGGTCGCGTTCGTCCCGAAGCGAACAGCCGGCCGCGACGACATGGCCGACGTCGTCTTCTTCCATGAATATGCGCATCATCTGATGCTGCAGAACAGCGACGCGCCGTTCCCGCCCTGGTTCGTCGAAGGTTTCGCGGAATTTTTCAGCACCGCGGAAATTACCAAGGACGGTTCGGTCCAGCTTGGCCGGCCGGCCAATCATCGCGTGGTCGGGTTGTTCAACCTGCAGAAGCCTCCGATCGAAGAATTGCTTGGCGCGACGTTCAAGCAGCGGACGGTCGAGGATGAAGAGCGCTTCTACAGTCGCGGTTGGGCGCTGACTCATTTTCTGGCTTTCGATCCGGCCCGCAAGGGTCAGGTGACCAAATATGTTCATGGCATCATGAACGGGCAGGAACCGCTGGCCGCGGCGCGGGCCGCGTTCGGGGACCTCGCGCAGCTTGACCGCGAACTTGACCGCTACCTCAGGCGCAACCGCTTCGATTATGTGACAGTTTCCGGCGCCCCGGTGGCGGTCGACCAACCCGTCATGCGCCCGCTCACGCCTGGCCAGGCGGCAATGATGCCGGCGATGATCCGGTCGGCGCGCGGAGTCGATTCAAAGACGGCGCAGCAGGTCCTGATCATGGCGCGCAAGGCCGGTTCGGGCTTTGCCAGCGACCCGGCCGTTCAGGTCGCGCTGGCCGAGGCCGAGATCGACGCCGGCAATTACGCCGAGGCAGCCGCGGCCGCTGAGCGCGCCATCGCCGCCGATCCGAATTCCTATTTGGGCTACATGTACCGGGCGCGTGCTGAAATGGAGCGCGATGTCGCCGGCAAGCCGCGCGACTGGACCGGCATTCGCAACGCGCTGCTCAAGGCCAATAAGATCGATCCGGAAGCCGCGGAGCCGCTCCGGCTGTTCTACGAAAGCTTCCCGCGCGCGGGCCAGGCGCCGACCAGGAATGCGATCGACGGGATGCTATACGCCCAGGTGCTTGCGCCCCAGGATCCCGGCTTGCGGCTGTCGGCGGTCTTCCTGCTGATCCAGGAAGAGAAACTGGCCGAAGCGCGCAAGCTGCTCGGGCCGATCGCCTACAGCCCGCATGGCGGATCGATGCGCGACAAGGCGCGGCTGGCAATGACGGCGCTGGCCGCGAACAACGGCAAGGCGGCGCTCGACGCGCTCGACTGACCCTCAGCCGTCGAAGGGCAGTTCGGGTGTGATGCCTTCGGCGGCGAGCAAGAGCTTCTTGTTGTCGAGCCCGCCGCCATAGCCGCCGAGCGTGCCGTCGGAGCGGATGACGCGATGGCAGGGCACCAACACCGATACCGGGTTCGACCCGTTGGCGGTGCCGACGGCGCGGACCGCGCCGGGCTTGCCCACCGCCGCGGCGATATCGGCGTAGCTGCGCGTCTGGCCCAGCGGAATCTTGCGCAATTCCTTCCACACCGCTTCCTGAAAGGCGGTGCCGCGGACGTCGACCGGCACTTCCGGCGCCTCTGACGGCGTTCGGATCGCGGTCAGCACCGCGTCCACCCAGGCCCGCATCGTCCCGTCGTCGGGGCGGATGTCGGCGTTGGGGAATCGGCGGTGGAGCGCGTTCACATCCTCCTTGAAGGTCAGGCGGCAGATGCCCTTGGGCGTGGCCGCGACCAGCAGCGGGCCGAGCGGGCTGTCGGTGACGACGTAACGGATTGTCTCGCCGCGCCCGCCGTCGCGCCATGCCGATGGAGTCATGCCAAGCCTTTCCTTCGCGTCGTCGTAAAAGCCGCTGGGCGCCGCATAGCCCGCGTCGTAGATCGCGCCCGTGATGCTGTCGCTGCGGTCGAGCTGCCGTTCGGTCCGCTGCGCCCGGACCGCGCGGGCGTAATCGGCCGGGGACAGGCCCATCTGGCGCTTGAATACGCGCTGGAAGTGGTGCGGCGCATAATCGACCGCCCGGCCCAGCTGCTCCAGCGTCGGTGGCACGTCCGCCGCCTCGATCAGCGCGATGGCCCGGGCCACCGCGGCCGTGTCGCGGCCGACCTCGTCCGGCCGGCAGCGCAGGCAGGCCCGATAGCCGGCGGCTCGAGCCTCATCCGGCGTCGCGAAAAACTCGACATGTTCGCGCCTGGGCCGCCGCGCGGGGCAGCTTGGCTTGCAGTAAATGCCGGTGGTGGACACAGCCCCGATGACCCGCCCGTCGAAGGCGCGGTCGCGACGCTCGAACGCCGCCCACGCCGCGTCCGGGCCGACCGTCTCCGCCGAGTTAAATTTTGACATCAGCATGGACCTGTCATCGCAGGGCTTGGTACGCCGCGCTTCCGATGGCTTGCGTTCAAAGCAGATTCCTTCGCGCCGCGCTATCGCTGCTCAGCCTCGCGCTGATCGCCGCGGCGCCGCCCGCCCGGCAGTGCGCGCCGCTGCGGGTGATGGCCTTCAACATCCGGCTCGACCTGGAATCCGACGGCATCAACCGGTGGAGCGAACGCCGCGACCAGGTGGTCGGACACATCGCCCTCGCCCGGCCCGACATCCTTGGCCTGCAGGAGGTGGTGCCGGGGCAGAAAGCCGATCTTGAACGCGCCTTCCCGGACCATGCCTTCATCGGCCAGCCGCGCGACGACGGTGTATCCAAGGGCGAATATTCGGCGCTGATGGTCGACCGCCGTACCTTCGACGTCGGCGACAGCGGGACCTTCTGGCTTTCGCCCACGCCCGCTGCGCCGTCGCGCGGCTGGGACGCGGCCTATTCGCGCGTCGCGACCTGGGCGCACCTCGTCCGGCGCGCGGGCGGGCACCGCATCCTCGCCATCAACACCCATCTCGACAATGAAGGCGCGAACGCGCGGCGCGAGGGCGCCCGGATGATCGCCCAATTCGCGGCGAAGCACCGGCTGCCCGGCGAGCGCATCGTCGTCACCGGCGATTTCAACGCCGAGCCCGGGTCGCCGCCGGTGCAGTTGCTGGCCGGACCACCGCTGATGCTGCGGGATTCGTACGCCGCCGCGGCGCGGCGGGTGGGGCCGGACGAAACCTTCACGGGCTTCGACCGCAAGCCCGGGGACGCACGGCGGATCGACTATGTCCTGGCCGACCCCGCACTGGCGGTCGACAGTCACGCGGTGCTGGCTTGGACCGGCCAACAGGGCCGCGCCGCGTCCGACCATTTCGCGGTCGTTGCCGACCTTGGCGACTGCCGGTGAAGGCGGGCTGGACGATCCACGACGGCGGCCTCGACGATGAGGACGTGCAGGCGTTGCTTGCCTTTCATTTCGAACAGATGCGCGGATCGTCCCCGCCCGAGGCCTGCCACGTCCTGCCCGCCGCGGGCTTGCGCGATCCCGCCGTCAGCTTCTGGTCGTTGCGCGAGGACAGCCGCTTGCTCGCCGTCGGCGCGCTCAAGCAACTCGATCCGCGGCATGGTGAAGTGAAGTCGATGCGCACCGCGCCGGAATCGCTCGGCATGGGCGCCGGCCGGGCGATGCTCGACCATATTATCGAAGAGGCGCGCGGGCGCGGCTACACGCGGCTGAGCCTCGAAACCGGCTCGACCGAGCCGTTCGCGGCGGCCTTGCGCTTGTACGAGCGCAACGGCTTCGTCCGTTGCGGCCCGTTCGGCGGATATAAGGACACGGATTTCACCCGCTTTTTCGCCCGCCAAATCTGACAGCGCCGCCACCCGCCGCCTTGCATCGTCCGGAACCCCCTGCTACGGGCGCGCCAACCCATGGGGGTGGGCGGTAAAAACCGCACGAGCCGCCCCGTCTGCATGGGGCAATATTCCTACTCGGAGCTTTTCGCGCGTGGAGACATCCGGCGGCATTCAGGCCAGCTTAGCAGGGCGCTACGCGTCCGCGCTGTTCGATCTTGCGCGCGATCAGAAGCAGATCGACGCCGTCAGCCGCAGCCTCGATGCGCTGAACCAGGCGCTGGCCGATTCGCGCGAGTTCTCGCAGCTGGTCGCGTCGCCGCTGGTCGACCGCGACGACGCCGGCAAGGCGTTTGGCGGTATCGCCGGCCAGCTTGGGCTCGACCCCATCACCGGCAATTTCCTGCAGGTGCTCGCGCGCAACGGCCGAAAGGGCCAGCTGGCACAGGTCGTTCGCCTGTTCCGCCGCCTGGCCGCCGACCATCGCGGCGAGACCACCGCGGAAGTCGTTTCGGCGCACCCGCTGAGCGACGACCAGATCACGGCGCTGAAGGCCCAGCTGAAAGCCCGCGCCGGCCGCGACGTCACCATCGACGCGCGCACCGACCCCGAGATTCTCGGCGGGCTCGTCGTCAAGATGGGCAGCCAGATGATCGACAGCTCCCTGAAAACCAAACTCAACGCACTCGCCCAGGCGATGAAAGGCTAAGGCAAGAGACATGGATATCCGCGCCGCTGAAATTTCCCGCGTCATCCGCGACCAGATCGCGAATTTCGCTGCCGAGGAAGAGGTCGCCGAAGTCGGCACCGTGCTTTCCGTCGGTGACGGTATCGCGCGCATCTACGGCCTCGACAACGTCCAGGCCGGCGAGATGGTCGAGTTCGAAAGCGGCGTGAAGGGCATGGCACTCAACCTCGAAGCCGACAACGTCGGCGTCGTGGTCTTCGGCTCGGACCAGGAAATCCGCGAAGGGTCCAGCGCCAAGCGCACCGGCACCATCGTCGACGTGCCGATCGGCAAGGGCTTGCTCGGCCGCGTCGTCGACGCGCTCGGCAACCCGATCGATGGCAAGGGTCCGATCGAATATACCGAACGCCGCCGCGTCGAAGTGAAGGCGCCGGGCATCATCCCGCGCAAGTCGGTGCACGAGCCGGTGCAGACCGGCCTCAAGGCGCTCGACGCGCTGGTGCCGATCGGCCGTGGTCAGCGCGAGCTGATCATCGGCGACCGCCAGACCGGCAAGACCGCCGTCGCCATGGACGCCTTCATCAACCAGAAGGACGCCAATTCGGGCGACGACGAAAGCAAGAAGCTGTACTGCATCTACGTCGCCGTCGGGCAGAAGCGCTCGACCGTTGCGCAGATCGTCCGCCAGCTCGAGGAAAACGGCGCGATGGAATATACCATCGTCGTCGCCGCGACCGCGTCCGAGCCGGCCCCGTTGCAGTTCCTAGCGCCCTACGCCGGCTGCGCCATGGGCGAATATTTCCGCGACAACGGCATGCACGCCGTGATCGTTTACGACGACTTGTCCAAGCAGGCCGTCGCCTATCGCCAGATGTCGCTGCTGCTGCGCCGCCCGCCGGGCCGCGAAGCCTATCCGGGCGACGTCTTCTATCTGCACAGCCGCCTGCTCGAGCGCGCTGCAAAGATGAACGAGGACAATGGCGCCGGGTCGCTGACCGCCCTGCCGATCATCGAAACGCAGGCGGGCGACGTGTCGGCCTACATCCCGACCAACGTGATCTCGATCACCGACGGCCAGATCTTCCTTGAAACCGACCTGTTCTACCAGGGCATCCGCCCGGCGATTAACGTCGGCCTGTCGGTCAGCCGCGTCGGTTCGGCCGCGCAGACCAAAGCGATGAAAAAGGTCGCCGGCTCGATCAAGCTGGAACTCGCGCAATACCGCGAGATGGCCGCCTTCGCGCAGTTCGGTTCGGACCTCGACGCCTCGACCCAGAAGCTGCTCGCCCGCGGCGCGCGCCTGACCGAGCTGCTCAAGCAGCCGCAGTTCAGCCCGATGCCGCTCGAAGAGCAGGTCGCGTCCATCTACGCCGGCACCAAGGGTTTCATCGACGATTTCGAGACGAACTCGGTGACCCGCTACGAAGCCGCAATGCTGAGCTTCCTGCGGTCCGAGCATGGCGATGTCCTGAAGACGATCCGCGACACCAAGGCGCTCGACGACGACACCGCGGCGAAGCTCAACGACGCGCTGACCACGTTCGGGAAGCAGTTCGCATAAAATGGCGAGCCTGAAGGCCCTCAAGCTTCGCATCGGCTCGGTGAAGTCGACGCAGAAGATTACCAAGGCGCTCAACATGGTTGCGGCGGCAAAGCTTCGCCGTGCCCAGCAGAACGCCACCGCGGCCCGCCCCTATTCGGAGCGGATCCGCGAGGTCGTCGAATCGCTTGCCAGCCGGATCGAAGTCGGGCCCGAAAGCCCCAAGCTGCTGGCCGGCACGGGCAAGGACGACACCCACCTGATCGTCGTCGTCACCAGCGACCGCGGCCTGGCCGGCGCGTTCAATTCGAACATCGTCCGCGCCGCTCGCCGCAAGGCGGACGAACTGGTCAAGGCCGGCAAGACCGTCCATTTCTACATCGTCGGCCGCAAGGGCCGTCCGGTGTTGCAGCGGGTTTATCCCAAGGCGATCACCGGTCAGCACGACACGACCGAGATGAAGAACCCGACCTATGCGGTGGCGCAGGCCGTGGCCGACGACATCGTCGACCGGTTCGAAAGCGGCCGCTTCGACGTCGCCCACATCGCTTATGCGAACTTCCGGTCGACCATGGTCCAGGAACCGGTGGTCGAGCAGATCATCCCGGTTCGCCCGACCAGGGACGGCGGCGACAGCAAGACCGCGTCGGCCAATGCGATGGTCGAATATGAACCGGACGAGGAGGAAATCCTCAAGGCGCTTCTGCCCAAGAACATCGCCGTGCAGGTCTATCGCGCGCTGCTCGAGAACCAGGCCGGTTTCTACGGGTCGCAGATGACCGCGATGGACAACGCCACCCGCAACGCCGGCGACATGATCAACCGGCTCACCATTCAGTACAACCGCACGCGCCAGGCGGCGATCACGACCGAGCTGGTCGAGATCATCTCCGGCGCCGAAGCGCTTTAAGATTCGAAAAGAGGACGACTGACCTATGGCCACCGCCGCCCCCAGCAAGCCCCGCACCAAGAAGGCAACGCCCGCCGGCGATACGCCCAAGGCGACCGTCCAGACGCATAACCTGACCGGCAAGATCGCCCAGGTCATCGGCGCCGTCGTCGACGTCAGCTTCGAAGGCGAGCTCCCGCCGATCCTCGGCGCGCTCGAAACCGACAATAACGGCAACCGCCTGGTCCTCGAGGTCGCGCAGCACCTTGGCGAGAACATCGTCCGCACCATCGCGATGGACGCGACCGAGGGCCTGACCCGCGGCCAGGACGTGCGCGCCACCGGTTCGCAGATCGAAGTGCCGGTCGGCCCCAAGACGCTCGGCCGGATCATGAACGTCATCGGTGAGCCGATCGACGAACGCGGCCCGATCGGCAGCGACCTGTCCTCCCCGATCCATGCCGAGGCCCCGGCCTTCGTCGACCAGTCGACCGAAGCCGCCATCCTCGTCACCGGCATCAAGGTCATCGACCTCCTCGCCCCCTACGCCAAGGGCGGCAAGATCGGCCTGTTCGGCGGCGCCGGCGTCGGCAAGACCGTGCTGATCCAGGAACTGATCAACAACATCGCAAAGGGCCACGGCGGCGTCAGCGTGTTCGCTGGCGTCGGCGAGCGTACCCGCGAGGGCAACGACCTCTATCACGAATTCCTCGACGCCGGGGTCATCGCCAAGGACGCCGACGGCAATCCGACGCCGGAAGGCTCCAAGGTCGCGCTGGTGTTCGGCCAGATGAACGAGCCGCCGGGCGCCCGCGCGCGCGTCGCGCTGTCGGGCCTGACGCAGGCGGAATATTTCCGCGACGTCGAAGGCCAGGACGTGCTGTTCTTCGTCGACAACATCTTCCGCTTCACCCAGGCGGGTTCGGAAGTGTCGGCGCTGCTCGGCCGTATTCCTTCGGCCGTGGGTTACCAGCCGACCCTGTCGACCGACATGGGCGCGCTGCAGGAACGCATCACCTCGACCAACAAGGGCTCGATCACCTCGGTGCAGGCCATTTACGTGCCGGCCGACGACTTGACCGACCCCGCGCCGGCGACCTCGTTCGCCCATCTCGACGCGACGACCACGCTGTCCCGCGCGATTTCGGAACTGGGCATCTACCCGGCCGTCGATCCGCTCGACAGCGTCAGCCGCGTGCTGACCCCGTCGGTCGTCGGCCAGGAGCATTACGAGACCGCCCGCGCCGTCCAGGAGACGCTGCAGAAGTACAAGTCGCTGCAGGACATCATCGCCATCCTCGGCATGGACGAATTGAGCGAGGAAGATCGCCTGGTCGTCAGCCGCGCGCGCAAGATCCAGCGCTTCCTGTCGCAGCCGTTCCACGTCGCCGAAGTGTTCACCGGCATCCCGGGCAAGTTCGTCCAGGTCGAAGACACGGTCGCTTCGTTCAAGGCGGTCGTGAACGGCGAATACGATCACCTTCCGGAATCCGCTTTCTACATGGTCGGCGGCATCGAGGAAGCGGTCGCCAAGGCCGAGAAGATGGCGTCGGAGGCCTAGGCAATTGACGGAAAATCTCCGGCTTGAGGATTGCGTCAACGACGTCTGTCCGTGGTCGGGGAAGCCCGTCAGCGCCGACAGCCTGGCCCGCTATCGCGGCCAGGTGGTCGGCTTCTGCAACACCGGTTGCCGCGACAAGTTCGCGGCCGCCACCCGCGCCTTCGACGGCGCGATCGAGGGATCTGACTGATGGCCGACCTGCATTTCGAACTCGTCACGCCTGACAAGCAGGTGATGAGCGAGGACGTCTACATGGTCGTCGTCGCGGGCACCGAGGGTCAGGAAGGCATCATGGCCGGCCACGCGCCCTACATGACCGTGCTCAAGGACAATGAGGAAGTCGCCGTCTATCGCACCGCCGGCGGCCAGCCGGAGCGCATTGCGGTCAGCGGCGGCTTTGCGGAAATGGGCGCCAACGGGCTGACCATCCTCGCCGAAAAGGCCGGAGAGTAACCACGCCCGGACGGCGGTTCGGTCCGCTTTCCAAACTCGGTTAGCTTTTCGGAAAGCATTCTTCCCTATCCCGTCCCTTCGGAATTTCCGGAAGGTCGACGGGGTAGCAATGAACGCA
This sequence comes from Sphingomonas sabuli, assembly GCF_014352855.1. Lineage (GTDB taxonomy): Bacteria > Pseudomonadota > Alphaproteobacteria > Sphingomonadales > Sphingomonadaceae > Sphingomicrobium > Sphingomicrobium sabuli. The sequence goes on along the minus strand of NZ_CP060697.1, from coordinate 2,486,263 downwards.
TTCGGCAAACGCGGCGGACTCTCGGGCAGTCAACGCCCCAGCTTCGGCGTCGCCAAACCGATGAAGGGCGGGCCGGGCGGGGCGCGCAGCGATTCGCCCGAAGCCGATGCCGACGAGGAAGGCGGCGAGCAGTTTCCGCCGCTCGAAGACCTCAACGGCGGCGCCAGCGAGACCGTCCACGTGCCCGGCGGCGCGATGGACCGGCTCAACAGCCGCCAGAACGCCAGCGGGGAAGCCGCCAGCTCCAAGCAGGAAGGCTTCGAAGCCTCCGTCCACCGGATCAAGGAACAGGTGCTTCCGCGCCTGCTCGAACGTGTCGACCCGGAAGCCGCGGCGACGCTGAGCAAGGACGAGCTGGCCGAGGAATTCCGCCCGATCATCGGCGAAGTGCTCGCCGAACTGAAAATCACCCTGAACCGCCGCGAACAGTTCGCACTGGAAAAGGTGCTGGTCGACGAACTGCTGGGTCTCGGGCCGCTCGAGGAATTGCTGTCCGATCCCAACGTCAGCGACATCATGGTCAACGGGCCCGAACAGACGTTCATCGAACGCAAGGGCAAGCTGGAACTGGCGCAGATCCAGTTCCGCGACGAGGAGCATCTGTTCCAGATCGCCCAGCGGATCGTCAACAAGGTCGGCCGCCGCGTCGACCAGACCACGCCGCTGGCCGACGCCCGCCTTCAGGACGGCAGCCGCGTCAACGTCATCATTCCGCCGCTGTCGCTGCGCGGCACCGCAATCTCGATTCGTAAATTCTCCGAAAAGCCGATCACCATCGACATGATGCGCGGCTTCGGATCGATGAGCGAGAAGATGGGCACGGTGCTCAAGATCGCCGGCGCCAGCCGCATGAACGTGGTCATTTCCGGCGGTACCGGTTCGGGCAAGACGACCATGCTCAACGCCTTGTCGAAGATGATCGACCCGGGCGAGCGCGTCATCACTATCGAAGACGCGGCCGAACTTCGCCTGCAGCAGCCGCATTGGCTGCCGCTCGAAACCCGTCCGCCGAACCTTGAAGGCCAGGGCGCGATCACCATTCGCGACCTTGTCATCAACGCGCTGCGTATGCGTCCCGACCGCATCATCCTCGGCGAAATTCGCGGCCAGGAGTGTTTCGACCTCCTGGCGGCGATGAACACGGGCCACGACGGCTCGATGGCCACGCTTCACTCTAACAGCCCGCGCGAATGCCTGGCACGTATGGAAAACATGGTCATGATGGGCGACATCAAGATCCCGAAGGAGGCGATCAGCCGCCAGATCGCGGACTCGGTCGACCTCATCGTGCAGGTGAAGCGCCTCCGCGACGGGTCGCGCCGCACCACCAACATTACCGAGGTGATCGGGATGGAGGGCGAGGTCATCGTCACGCAGGAATTGTTCAAGTTCGAATATCTCGACGAAAGCGCGGACGGAAAGATCGTCGGCGAATATCGCTCTATGGGCCTGCGCCCCTACACGCTGGAGAAGGCCAAGCAGTTCGGCTTCGACCAACCGTACCTGGAAGCCTGCCTGTAAGGACTTTCGGCACGGTTGCCGACAGCGCCCGGTCGTCTAGGGTGACCCTTCACATTGGATGAGGGGACATCGGATGAACCGCGCTTTTTCTATCCTGCTGCTTGCCGCCGCCACGCTGCCGCTGGCGTCCTGTGCCGTCGCGCCGGGGCCCGTCCTGTCGCGCGGCGCCGATCTGGCCGCGCTGCAGGCCGCGGTGGCCGGACCGGTGCGGAGCGAAGCCAACCGCGCCCGCGACCCCTATCGCCACCCCGCCGAGACGCTCGCCTTTTTCGGCATCCGGCCAACCGACACGGTGGTCGAGGTGTGGCCGGGCGGCGGCTGGTATACCGAAATCCTGGCGCCTTACCTGGCCGCGGGCGGCGGCCGGTTGATTGCCGCAGCGCCCACCTGGGGCCGCAGCGGCCTCGACAAGCTGAAGGCCGCAAATGCCGCAACCTACGGCCCCGTGACCTATGCCGATTTCCCCGTGTTCGACGGTAAGGCCGCGGAAATCCCGGCCGGCAGCGTCGATGCGGTGCTGACCTTCCGCAACGTCCACAATTGGCGGATGGGGTATCGCCGCGACGACAAGGCCGATTACAGCGCGGCCGCCTTCAGCCAGATGTTCGCCATGCTGAAGCCCGGCGGCGTGCTGGGAATCGTCGATCACCGGCTGCCGGAAGGCGCCAGCGCGGAGCGCGAACGCAACAGCGGCTACATCAAGGCCTCGACGGTCAAGGCGCTGGCCGCAGCCGCCGGTTTCCGCCTGGCCGCGGAATCGGACATCAATGCCAATCCGCAGGACACGGCCGACTGGCCGGAAGGCGTCTGGACCCTCCCGCCCTCCTTCGCCCTCAAGGACAAAGACCGCGCGAAATATGCCGCGATCGGTGAAAGCGACCGGATGACCCTGAAGTTCGTCAAGCCGCTCTGACTCCGGTTTCGAGTCGCCGGCCGATCGGCTACGGCTGGTTGCACGGGGGATCGTTTCGAGTCCGTAATCGCGGCGGAAAACTGCCGGCGCGTGGGGCTCGCGACACCTTGAAAATCAGCTGAAACGTAACTATCTTATTGATATGCTTACATTTATCCGTTTTGCCGCAGTCGCGGCCTCGCTCCTCCTGTTGCCTCTGGGCAGCTTTGGTCCGTCGCCCGATGCGATCGTGGCGACGGCGGAACAGGCCGCTTCGCCGGTGACCAAGCTGGCGCCGCAGGCCCGCCGCGCGGTGGCCGCGTTCGGCGCCGAATTCGGGCTCGCCGCGGCGAACGCCCATGTTCCGGAATCCGGCCTTGCGGTCGGTCAGACGGCGGACGATTTCCGCGATTGGCTGCGCGCTTCGCCGGCTCATCGCGCGGAGCTGTCGCGCTTTCGGTCCTACCTCGCCGCGCAGGGCGTCGAAGCGGTCGTCCCTATGTGGCAGCTGGTCCGCACCTCGTCGTCGTGGAAGGAATGCGCCGCGGAGCCGTTCGAGACCCCGCCGGCCGACAAGTGGGACCATATCGTCAAGACGCTGCAGTTCGTGCGCGACAACGTCGTTCCGGCCGTTGGCCAGGTCGAACCGCTGTCCGCCTATCGCAACGAAGGCCTCAACAGCTGTTCGAACGGCGCTCCCAAAAGCGCCCATCGCCACTTCTTTGCGCTCGACCTGACGCCGCTCGACACCAAGGTCGCCCGCGCCGACATGATCCGCTCGGTCTGTGCCGCCCATGCCCGCGAAGGTCAGGCCTACGACACCGGCCTCGGTTTCTATTCGGGCCGCCGTTTCCACGTCGATTCCTCGGGCTATCGCAAATGGGGCCCGAACGGAAAAGGCGCGACCAGCCCCTGCGTGGGCCAGGCGTAATTCGATCCAGCGGGGGTCGCGGAACCCTCTGGCAAGCCTTGTCGGCAACCGGCCGGGGCGATGACGCCCCTGCCCTTTCGCGCGCTCAGTCGCGAAGGAAATATTGCTGGAAGGTGCGCATTATGAAGTCGACCGCTTCGGGCCGCGGGTGGCGCAGGTCGACGCCGAAAGCGTCCGGCAGGAAGGCCGTCACGATCTCGTAGGACGGGAAGTAATGCAGCCGCGGGTCGCCTTCGAATTCCCGCATCAATTCGTCGATCGCCATGCGCAGCGACGCCTTGGAAACCGCGTTGGCGGTGATGCAGGATATCGGCCGGAAGGTCGCGGCCAGCGGGACCGGCGACAAAGTGAAGATGATCTGCGCGTCGGGCCGGATGGCGCGAATCATGTGGTAAACCGCGGTGATGTTCTCGCGATTTTCCGCGACGCCCATGACCCGGAAACCGTGGCGTTCGGGGTCGAATTTCTGATTGGGGATCGCCCGCCAGAACACCTCGCCGGTAATCTTGTCGTACCACACTTCCGACAGGCCGAGCGTGAAGATGAAAACGTCGGTGCGGTGGAAAATGTCGCGCGTATTGTCGCGGATCTCCTCGCTCACCTCGACATCGCTGCCGTCCGCGTCCTGCCAAACCTGCTCCTGCGGGCGGTAATCGCCGACCGCCCAGTCGAATTGCTGGCGCAGGGCAGCGGTGTTGACGATGCCCTCCCCCGACCGGATCACGTGCGCGTTGAGGCTGAGGTCCTTGCCGAAGACGTTATACTTGTTGCGCACCAGGAACTTGGTGACCTCGGCCGCGAAGCAACTGCCGAACGCGGTGATGTAATGGTCGCGGGTGATGAACGGCGCTTCGGGAAACCAGCCGTGCCCGACATACTTGGCGACCGCGTCCGGTTCGCCCAAACTGTCGCGCATCGGGTGGAAATTGGTGGTCTCGCCGCGATACCAACTGCCATGGGCGCGGCGTTTCTTGCCGGCCATCTGGTAATACATCAGGTGCGGCTTGTCCGGCTCGTCGTCGGCGACGGAAAAATCCTTCGTCGGAAGGTCGTAGCCGATGATCTTGTCCGCCATCCGTTACCCCCTGCTGCGGGCCAGCCTTACACCGCTCACGCCTTGATCTTCCACCCGCTGCGCAGCAGCGCAAAGGTCAGGCCGGCAAGCAGCAGGTTGAGCACCAGCAGGCCGATCGCACCGACGAGGATCGGGGAATCGCTGATGCCGAGGAAGCCGTAGCGGAAGCCCGAGATGACGTAGAAGAAGGGGTTGGCGTGGCTGATCGCCTGGAAGGTCGGGGACAGCGCCTCGACCGAATAGAAGGTGCCGGACAGCAGGGACAGCGGCGTGACGACGAAGTTTGACACCACCGCCGCATGGTCGAACTTTTCCGCCCACAGCGAGGTCAGCAGCCCGAGCAGCGCCAGCATCAGCGAACCCATCAGCCCGAACCAGAAGGCCCACAGCGGGTGCGCGATCGACACCGACACCCCGGGCCACAGCGACATCGCCAGCCATACGGCAAAACCGACGAAGAAGGCGCGGGTGACGGCGGCGCCGATGATCCCCGCCATGAGCTCCGCGGTCGACAGGGGCGGCATCAGATAATCGACGATATTGCCCTGGATCTTGCCGACCAGCAGAGAGAAGCTGGAATTGGCGAACGCATTCTGGATCATCGCCATGACGATCAGCCCGGGCGCGATGAAATCGGCGAAGTGGACGCCCATGACCATCCGCCCGCTGCGGCCCAGCGCGACGGTGAAAATGGCCAGATAGAGCAAGGTGGTGATCGCCGGCGCCCACACCGTCTGCATCTGCACCTTGAAGAACCGGCGCACCTCCTTGATATAGAGGGTCTGAAGCCCTCCCCAGTTGACGCCACTCAGCACCGGGTCGCCCGGCGGCCGAGCGAGCCATGGCGAAGACTGGGAGCTGGAAGGTCGATCGGTCACCCGGTTGCGCCTATCGGTTGAGCAGTCGGGCGGCAAGCCGCGCCCGGCCGGGCGAACGAGATTCGGAGTGATTAGAACAATGTCCTGGACCGAAGAGCGCATCGAGCGCCTGAAGACGATGTGGCACGATGGCGCCACCGCAAGCGAGATCGCGGAGAAGCTGGGCGGCGTGAGCCGCAATGCCGTGATCGGCAAGGCGCACCGCCTCGGCCTGGAATCGCGCCCCTCGCCGGTGAAGCCGGGCGACGACGGGTCCGCCGCCAAGGCCGCGCCCAAGCCGCGCGCTGCCAAGCCAGCCCCGGCCGCCGCCAAGCCGGCGCCGAAGGCCGCGACTCCGCCGCCGCCACCACCGCCGCCGCCCGCACAGGCCAAGGCCGCGCCGGCCCCGCAGCCGCAGCCGCAGCGCGCCCAGCCGAAGGGCGATAATGTGCAATATCGTTCGGTCGGTCCCGGCGGCTTCATCCGCCAGGGCCCGGGCGATCAGCAGGCGCCGATCCCGCCGGCCCCGCCGCGCCGCCTGGTTCCGGCCAAGCCGAGCCCGGAGGTTGCCGACAAGACCAGCCTGCTCGACCTCAACGAGCGCATCTGCAAATGGCCGATGGGTCATCCAGGCGAGCCCGACTTTCATTTCTGCGGCCAGCCGTCGAACCCGGGCTATCCCTATTGCGTCGAGCATTGCGGCGTCGCCTACCAGGCGCAGTTGCCGCGCCGCGACCGTCGCCCGCCGCCGCCGCTGCCGTTCGGTGGTCCCCGGGTCCGCTAGGCGTTCCTGACCATGGCGCTCCTCCGCTGGTGGCGCGCACCGCTGTGGCTGCTGGCGCTGGGTACCGGCGCGAAGAGCTTTGCCGACAATCCGCTGATCGGGTCGGAACGGCTCAACCGCCGCGGCCTGCATGCGCGCCGGGTCAAGCTTGCCCACCGCCTCGCCCGATCGCGCCGCCGGCGGCTGGCGGCCGCGGTGCCGGCCGACTGGCGCGAACGGTTCGACCGGGACGGCTTCGTCGCGGTGCCCGACTTCCTGCCTGCCGGGCAATTCGCCGCGCTGCGTGACAGCCTGCTTACCGCGTCGCTGCCGGCGCGCGAGCAACAGCAGGGCGATACGCTGACCCGGCGAGTCCCGATCGGCCCGGCGCTGCGCCGACGTTTTCCCGCGCTCGACGAGTTGCTCGACGATCCGCGCTGGCGCGGTCTGCTGGCCTATGTCGCGAGCACGACGAGCGAGCCTTTTTACTACGTGCAGACGGTGTCCGCCGGCGCCGCGCAGGGCGAGCCAGACCCGCAGATCGAGCTGCATTCCGACACCTTCCACCCGTCGATGAAGGCGTGGCTGTTCCTGACCGACGTCGCGGAGGAATCGGCGCCGCTGACCTATGTCGCCGGATCGCATCGCGCCGACGGGCGGAGGCTGGCGTGGGAGCAGGCGCGCAGCCTAGGCATCCGCAACGCCGATCGCCTGTCGCAGCGCGGGTCGCTCCGCGTCGGCGAAAGCGAACTGTCCGCGTTGGGCCTGCCCCGGCCGACCCGCTTCGCGGTGCCGGCGAACACGCTGGTGGTCATCGACACCTACGGTTTTCACGCCCGCGGGCCGTCGCCGCAGCCGAGCGTCCGGGTCGAAATCTGGGCGTTCGCGCGCCGGTCGCCCTTCCTGCCGTGGACCGGGCTGGACCTGTTTTCAAAGGGACCGTTCAGGCGCCGGCGGGCGCCGCTGCTGATGGGGTTGCTCGACCGGCTCGACCGCCTTGGCCTCGCCCGCCAGCACTGGCGGGAGTCCGGCGACAAACGGCCGCTCGACCCCTGATCTCTAGCGAGCGGCGCTTTGGCTTTGCGCAGCCCATTTGTCGCGCTCTTCGTACCAGGCGGCGCGCCACAGCACCCATTCCGCCGCCGTCAGGGCGGCGGGATCCTTGACCCATTTCGAGCGCATCGTCGCGGCCTGTTGAGCCTCGACCGTATATTCGAGCCTCCACAGCTCGATGTCGCGGTCGAGCGCTTCGCGCAGCGTGGCCGCAAGCGACGGCGGCACTTCCGCACCCTTCTTGACCCGCTCGGCCAGTGCCACGGCTTCCGCACGGCGTTGCGTCGCCAGTGTCCTTACCTCTCCCATCACCCGCTCGCGCTCGGCCTTGCTGACTTCGCTGGACCGGGTCACATCGCCGGGGGAATTGGGCAGCACGATGCCGCCCCCATAGGTCGGGAGCTCGTTGCGCGGGACGCTGTTGGCCATGCTTCCGGTGCGGTTCAGATCGTTGGGACCCATCGACGCAGGTGCCCCGGGACCCTGTTGGGCAAGCGCCGGCGCCGCGCTGCCTGCGGCAAGGATGAGCAAGATCGGGCGAAGGCGCATCGAAAATCTCCTGTCAGCGAGCGGCGATTATGCCGCATCGGCGCGCACATGCAAAGCAGGCACCGCCGCGCGCACTTGTGGAAAAGGCGGACGGCGCCGCTTGGCAGGGGAAGAATCCGCGCCCTATAGCGGACGGCAATGTCCGACCTGTTTTCTTCCAAGTCCGCCGATCCGTCCGCCAGCTACGACGCCTCCTCGATCGAGGTGCTGGAGGGGCTGGAGCCGGTCCGCCGCCGTCCGGGCATGTACATCGGCGGCACGGACGCTCGCGCGCTCCATCACCTGGCGGCGGAAGTCATCGACAATTCGATGGACGAGGCGGTCGCCGGTCACGCCAGCCGGATCGAGGTCACGCTCGACGCCGGCAACCGGCTGACGGTCACCGACAACGGCCGCGGCATGCCGGTCGACGAACATCCCAAATATCCGGGCAAGTCGGCGCTCGAAGTGATCATGACCACCCTGCATTCGGGCGGGAAGTTTGAAGGCAAGGCCTATTCCACGTCGGGCGGCCTGCACGGGGTCGGCGTGTCGGTGGTCAACGCGCTGTCGACCGAAACCATCGTCGAGGTCGCCCGCGACAAGAAACTGTATCGCCAGAGCTTCGCGCGCGGCCATGCGTCCTCCTCGCTGGAGGAAATCGGCGCCGCGCCCAACCGCCGCGGCACCACCGTCACCTTCACCCCTGACCCGGAGATTTTCGGCGCCGAGGCGACCTTTTCGCCCGAGCGCCTTTATCGCCTTGCCCGGTCCAAGGCCTACCTTTTTGCCGGCGTCGAGATCCGCTGGCGCTGCGACCCCGCGCTGTCGTCCGACAAGGTTCCCGAACAGGCGGTGTTCCAGTTCGCCAATGGTTTGGCCGACCATCTCAAGGAGCAGCTTGGCGACCGCCCCTGCGTCACCGCCGAGCCGTTCACGGGCAAGCAGGACTTTCCCGACAGCCAGGGCAGCGCGGAATGGGCGGTCGCTTGGCCGCTCTACTCCGAAGGCTCGCAATCCTATTATTGCAACACCATCCCGACCCCGGACGGCGGCACGCACGAAGCCGGCTTGCGCGCCGCGCTGAGCAAGGGTCTGCGCGCGTTCGGTGACTTGGTCGGTGAGAAAAAAGCCAAGAACATCACGCCCGATGACGTGTTCAACGGCATCGAGCTGATGCTCAGCATCTTCATCCGCAACCCGCATTTCCAGAGCCAGACCAAGGACCGGTTGACCAGCCTCGAAGCGGCGCGCTTCGTCGAAGCGGCGGTGCGCGACCATTTCGACCATTATCTGGCCGACAACATGGACCGCGGGCGCGCCTTGCTCGGCTCCGTCATCGAGCGGATGGACGAACGGCTCAAGCGCCGCGCCGAACGCGAGGTCCAGCGCAAGACCGCGACCAGCGCGCGCAAGCTGCGCCTGCCCGGCAAGCTGACCGATTGCGCCAACGACGACAGCGCCGGGACCGAATTGTTCATCGTCGAAGGCGACAGCGCGGGCGGGTCGGCCAAGCAGGCGCGCGACCGCAAGACCCAGGCGATCCTGCCGATCCGCGGCAAAATCCTCAACGTCGCGTCTGCCACCGCCGATAAAATCCGCGCCAATAGCGAGATCGCCGACCTCCAGCTGGCGCTGGGCTGTGGCACCCGCGACAAGTTCGACGAGAGCGCGCTGCGCTACGAGAAGATCATCATCATGACCGACGCCGACGTCGACGGCGCCCATATCGCGACTCTGCTGATGACCTTTTTCTTCCAGGAAATGGGCGAGCTGGTGCAGCGCGGGCATCTCTACCTGGCCCAGCCGCCACTCTATCGCCTGACCGCCGGTGCGCGCACGCTCTACGCCCGCGACGACGCCCACCGCGCGGAGCTCGAGGCGACCGAGTTCAAAGGCAAGAAGGTCGAAGTGTCGCGCTTCAAGGGGCTCGGCGAAATGAACCCCAACCAGCTGAAGGAAACCACGATGAGCCCGGACAGCCGGTCGCTCATCAAGATCCAGCTGCCCAGCGAATATGAGGATCGGCAGCCGGTCAAGGATCTGGTCGAGCGGCTGATGGGCCGCGACCCTGCCAAGAGGTTCGAGTTCATCCAGAACAGCGCCGCAGCCGTCGATGAAGCTTCAGTCGACGCCTGATCCAGCCGGGCCGGTCGCGGACGATCGCCGGGAAGGGAGCGGCCGCCGCACGGTCGGTCTGTTGCTGGCGGTCGGCGCGGTCATGCTGGTCATTGCCGTCGTCTTCGCGGCGCTGACCCTGCAAAGCATCACCGACGATACCGACGCGGTCGAACATACGCTGGAGGTGCAGGCGTCGATCAACCGCCTGTCGGCGCTGAATGAACGGATCGAAACCGGCCGCCGCGGCTTCCTTATCCAGCCCGACCCGGCGTTTTCCGCAACCGTCCAGCGCGCTGCGACCGGCTTCGATACCGAAGCCACGCGGCTGCGCGGCCTGATCAGCGACAATCCCGCGCAGCTGCGCCGTCTGGAAGCGATCCTGCGCCTGCGGGCCGAGCGCGAGGCGCTGATCAATGCGATGTTCGCCGACCCCCGGCAGGCAACGCTCGACGTGACCACGGCGGACTTCAATGCCGAGCGCGGCGTCATCATCGTGCGGACCGTGCGCCGCATCGCCACGGAAATGGTCGACGCCGAAACGCACCTGCTGTCCCAGCGCAACCGCAACCAGCTCGATTCCCTGGTCCAGCTGTACACCGTCAGCGGCATCGCGCTGGCGCTGCTTGTGGCCGTCCTGCTCGCCGCGGTGCTGCTCGTCCTGCGCTTCAACCGCGACCTGACGCGCGCGCAGGCTCGGCTGCGGGTCGCCAACGAGGGGCTTGAGGAAGCGGTCGAGCGCCGCACCGCCGAACTCATCCGCGCCAACCAGGAAATCCAGCGCTTCGCTTATATCGTCAGCCACGATTTGCGTTCGCCGCTGGTCAACGTGCTCGGCTTCACGTCCGAGCTCGACCAGTCGCGCAAGGACATCCGCGCGTTCCTCGAAAAGCTATTCGCCGACCGGCCGGAACTGCGCGATGAGACCGTCTGGCGGGCGGCCGACGAGGACCTGCCCGAGGCGCTCGACTTCATCCGCAAGTCGACGGAGAAGATGGACCGGCTGATCAACTCGATCCTCGAACTGTCGCGCCAAGGCCGGCGCCAGCTGACGCCTGAGCGGCTCGACATGGACGCGCTGGCCGACGGCGTCGTCGCCTCGCTCCACCAGCGCGCGGAAGATGCCGGCGCGACGGTCGCCGTGGAGTCCCTGCCGCCGCTGGAAAGCGACCGGATCGCGATCGAGCAGATCCTGTCCAACCTGGTCGAAAACGCGCTCAAATATCTTCAGCCCGGCCGGCCCGGGGAAGTGACGGTGCGCGGCCGCCGCCATGGGCGGATGGTGGATATCGACGTCGTCGATAACGGGCGCGGCGTGGCCCCGGCCGACCAGGAACGGATTTTCGAACTGTTCCGCCGCGCCGGGACTCAGGACCAGCCGGGCGAAGGCATCGGCTTGGCAAATGTCCGTGCCTTGGCTTATCGCCTTGGCGGGACGATCACGATGCAATCCGAAGTTGGCGAGGGATCGACGTTCACCCTGTCGCTTCCGGACAAATTCATCTCGAGGGAAACGGTGGCATGAGCAAGACGGAATCGGTCGGAATCATCATGATCGAAGACGATGAGGGGCATGCGCGCCTGATCGAAAAGAACATCCGCCGCGCCGGCATTTCCAACGATATCCGCCATTTCACCGATGGCACGACGGCGCTCGACTATCTGTTCAACTCGCCCGAAGGCCCGGCGCTCAACGGCCCGGCGATGGTCCTCCTCGACCTCAACCTGCCGGACATGAGCGGCACTTCGATCCTCGAGAAGATCAAGCAGGACGAGCGCCTTCACCGCACCCCGGTCGTGGTCCTCACCACCACCGACGACAAGGTCGAAATCCAGCGCTGCTACGACCTCGGCTGCAACGTCTACATCACCAAGCCGGTGAATTACGAAAGCTTTGCCGACGCCATCCGGCAGCTCGGCCTGTTCCTGGCGGTGATCCAGGTCCCAGAGGTCGACCCCCAATAAGCGAGCCGCGAATCCTTTACGTCGACGACGACGACGGGCTTCGCCGGCTGATCGAGCGGGCGATGGGACGCCGGGGCTTTGCCGTGACCACCGCGGCCAGCGCCGACGAGGGCACTCGGCTGCTCGAAGCGGGCCAGTTCGACCTGGTCGCCGTCGACAATCACATGCCGGGCAAAAGCGGCCGCGAAATGCTCGCGGAGATCGTCGCCAGGGAAGACCATCCGCCGGTCGTGTTCGTCACCGGCAACGACGACACCTCGACCGCGGTCGAGGCGATCCATGGCGGTGCGCTCGACTTCGTCGTCAAGACGGTCGGCGAAAGCTTCTTCGATCTGCTCGCCGGCCGTTTCCGCCAGGCGCTGACGCGCGACAAGCTGGAACGCGACAAGCGCAGCGCCGAGGCGCAATTGCGCGTCGCCAACGAGCATCTCGAGATGATGGTCCGCGAAGTCCATCACCGCGTGTCCAACAGCCTGCAGATGGTGCTCGGCTTCGTTGCCATGCAGGCCAACCAGACCGGCGATGCCGAAGTGCGCGGCGCGCTCGACGATATCCAGAACCGTATCCGCGCCATCAGCAACGTCCACCAGCGGCTGTACACCGGCAGCGACCTCGCCACCGTCGACCTGCACGACTATCTGCGCAACCTAGCCGGAGACCTGCGCGACAGCCTGCCGCAGTTGAAGGAGCGGGTCCGCCTCGACGTTTCCGGAGAATCGATCGAGGTGCCGACCGACGTCGCCATCTCCGTCGGCGTGATCGTCAACGAACTGGTCAGCAACGCCACCAAATATGCGTTCGCGCCGGACCAGGGCGGCACCATCACGGTGACGCTCGAACGGGTCGGGGAAGACAGCGCCGCGCTGACCGTCGCCGACGACGGGGTCGGCCTTGGCAATGCGCAGGCGCCCGCCGGCACCGGGCTTGGCACGCGCATCGTCGGCGCGATGGCGCGCGGTCTGAAAAGCAAGGTCGAAACCCTGCCCACGGACAGCGGCACGGCCCAGCGTCTGGTGATCAAGCTCAGCTGAGGCAGGGGGTAGAAACTGCGCGGGGCTGCTGTTGCCCAAGGCGCAACGGCCGCTCAAACCTCGTTGGTTGACTTGAACGTTCCGCCGGTCGAGCTTTCCGCCCGGCGAGATGGGGCTCGTCATATGGAGGGGCGCCGATGAAGCGCATGGTTCTTGCTATCGCGGCGGCGGCGGTTGCCGTGTCCGGCTGCTCCTCGCGGCCGCGCGAATTCACGCCGGTGCTTGGCTATGCCAGCGCCGACCGCGCCGGGTTCGACGCCGCCTATCTTGAATGTCAGCAACTGCTGGTCGCCGGAAAGCTGGACTCAACCGGCCGCATGGCGTCCGCGGGCGCCGGCGCGGCGGCGGGGGCTGCGACCGTTGCCGCCGGCGGAACCGCCGCCGCGGCGGTGGGCGGCTATGCCGGTCTTGCAGCCGCAAGCGCGACCATCGTCCTGCTGCCCTTTGCCGTCCTCGGCGGTGCGTGGGGCATGTCGCGGGCCAAGCGCGCCAAGAAGGAAAAGGCGATCAAGCTGGCAATGGAAGGTTGCCTGCAGGAGCGCGGCTATACCGTGGCGAGCTGGCAAAAGGCGCCATAGGCGCGGACGTCAGGCCCGCAGGCGTCGACTGTCCCCAAGCAGGGCTTCGGCGCGGGCCACCAGCTGGTCGGCATCGAACGGCTTGCGCAGGAAATCGTCGGCGCCGGATTGATAGGCTAGCCATTCGTCCGACTTGGCCGTGCGGGCCGTCAGCATCAGTACCGGAATGTCGTAGCTGCCCGCCGCGGCGCGCACCTCGCGAAGGGCCGTGATGCCACCTTTTTCCGGCATGTTGCAGTCGAGGATAAGCAGGTCCGGGCGCTTCGATTGTAGCACCGCCTGAACCGCAACGCCGTCGGGCAGCGCCCCAACGATATGGCCGCGCGCCTCAAGCGCGGCACGGACGATGTCCACCACCAGCTCGTCATCGTCGGCAATGATGATCCTGGCCACGGCAGACTCCCCACAACGTGAGCACTGCCTGCCACGGACGCCGTAAAAATCGCGTTAAACGCAAACCTCATCGGTCGCGCTGCATATCGGCTTGCCCGGACCGCCGATCAAATCGTCAGGAAGCCAAGGGGCTCGCGGGCGGTCGGTCCACGGATCGGGCGGCGATCTCTTCCTCGTCACACACCACGTTCATGCCAGCTTGCGTCTCTGCCACTAGGCGTCTGGAAGAATCGCTAGCCGCGGGCAATTCGGTGCCGCCCATACCGTAATAATGATGGAGGAAACGCCCCATCACATGGTCGACGCCGGCCGCTTTCACCGTTCGCAGGTCGGTGTCGAAATACCGCCCGCGCGTGAAGCTGCCGGTGACGATCTCGAACGAGGGGAAATAGTCGACATGGTCGTAATGGGACGCCACTTCGCCCGCCGCCGCGCGCAGGACCGACTTGCTGTAGGTCGTCGCCGTCAACACGTGTTCTGCCTCGAATGTCGCGATCAGGGGGACCGGCGAGACGGTCAGGACGATGCGCGCCGCGGCGTTGTGCTGGCGGAACAGCGCGATCAGCTCATGCAGGTCGGCGATGACGTCCGCCACCTTGTGGTTGACCGGGACATAGGCGCCTTGCGGCACGTCCGCGCCGACCACGCCCGGCGCCAGCGGAACCTCCGCACCATCGGCGGCGGCCTGCCAGGCCTCGGTCAGGCCAAGGGTGAAGATGAAGACGTCCGCGGTCTCGAACATCTCCCGCACTGCGGCGAAATGCACGTCCCGCGATCGTTCGAGCGCGTCTCGCGTGGCAAAGGGCGCCGCGCCGATGCGCGGGCGGAAGGGATCGACGAAGCCGTCGTCGCCGACTGGCCATAGCTGCGTTTCGGGTACGAAGGCGCCATAGGCCCGGTGGGCGAGCTGAAGCAGCTGGCGCACGGTGTAGATATTGCCGAAGCGGGCGGTGAACAGCCCGTAATCCTCGCTCGCGGGATCGGCGCACTCTGGCGGCGCCTGTTCGGTCACAAGGTAGTTGAGCCCGGCTGCGGTCAGGCGTTGGGCGATGTGCTGGGCAAAGCAGCTGCCGGCCGTCGCGACCTTTTCGGTACGGCCGATCGTGAACTTGGCGCCCACCACCGGGTCGACCGCCTGCATCGCCGGCGCGGCGACCGCCTTGGCCCACCAGCTGGTAACGGGCAGTCCGCGATACGGATTGTCGTTGCCCCTGCCGCTGCCGCGCGCGCGCGATCGCAGGAAGCGGCGCAAATTGTGGAAGTTGGGATCGTCGTGGCGCGAAAAGCAGGTATAGTCCGGCGGCTCGGCCGCGTAGATCGCAAACGTCCGCTCCGTGAAGGTCTGCAGGTCCATCGGATCGAAGCGCGCTTCGGCTTTCAACGCGGTGTTCTTCGGCATGAATACGTAATTGCCGGGCAGTCCAAGACGATCGCCGATCTCCGGATAGATCGGCCAGATGACGTTGCGGGCGAACATGTCTTCGCCCGGATCGACCTTCGCGCCGGCGCCCAGCAAGTCGACGGACTGCAATAGCAAGACCGTGACGTCGCGCAGAACGTCAGCGCGGGGATGGAGAGGCACGTAAACGAACGGCCCCTTGTTCAGCCATCTGGGCAGGAAACGCCGAACGTCGATCCCGCACCGCAGGCATTGCTTGACCAGCATTCTGACCGC
This sequence comes from Sphingomonas sabuli, assembly GCF_014352855.1. Classification (GTDB taxonomy): domain Bacteria; phylum Pseudomonadota; class Alphaproteobacteria; order Sphingomonadales; family Sphingomonadaceae; genus Sphingomicrobium; species Sphingomicrobium sabuli. The sequence goes on along the minus strand of NZ_CP060697.1, from coordinate 2,470,883 downwards.
CAGCGGATAGGCATCGTAATAGCCGAGCGCTTCGAACACCTCGTCCTTGAACAAGGTCACTGCTTCGCCGACCGACAGGCCCTGGCGAAAGGCGGCGAGGAGGATTGCCGAATTGGTGTTGCCCAGCGGCAGGGTGCGCCGCTCCCCCTCGACGGACGAGGGCAACACCACGTCGGGATGGAAGCCGATGAAATAGAATTTCGGCGCGGGCAGGACAGGCACGCTGCGGCCGAGTTCATCGCGGATGAATTGCGTCACCTCGGCATGCAACTGCCCGTAATTGGCAAAGACAAGCTGGGCATCGGAAATGACCTCGGACGCGAACGCCTTGTCGGCACGGAAGCGGTTCGAATGGATGAAACGCGGAGTCAGCCCGAGAGCGTCCCCTGCAATGCGGATCATCACTTCGACCTGGCAATTGCCGATCCCGACAACGGAGCCTTCCACACGGCCTCCAGCGACTGACGAGCGGTAGACTTAGCTCGACTCCTCGCCCTCGCAAAGCGTGCGTTCACTAACCCTGCTTAACTGAGTTGCGCTTAATGAAATCAATAGCTTGCGCGAAGCTTAACAGCCGTTAAGCTTCCCCGATTCGCGCCGGTACGGGGCCGGCCACGAGAGAATGGGGAGCTTATTTGCCATGCCTTACGGCCGCTTTCAGAATGAAGTGAACGCCTACGCCAGCGACAATGGAAACTCCGGCTTCGGCCAGGGTCATGCGCGCGGTCTCGACCTTCGCGTGCAGGTTCCGGAAACGACTTCGCGCGTCGTCGGCGTCGACCTGACCCACGTCATTACCGTGAACGACGTCGCCTCTGCCCGTGGCGGCAATGGCGGCGGCGGCGGCAACCCCAACGGCGGCGGCGGTTCGGGCGGCGGGACGAGCTTCAGCCCGTACACCAGCGGCCCGGCCGACAGCACCGCCGGCTTCAACATCACCATCGTCTTCAACGGCACCTGGACCCAGGAACTGCACGACATCTTCGTGCTGGCCGCGGACCAGCTGACTTCGCTGATCGTCGGCGACCTGCCCAACGTCAGCATCCGCAACCGCGGTACGGTGACCACCGTCGACGACATCACCATCACTGCAGAGCTTGGCCAGATCGACGGCCTGTACGGCGTGCTCGGCCAGGCCGGCCCGACGTCGGTACGCACGGCAAGCTCGCTTCCCGCGACCGCGCAGATGCAGTTCGACATCGTCGACGTGCAGGACATGGGCCTGGCGGCCTTCACCGACGTCGTGCTCCACGAAATGGCGCACAGCCTCGGCTTCGGATCGATCTGGGATCGCCTGGGCCTGGTTACCAATGGCCAGTTCACCGGGTCCAACGCCGTCGCCGAATTCCACGACCTTGGCGGCACCGGCTTCATCCCGGTCGAACAGGACGGCGGGTCGGGCACGGCCGGGTCGCACTGGGACGAGGAATTTTTCGATAACGAGCTGATGACCGGCTACATCAACGAAGGCACGAACTACTTCACCGAGATGAGCGCGGCGTCCTTTGCCGACCTCGGCTACGTCATCAATCCGAATTACGGTTCGGTCATCGACCAGGGCTACGTGCTGGTCTGATCCCGCCTCAACCGGCAGAGAAAAGGCGCCTCGCCGGACATCCCGGGGAGGCGTTTTTTATGCCGCCGGGCGCGCCCGTCCGCGGCCGATGCCGCGATAGTCGAGGCCGGCCTTTTCCGCTTCCTCGGGATCGTAGACGTTGCGCAGGTCGATCAGCGCCTTGCCGCGCATGGTCGCGGCCAGCTTGTCGAGGTCGAGCGCACGGAATTCGTCCCATTCGGTGACGATCACCAGCGCATCGGCACCGTTGGCCACGGCGTACGCGTCGTTGGCGCAGGCAAGGCCGTCGATCATGCCCTTCGCATTGTCCATCGCCGCCGGATCGAAGGCGATCACGTCCGCGCCGTCTTCGGTCAGCGACTGGATCAGCGGAATGGACGCGGCATCGCGCATATCGTCGGTGTTCGGCTTGAAGGCGAGGCCCAGCACGCCGATCCGCTTGCCCTTGACCGACCCGCCCAGCGCGGACGTCACGCGGCCCGCCATCGACGCCTTGCGGTCGTCATTGACCTTGACCACCGTGTTGACGATCCGTTGCGGAACGCCGGCCTCGTTCGCGGTCTGGAGCAGCGCCAGCGTATCCTTGGGGAAGCAGCTGCCGCCATAGCCCGGGCCGGGATGCAGGAACTTCGGACCGATGCGGTTGTCGAGCCCGATGCCGCGAGCGACTTCCTGGACGTCTGCGCCGACCGCTTCGCACAAGTCCGCGATCTCGTTGATGAAGCTGATCTTGACCGCCAGGAACGCATTGGCGGCATATTTGGTAAGTTCCGCGGTGCGCCGGCCGGTGAACAGGATCGGCGCCTTGTTGAGAAACAGCGGCCGGTAGATTTCGCGCAGCACTTCGCGGGCATGGTCGTCGTCGGTGCCGACGACGATCCGGTCCGGATGCTTGAAGTCGGCGATGGCCGCGCCTTCGCGCAGGAATTCGGGGTTGGACGCGACGCTGGTGCCTTCGGGCGCGCCTTCTTCGGCCAGGATGCGCGCGATCTCGTCGCCGGTGCCGACTGGGACGGTCGACTTGGTAACGATCACCGCCGGACCCTGGAGCGCCTTGGCCAGTTCGCGCACGGCGGCGAACACGAAGCTCAGGTCCGCGTGGCCGTCGCCGCGCCGTGCCGGCGTGCCGACCGCGATGAACACCGCCTCCGCGTCCTTGACGCCGTCCTTGATGTCGGTCGTGAACGCCAGCCGGCCGCGATCGGCATTGGCCTTGACCAGCGCTTCCAGACCCGGCTCCCAGATCGGCATGACGCCGCGGTTGATCGCGTCGATCTTGCCCGCGTCCTTGTCGACGCAAGTCACATCATGGCCGAAATCAGCGAAACAGGCTCCGGAAACCAGGCCGACATAGCCGGTTCCGATCATCGCAATGCGCATTCACTACTCCTAAAGCGGGGGCGCGCGTCCCTTAGCCATCGCTTAAGCTGTTGGCCAGCCGCGCAAAGCATCGCATACAGGCACGCGATGCGGCACCGCGGCAAGGACCTCACCCACATGACCCTGCGGCGCAAGCCGTCGTTGCGGCCATGGGCGCAATTCGCGATCCGCATGCTCGTGCTGTTTTCGCTGCTGGTGCTGATCATCGGCTTTCACTGGATCGAGCGCGACAGCCTGCACGACAATTACGACGGTGAGGTCAATTTCACCGACGTGCTCTATTTCACGATGATCAGCGCGACCACCACCGGCTATGGCGACATCGTCCCGGTGACCGCCAAGGCGCGGCTGTTCGACGCCCTGATCGTCACGCCTATCCGTATCTTCTTCATCCTCGTGCTGGCGGGAACCGCCTACACTTTCGTCATCAAGAAAACGTGGAATAATTGGGTCATGAAACGCATTCAGCGAAACCTGTGCGACCACATCATCCTTGCGGGGCACGGGGTGAGCAACAGCAAGGCGCTCGACGAACTGCTGACGCGCGGGGTGGACCCGCGGACGCTGGTCGTCATCGATCCCGATCCCGAAGCACTGGACCGGGCGAGCGAATGCGGCGTCGCCGTTCTGCAGGGGGACGCCAGCCGCGACGAAACGCTGCGCGCCGCCCATGTCGAGCGGGCCAAGGCGCTGCTGATTTCCGCCGGCCGCGACGACAGCGCGATCCTGATCGTGCTCACGGCTCGCAAATTGTCCGACAAGGTCAACATCAGCGTGACCATCCGCGAAGGCGACAATGAGGATATCGCCCGCCAGGCCGGGGCCGACACCGTCATCAATCCGGTGAGCTTCGCGGGCCTGCTGCTCGCCAGCTCGCTCCAGGGGCCGTACCGCGCCGAATATCTTGCCGACCTCGCCACCAGCGAAGGCAAGGTCATGCTTCGTGAACGGTCGATCACGCGCGAGGAAGTGGGCAAGCCGATGAACGAGATCGTCACCGGCCAGCCGGTCCGACTGCTGCGCAACGGCATGCCGTTCGCGCATGACAGCGCCGCAGCGCTCAGCCTGCAGGAAGGCGACTGGATCTTGGAGATCGTCGACTCCGCCTAGGCAAGCGACGGCACCCCCTCGATTTTTCGCGCCAGGCGCACTACATGGCGCGCCTTCCAATGAAGACCACCACCCTTCCCCGATCGCCCCGTGTGGGGCTGGTCTCGCTCGGCTGTCCCAAGGCTTTGGTCGACAGCGAGCGGATCATGACCAAGCTCCGCTCCGACGGCTACGACATGTCGCCCGATTATGCCGGCGCGGACGTGGTGCTGGTCAACACCTGCGGCTTCCTCGACAGCGCGAAGGAAGAAAGCCTCGAGGCGATCGGCGAAGCGATCGCGGAGAACGGCCGCGTGGTCGTCACCGGCTGCATGGGCCGGGAAGCCGAGGTCATTCGCGAACGCTTCCCGCAGGTGCTCGCGGTGACCGGGCCGCAGCAATATGAAGCCGTCGTCGCCGCGGTCCACGACGCCGCGCCGCCGGTGCCCAACGCCTATCTCGACCTGGTGCCGGAAGCCGGGCTGAAGCTCACGCCGCGCCATTACAGCTACCTGAAGATTTCGGAGGGCTGCAATCACCGCTGCGCCTTCTGTATCATCCCGTCCATCCGCGGTGACCTTGCCAGCCGCCGGCCCGACGCCATCCTGCGCGAAGCCGAAAAGCTGGTCGCGGCCGGCACGCGCGAGCTTTTGGTCATCAGCCAGGACACCAGTGCCTACGGCCTCGACCTCAAGCACGCCGCCTGGCCATGGAAGGGTGGCGAAGTGCGCGCCCACATGACCGACCTGGTCCGCGAACTGGGCAAGCTCGGCACAGCCGATCACCCGGTGTGGGTGCGGCTGCACTACGTTTACCCCTACCCGCACGTCGACCGGGTCATCCCGCTGATGGCCGAAGGGCTATTGCTCCCTTATCTCGACATTCCCTTCCAGCACGCTTCGCCCAATGTGCTAAAGGCGATGAAGCGCCCGGCCAACGAAGCGAAAGTGCTGCAGCGGTTGAAGGACTGGCGCGCGATCGTGCCCGACATCGCGGTGCGCTCCTCGTTCGTCGTCGGCTTCCCCGGCGAGACCGACGCCGATTTCGACTATCTGCTCGATTGGCTGCAGGAAGCCCAGCTCGACCGCGTCGGCGCGTTCAAGTTCGAGCCGGTGGAAGGCGCCGAGGCCACCTACATGCCCAACCAGGTGCCGGACGAGGTCAAGCAGGACCGGTTCGAACGGGTGATGGCGCTGTCGGCGCGGATCTCGGCTGAAAAGCTCGCCGCCAAGGTCGGCTCGACCCTCGACGTGCTGATCGACGCGGTCGACCCCGACACCGGCGGCGCCAGCGGCCGGTCGAAGGCCGACGCCCCGGAAATCGACGGCGAAGTCCACCTCCGCGACGCCGGCGGACTTCAGCCCGGCGACATCGTCAGGGTCGAAATCGAGGATGCCGACGAGCACGACCTTTATGGCGTGCCTGTTTAAAGCACATCGCGCCTGCTGAGCCGGAGAAATGGGAACGCCGCGTCCACCGGCAAAAATAGCAAGAATATCAAGAGTAGAGACGGGGAACTGATCGAAGGTTGACCATCGATCATGCCGGTGATGGTCAGTGCCAATGCACAATAAGCGACAAATGCCGCCACCATCGCAGCATCAAGCTTGAGCATCGCTCGATCGCCGCCAAAGCGACTGGCCCAGAAATATGCCGTCGCGGCGGCGAGAATGCCGGTCAGGGCACACTCGCCGGCGCTACTGCCGAACGCGAAATCCGCTCCGGCAAAAGCACCGCCCATGACCAACGAATTCAGGACCCGCGCACTCTTGGTAGGAAGCTCGGCGGGAATCCCTCTCGTCTGGCGGTCGGAGATCACTCGTATTGCGCGGTCGTGTCGCCGGTCTTGCGATTGTAGAAGATCGTCACCTTCGACACCGTGCACAGGTCGAATTTGCGCCAGTCGGCCTCATCGCCGTCCTCGAACACGACCTTGATGTCGTAGTTGCAGGTGCTTTCCTTCTTGGAAAAGCCGATGCCGACCGAGGCGCCGTTATCGAGCACGTCCTGGTCGAGCACATCCTCTTCCCATTCGTCCGACTTGGTCGGCGCGACATAGACTTCGTTGATCGTGTAGCCGGTGCGGTTGACCAGCGTGAAATCCTGCTTGCCTTGGGCAAGCACGGCCGACGGAATCACGGCGACACAGGCCGCGGCGGCGGCAAAACCAATTTTACGAAACATCCCCAAACCCCCTGAGATTACGGGACGAAATTACCGCAAGCGCCGGATTTGGCAATTCGCATTCTGATCGCGCGGCCCCTCGACACGCCCCGCAGTCGCATTAGGGTGCGCGCCATGATGATCCCCTCTTTCCCGCGGCTGGCGCTGCATGCGCTGGCGAGCCTCGGCCAATGACCGATTTTGCAGCGCTGCTGGCTGCCGATCGCGGGCAATCCGCGCGGCCCATCCACCTGGTTGACAAGGATAGTTTTGGCGACTGGGTCAGGCGCCGCCCGGCCGAAGACCGAGCGTTGCTGGAGGCCAACCGCTTCGACGGCAAGACCGGCTATGCCAGAGTCGTCTTGCCGCGCGGCAACGCGTTCGAGGTGGTCAGCACGGTCGCCAACGTCGACGACCTATCGCCGTGGTGCCTTGCCAAGCTGTCCGACAGCCTGCCCGAAGGCACTTACCGTCTGGCCGAGGGGCAACCCGGCAAGGCGGCGCTCGGCTGGCTGCTCGCCCAGCACAGGTTCGACACGTTCAAAAGCAAGCCGGAGGACGCGGAGCGCGGCCCGCGCGTGCTGGTGACCGGAGAGGCGGCGGCGGTCGATCCCGCCGTCCGGCTGGCCACTGCCACAGCCCTTGTCCGCGATCTCGTCAATACGCCCGCGCTGCAGCTTGGACCCGCCGAACTGGAACAGGCGGTCCGCGACCGGCTGTCCGGCACCGGTGCCGATATCGCGGTCACCAAAGGGGATGCGCTCGATACGGGCTATCCGCTGATCGCTGCGGTCGGCGGCGCCGCCGTCGACGACCGCGCCCCCCGGCTGATCGAGGCCGAATGGGGCAAGCCCGACCATCCGCGCCTAGCCATCGTCGGCAAGGGCGTATGTTTCGACACCGGCGGGCTCGACCTCAAGCCCGGCAGCGGCATGCGGTTGATGAAAAAGGACATGGGCGGCGCCGCCCACGCGCTGGCGCTGGCGTGGCTGGTGATCGCCGCTCGGCTGCCGGTGCGCCTGCACCTGCTGATCCCGGCGGTCGAGAATGCCGTGTCCGGCGCCGCGCTCCGCCCCGGCGACGTCGTCAAGTCGCGCCAGGGCCTGCAGGTCGAAATCGACAATACCGATGCCGAAGGCCGGCTTATCCTTGCCGACGCGCTGGCCAAGGCAGCCGAAGCCGGGCCCGAGCTGATCGTCGATTTTGCCACGCTCACCGGCGCGGCGCGCATCGCCCTCGGCCCCGACCTTCCCGCGCTGTTCGTCACCGACGACGACCTTGCCGGCCAGATCGAGGCCGGCGCCAGGCAGGCCGACGACCCGCTGTGGCGGATGCCCTTGTGGGATGCCTACGACGAGATGCTGAAAAGCGACGTCGCAGACCTGGCCAACGCCTCCGGGTCGCCGATGGCCGGCGCCGTCACGGCGGCGATGTTCATGAAGCGATTCCTGCCCGACGGACTGCCGTGGGCGCACCTCGACACCTTCGCCTGGCGGGACAGCGCGAAGCCCGGCCGGCCCAAGGGCGGGGAGGCGCTTGGCCTGCGCGCGGTGTTCGCGGCACTTCAGAACAGGTTTACTGCCTGATAGAAAGCACCGTTTACCGCGATTAACGCGGATTTTCGGCCATTTAGCGGTTACATCGCTGCAACAATTCCCCGCCTTGCCGGTTTAACGGACAAGTGCGCGACGCGCGGAGGATTGTTCAAAAATGGCCGACACTTCACTGTCAGCCTGGATGCGGGCACTGATCGCTTACGTCCGGTCAGGCGAACCCGATCTCACCAATCGCCAGATGGCCTTGCTCATGCTCGTCTACCTGACGCCCGGCCCGCATACCGTCCGCGGTCTTGCCAAGGTCCTTGGCGTTTCCAAGCCCGTCGTCACGCGCGCCTTGAATACGCTTGGCGCCCTCGGCTATCTGCGCCGCGAACGGGATCAGGACGACCGCCGCAACGTGTTCGTTGTCCGGACCAAGGACGGGGCCGATTTCCTTGAAGATTTCAAACGCAACCTCCGCGACAGCGACGGGTCGACCGCCAGCACCCGGCCCATCATCGGGCAGCGCGAATTCGCCCATTGAGGCGGAATATGCGCTGTCGGGGCCGTCGAACCTGCCCGATCCGCACTTCCACGCCTTTCGCAACGACCTTGCCGACATCGCCCTCGCCGGGCGCGTAATTGCATCGCACTATGTCGCGCCGGGCATGCGCGCGGTGGTCGCTGCGTCGCCGCTGCTCGATGCCGGCCGGGCGGAAGCGGACGTCATCGGACAGCTACAGATCGGCGACCCCTTCGACCTGCTCGACGACAGCCTGGGCTGGGCATGGGGCTATGCCGGCAAGGACCGGCGCGTCGGCTACGTCCGCTCAAGCGCGCTCGGCGACGCCTGATCAGACCATCGAGCGCAGCCAGTAAAGCTGCCACAGGCTGCTTCCGATTAGCAGCAGGATAAGCGCGATAATCGCCAAGTCGCGCTTAGGCGCATAGGGCCGCCGCGCCGGAAACAGCAGCCACGCCGAGACCGCCGACAGGAAGATCGTCACCAGCGCGACGTTGCGGACGTACGTGATCACCGCCGACCGGACATAGCCGCTGCCGTCCGCTTCGTTGATCGCGTGCGGGTCGGTCAGGAAACCCGTCGCCCACGCAATCACCGTTCCAAGGAGCAGGAAGCCGCCGACAAACATCCGGCCACGGCCGATGCCGCGGTTCCTCACATCTCGCCCCGCTTCCGGCGGATTTCGAACCATTTGCGGACGTTGGCCTGTTGCTCGGCAAGCGTCCGGGCAAAGACGTGCCCGCCCGTTCCGTCGGCGACGAAGTAAAGCGCCTCGGTCTCTGCCGGGTCGAGCACCGCGGCGATGCTCTCCCTGCCCGGGTTGGCGATCGGCCCCGGCGGCAGGCCGGCATTGCGATAGGTATTGTACGGATTACCGTCGTTCAGCTCCGACCGCAGGATCCGCCGGCCCAGCGGCTTGCCCTTGGTAATCGGGTAAATGACGGTGGGGTCGGCATCCAGCTTCATGCCGATGCGCAGCCGGTTGCAGTAGACGCCCGCCACCGTGCGCCGCTCCGACGGTTTGCCGGTTTCTTTCTCGACGATCGACGCCAGCGTGACGGCTTCCTGCGGCGTGCGGACCGGGCACGTCGCCTTGCGCTTCGGCCACAGGTCGGCAAGCGCCTTGTCCATCGCCGCTTGCATCCGCGCCGCGACCGCCGCGCGGGTTTCCCCGCGCTGATAGCTGTAGCTGTTGGGAAGCACGGACCCTTCCGCGATCTGCGGCAGCAGACCGGTCAGATACTTATTCGCCGCCAATTTTTCGGCGACGATGATCGACGGCATGCCTTCGGTCACGGTGACCAGCCGCTGCACCGGCCGCCCGTGCTGCAACAGGTCCAGGATACCGGCCGCGCCGGTGCCCTTTGGAATTTCGAATTCGCCGGCCTGGATCGGGTCGCCCGCGCCAAACAGCCGCGAGAACAGGTAGAAGGTGCGCGCGCTCCCCGGGATCGCGCCCTTCTGCTCGAGCTGGCGCCCGACCGAGGCCGCGGTTGCGCCTTCCTCGACGATGATCGTGTGCGGACCGGGCGTCGGCCCTGCGCTCCACCACATCATGCCGACCCCGGCGAGGGCCGCGACGGCGATCGCGGCCGCGACAAGCAGCAGGAGCCGCTTCACACGGCCTTCATGATTAGGGACGCGTTGGTGCCGCCGAAACCGAAGCTGTTGTTCAGCACCGCCTTCACTTCGCGTTTCTTGGCCTTGTGCGGGACAAGGTCGACGCCTTCCGTGCCCTCGTCGGGATCGTCGAGGTTAAGCGTCGGCGGGACGATCTGGTCGCGGATGGCGAGGATGCAGAAGATCGCTTCCACCGCGCCGGCGCCGCCGAGCAGGTGGCCGATCGCCGATTTGGTCGAGCTCATCGACGCACCGCACAGATCGTCGCCCAGCACGCGCTTGACCGCCGCGAGCTCGATCGTGTCGGCCATGGTCGAGGTGCCATGGGCATTGACGTAATCGATGTCGCAGGGTCCAAGCCCCGCCTTCTTCAACGCCATGCGCATCGCCAGCTCGGCGCCGCGGCCCTCGGGATGCGGAGCGGTCACGTGATAGGCGTCGCCGGACAGGCCATAGCCGACGACTTCGGCATAGATTTTCGCGCCGCGCGCCTTGGCGTGCTCATATTCCTCCAGCACGACGACGCCCGCGCCCTCGCCCATGACGAAGCCTTCGCGGCCCTTGTCATAAGGGCGGCTGGCCTGTTCGGGCCGGTCGTTGAAGCTGGTGTTGAGCGCGCGCGCCTGCGCGAAACCCGCCACGCCAAGCGGGTTGATGGTGCTTTCGGCGCCGCCGGCAAGCATGATGTCGGCGTCGTCGTCCTTGATCATCCGCGCCGCGTCGCCGATCGAATGGGCGCCGGTCGAACAGGCGGTGACCACCGAATGGTTGGGACCCATCAGGCCATATTTGATCGACACCTGGCCGCTGGTCAGGTTGATCAGCCGGCCGTGGACGAAATGCGGGCTGACCCGTCCCGGCCCCTTTTCGGCCAGCACGTTGGATTCGCTTTCGATGCCCGGCAGGCCGCCGATGCCCGACCCGATCGACACGCCGGCGCGCTCGCGTTCGGCCTCGCTCATGTCGGTCAGCCCAGCATCTTCCAGCGCCTGGCCGGCCGCGTCGATCGCATAGACGATGAACGGATCGACCTGCCGCTGGACCTTGGCATCGACCCGCTTGTCCGGGTCGAAGCCGAATTCATGGTCCTTGGCCTTCACCTCGCCGGCGATCGTCGCCTTCTGGTCGCTGGTATCGAACCGGGTGATCGGCGCAATGCCGCTCCTCCCCGCGATCAGGTTGCGCCACGTCGTTTCGACATCGCCGCCAAGCGGGGTCACAAGCCCCAGACCCGTCACGACTACACGACGCATGCGCACTCCTCCGTCCATTCAAAATGCAAACGGCCTCCCGCAAGCTATGGGGAAGCCGTTCGTGCCGCCACAAGTCGGCTGGGATCTGCGGCGGCCGTAGCCCCGGTTAACCCTGGTTCTGGTCGATATAGTCGATGGCGTCCTTGACCGTCGCGATCTTCTCGGCGGCATCGTCCGGAATCTCGACGTTGAACTCTTCTTCGAAAGCCATGACCAGCTCGACGATGTCGAGGCTGTCGGCGCCGAGATCGTCGATGAAGCTGGCTTCTTCGGTCACCTTGTCGGCTTCGACGCCGAGGTGCTCGACAACGATCTTCTTAACCCGATCGGCAGTCTCGCTCATTGGGGCATTCCTCCGTATTTTTAATTTGCCTTGCCCTAGCCGCGCCGTGGGATGCTCGCAAGTGCGTCCGGACGCGTCTAATAACGTTGTCTGCTGCAATGCACGACACGGCTTCCCGCTCCCTCACGACAGGCGAAATCGCGCTGGCCCGCTCCGTTTTCGGCGATGCGATCGATTATCGCGCCGTAAAGCTCGTCCGCCGCAAGTGGTGGCCGCTACAGCCGAAGAATGTCGCCATGGCCCCGTGCGGCAACATCCACTTCCACCCGCACGGGGACAGCTGGTCCGACGATTTCGCCGGCGAACGGCTGTCGCTGCAGGGCTTCTTCATCCACGAAATGACTCACGTCTGGCAGGCGCAGCGCAGCGGCCGCTATTTCCTGCCGCTGATGCGCCATCCCTTTTGCCGCTATCGCTACACCTACGTCCCGGGCCGGCCGTTCGCCCGCTACGGACTGGAACAGCAGGCCGAAATCGTCCGCCATGTCTTCCTCCGCGAACGGGGCATGGGGATCGAAGCGCCGCCGCGCTCGCTACTGCCCTTCGCCGACGGAATCCGCGCCTGAACTTGCCCGGCTAACGCGCCGGATCGCCCGGGATCAGGTGGAAGGCTTGCTGGTGACCATCGAACCAGTGGAAGGCGCGGCCGTCCCACCAGCCGTTTTCCTCCAGCCGGAAGGGCACTTTCTGGCCGCCCCATTCGGGCACGGCCGCGGTCGCCTGTAGCTCGATCGACCAGCCGGTATTGGGGTAGATTCCGGCCGCCCCGCGCGGGCTCGGGGCCTGGTCGTCCCAGAAGCCGATTGCCGGTCCTGCGCCGTGGCCGTGCAGGCCCAGCGGATGCGAATAGACGGTCCCGTCGATGCCTTCGCGCGCCATCGCGGCCCGAACCTTGACCAGCGCGCCGTTGCCCGACGCCGATCCCGGCAGGGCGTCCAGCAACAGCGCCTGCATCCGGTTGGCCTGGCGCAGCCCCGCGCGAAGCCCCGCCGGCGCCTCGCGCTCGCCGGGGCGCAGGACGTAGGCCAGGTGCTGGACGTCGCTATTGAGGCCATAGAGCGTCACGCCGAAATCGACGTGGAGCAGGTCGCCCGGCTGGATGACGGCATCGCCGTCCAGTTCCTTCGACCCGTTGCGGAAAATCGAAATTGACGGGCTGAACCAGGTGCCAAGGCCAAGCCCGGCAATCCGCTCGCGCAGCCACCAGCGGGCATCGTCCGCACTCGTCCTGCCCGGCGTGATGACCTTGCGCGAATACATTTCGCCAAGGATGGCATGCGTAATCCGGACCACTTCGCCCTGCCGCTTCAGCTCCGCCGGCGTCCGGGTTTCCAGCCAGCGCGTGACCAGCGGGCTGGACGATACCGTCCGCGCCGCAAGCTCCGGCCCGAATGCCGCCATCATCGCGTCATGTTGCCCCTTGCTCAGCCCGTCGGCGAAGGCGTTGTCGGGGGACACGTTGATCGCGATCCGGCGCACGTTGCGCCCGCGCAGCATCGCCGCGAGCCGGTCGAATTGCCCGACCTTGCTTTCCGGCTGCCACGCCGGCTTGAAGATGTCGCCGACCTTGTAGCGGGCGATGGAATGCGTCTCGAGCGGCTGGCCCGCGCCCGGATCGACGATCAGCAGGATGGTCTGCCGCCGCGCGGTCATTTGCTCGCCGGCGAAGAAACTCTTCATCACGACATCGTCGGCATATTCGCGGGCGCTCAGCACCCAGGCATCGATCCCCTGCTCGCGCATCAGCCGCGGCAGGATCGTCTTCACCCGCTCGGTCAGCAACTGGTCGCGAATCCGCGCCTCTTCGCGCGGCGTCGGGATTGGCGGCAATTTGGGCCCCAGCACCTCCGCATCCGCATTCGACTGCACCGCGCGTGCAGCCGCCACCGGCGCCCCCAGCGCCGCGACCGTCAGCAGGACCGCCCCCCAGCCGCGCATCAGTCCGGCGACTTCGCGACCCCGACCAGGGCCGGGCGCAACAATCGATCCTTGAGCATGTAACCGGCCTGCATCTCCTCGACGATCGTGCCGGGCTCGGCATCGCCGGTGGGAATCTCGACCATCGCCTGGTGCTTGTGCGGATCGAGCTTCTGACCCTTGGCGTCGATGCGGGTCACGCCGTTGCGGGAAAAAGCGGCGTCCAGTTCGCGCGCCGTCGCCTCGATCCCGGCAAGGAAGTTGCTGGCCACCTTGTCGCCGCGCAATTCGTCGCTAACCGCGGCCAGCGCCCGGTCGAGGTTGTCCTTGATCGCCAGCATGTCGCGGGCGAAGGTAGAGGACGCATAGGCCGCAGCCTGCTGCTTTTCCTGTTCCAGCCGGCGGCGCACGTTCTGCGTTTCCGCGGCCGCGTACAGCGCCTTGCTGTTGGCGTCTTCAAGCGCTTTTTCCAGCTCCGCCAGACGGTCGTGCTCGGCAAGCTCGGGCGCCTCGTCCGCGGTCTCCCGGCGGATCTGTTCGGCGTCCTCGTGAAAGTCGTCGTTGTCCTGCATCATCCAATCAATCTCGTTAGGGCCTTGGCCGTGAAATCCACCATGGGGACCACCCGGGCATAGTTCAACCGAGTGGGGCCGATCACGCCGACAACGCCGACTACCTGCCCATGGCTCCCGCGATAGGGCGCGGCGATGACGGAAGACCCGGACAAGGCGAACATCCGGTTCTCGCTGCCGATGAAGATGCGGCACCCCGGCGCGTCGCGCGCGCCTTCCAGCAGCCGAGCGATCTCCTGCCGGTTTTCCAGCTCGTCGAGCAGCATTCGCACCCGGTCGAGGTCGGCCGCCGCATGGTCGTCGAGCAGGTTCGCCTGCCCGCGCACGATCAGCACCGGACGGCGCTGCTGGTCCTGCGTCCAGGCGGCAAGGCCCGACGCGACCAGCTCCGCCGCCGCCGCGTCGATGGCATCCTTGCGCTCGCGGATTTCCAGCCGCAGCCGCGCCTCCGCCTCGACCAGGGTCATGCCCGCCAGCCGCGCATTCACGAAATTGGTTACCTGTTCGAGCGCGCTCGCGCTGGTCCCCGGATCGAGGTCGACGACGCGGTTTTCGACCGACCCGTCGGCGCCGACCAGCACCGCCAGCGCCCGTTCCGCCGACAAGGGCACAAGGCTGAACTGACGCAGCCGCAATTCCTGCTTCGGCGCCAGCACCACGCCGGCCGCCTGACTCAACCCCGACAGCGCCGTGGTGGCCGCGGCAAGCGCGTCCTCGATCGGCTGTTCGCGGCCAATCTGGCGCTCGATTTCAGCCTGTTCGCGCGGGTTCGGGCTGGACGCCTGCATGATGCCGTCGACGAACAGCCGAAGGCCGCTTTCGGTCGGGACCCGCCCGGCGGACGTGTGCGGGTGAGTCAGCAGCCCGCGCTCCTCCAGCTCCGACATCACGCCGCGAATCGACGCGGGCGACAGGCTGATGCTTCCGGCCAGCGCCTTCGACCCGACCGGCTGCCCGCGCTCCAGGTAGGATTCGACGACCAGCCCGAAGATATCGCGCATGCGGTCGCTCAGTTCGGTGATCGGCGGGACGGCCATGGCGCTGATCTAGGGTGCGCGGGCTCGCACCTCAACGGCTGCCGATGAACGCCGCGATCGGCAACGCCTCGGGCGCGGTGCGCAACGCCTCAAACATCGCGCGGTTGGCCTCCCGGTTGCAGCCGTAATAAACGTAGAGGTGGGACGACGGCCCCTTCTGCGTCCAGGTAACGTCGACCGATGGCATGTCGGTCGCCAGCCGGCCGCCGCAATTCGGATCGGCGACGCGCCGCTCGCCCTGCGGCCGGTACGGTTCCAGGCGCTGTTTGAAGTCGGCAAACTGCGCGGGCGTCACCGTGAACGATCGCGGGCCGGTGACAGCGGTGTGCTGGCCCCCTTCGAACTGGCCGGTCCCGTCCGACCCGACCGTGACGACGTACACCGGGCAGAAGCCGTAACAGGCCTGCGTTTCGTAGCGGATCGTTTCGACCGACCCCGCGGCCGGCGCGTCCGGTGAGCCCTGCGCGCCCGGCGCCTCGGCCGGAACGGCGGTACAGGCGGCCAGCATCAGGCTTCCCGCTGCCACGAACATCCGCATCTCGATCCTCTCCTTTTGCTTTTCCCTACGAGGGTCTAGGGGCTGCACCAACAGATTTGCAGGAGAATAACATGCGCCCGTCCGGCCGCGCCCCAGACCAGATGCGTGATATCAGCTTCGAGCCGAATTTCACGCGCCATGCCGAAGGGTCGGTGCTGGTCAGCTTCGGCGACACCCGAGTCCTCGTCACCGCCTCCGTCGAGGAGAAGGTCCCGCCGTTCCTGCGCGGCAAGGGCAAGGGCTGGGTCACCGCCGAATATGGCATGCTGCCCCGCGCCACCCATACCCGCGGCAACCGCGAGGCGGCCAAGGGCAAGCAGTCCGGGCGAACCCAGGAAATCCAGCGCCTGATCGGGCGCTCGCTGCGTGCGGTGGTCGATCTGCCGAAGCTCGGCGAACGCCAGATCACCCTCGACTGCGACGTCATCCAGGCCGACGGCGGCACGCGCACCGCGTCGATCTCCGGCGCCTGGGTCGCGTTGCGCATTGCGGTCGACAAGCTGCTCGATTCCAAGGCGCTGACCGAAGACCCGATCCGCACGCAGGTCGCGGCGGTCAGCTGCGGCATCTTCAAGGGCACGCCGGTGCTCGACCTCGATTATGACGAGGACAGCAGCGCCGGCTCCGACGGCAATTTCGTGCTCACTGGCGACGGCAATATCGTCGAGGCGCAGCTGACGGCCGAGGGCGAATTGTTCGACGAAGAACAATTGCTGCGCCTGCTGCGGCTGGCGCGGATCGGCTGCGACGAGATTTTCGCCGCCCAGCGCAAGGCCGCCGGCAAGTGAGGCCGATCGGCGACAAGCTGGTCATCGCGACCCACAATCCCGGCAAGTTGCGCGAGATTTCCGACCTGCTGCGGCCGCTCGGCATTACCTGCGTCAGCGCCGACGAACTCGATCTCCCCGAACCGGAGGAGATCGGCGTTACCTTCGTCGATAATGCCGACCTCAAGGCGCGCCAGGCGGCGGACCTGTCCGGTTTTCCCGCGCTCGCCGACGATAGCGGCCTGTGCATCGAAGCGCTGGGCGGCCGGCCCGGCATCTTTTCCGCCCGCTGGGCCGAGGATGCGCACGGCAACCGCGACTGGATGCGGGCGATGCAACGCGCGTGGGATGAAGCGCAGGCGACCGATCCCGACGCGCCGCCCGCCGCTCATTTCGCCTGTGCGCTGGCGCTGGCCTGGCCCAATGACGGCCAGGCGGAAAGCTTCGAAGGCCGCGTCGACGGCACGCTCACCTGGCCGCCGCGCGGCGACAGGGGCTTCGGCTACGACCCGATGTTCGTCCCCGTCGGCCACGACCAGACGTTCGGCGAGATGGACCCGGAGCAGAAGCACGCGATGAGCCATCGCGCCGACGCCTTCCGCAAGCTGCTGGCCGCGCTTGACCCTTCACGTTCGTCCTGAGCGGAGCGCGAAGCGCGTAGTCGAAGGGCGCGGTCCGAGATCGGCGGTGCGCCCTTCGACTTCGCTCAGGACGAACGGGGTTGTGGGGGCTTCGCCAAATGCTCTCGCCCTCTATGTCCACTGGCCGTTCTGCGTCTCCAAATGCCCGTATTGCGACTTCAACAGCCACGTCCGCGACACCGTCGACCAGCAGGCATGGCGGGACGCCCTGCTCGCCGACCTCGCGCATGAAGCGCGCCTGCTGCCCGGACGGCGGCTGACGTCCATCTTTTTCGGCGGCGGCACCCCATCGCTGATGGACCCCGCGACCGCCGCTGCGATCATCGACGCCGCCGGCCGCCACTGGGATATCGCCGACGACCTCGAGATCACGCTCGAAGCCAATCCCAATTCGGTCGAGGCGGCACGCTTCGCGGACCTTGCCGCGGCCGGCATTGACCGCCTGTCGCTCGGCCTGCAAAGTTTCGACGACGACCAGCTGCGTTTCCTTGGCCGCGCCCATTCGGCGGCGGAAGGGCAAGCCGCGCTGGCCATTGCCCAGCGCCATTTCGATCGCGTCAGCTTCGATCTCATCTATGCGCTGCCCGGCGACACGGAGGCGGGGTGGGAAGCGACGCTGCGCCGGGCGCTGGCGCTGGGCACCACCCACCTGTCGCTTTACCAGCTGACCATCGAACCCGGCACGCGCTTCGCCACCGACGTCGCCCGCGGCGCCTTCGAACCGCTCGACCCGGAAACCTCCGCCAACCTGTTCGAACTGACCGCTGCCGTCACTGCGGATGCGGGCCTGCCTGCCTATGAAATCAGCAACCACGCCGCCCCCGGCGCCGAAAGCCGCCACAACCTTACCTACTGGCGCTACGGCGATTACGCCGGGATCGGCCCCGGCGCCCATGGCCGCCGGCAGGGACAGCGCACCGTCCGCCATCGCAAACCGGAAAACTTCCTGTCCGGGCTTGCCCGCAACGGCCACGGCATCGCGGAGGAAGACCGGCTGTCGCCGGCCGAGGCCGCCGACGAGGCGCTGGTAATGGGCCTGCGCCTGGCCGAAGGGATCGACGCCGCCGCGCTGGAAGCGCGCTTCGGCACGCCGCTGGTGGATTGGGACAAGGTCGACCGACTGGCGGCGAGCGGTCATCTTGTCCGCTCCGGCGCGCGCATTGCCACGACGCCCGCGGGACGCCTGTTGCTCGATCACTTGCTCGGCGAAATCGCCGCCTGATTCCGGCGCTTGCGGGGTGGCGGGCGATCCGTGATGATCGCGCGATGGATCCTGGCCTGTATATCGTCGCCACCCCGATCGGGAACTTGGGCGATTTCAGCCCGCGCGCGGCGCAGACTCTGCGCGACGCCGACCTGGTGTTGGCCGAAGACACGCGGGTGACCGGAAAGCTGCTGGCCCAGGCGGGGTCGAAGGCAACCATGCGGCGCTACGACGACCATTCCACCGACCGCCAGCGCGACGACATCGTCGCCCGCCTTGGCAGCGACGTGGTGGCGCTGGTTAGCGATGCCGGAACGCCGCTGATTTCCGACCCTGGCTACAAACTGGTCCGCGCCGCGCGCGATGCCGGGCACGACGTCCGCACCATGCCGGGCCCGTGCGCCGCGATCGCGGGCCTCAGCGTCGCGGGCCTGCCCACCGACCGCTTCCTGTTCATGGGTTTCCTGCCAGCCAAGGCAAAGGCGCGGTCCGACGCCATCGCCGAGGTCGCGACCCTGCGCGCGACGCTGGTTTTCTACGAATCCGGGTCGCGCCTTGCCGATAGCCTGCGCGCGCTCGAAGCCGGGCTTGGCCCGCGCGACGCGGCGGTGGCCCGCGAAATCACCAAGCTGCACGAGGAATGCGTGACCGGCACGCTGGGCGAGCTTGCCGGCCGTTACGCCGATAGCGTCGCGAGGGGGGAGATCGTCATCATCGTCGGCCCGCCGCCGGAGGCCGCGGCAGCGTCCGACGAGACCATCGACCGAATGCTTGGCGACGCCTTGCAGACGCTGTCGCCGTCGCGCGCGGCGGCCGACGTTGCCGAACGGCTCAACCTGCCGCGCAAGCGCGTCTACGCCCGCGCGCTCGACCTGTCCCGCGCGTGAGCCGGCAGCAGGCGGAACGCCGCGGTCGGACCGCGGAAACCATCGCCTGCTGGTACCTGCGCCTGAAAGGCTGGCGGATCCTGGCTCGCCGCGCCCGTGCGCCGGGCGGCGAAGTGGATATCGTCGCGCGCCGCGGACGGATCGTCGCCTTCGTCGAGGTCAAGGCGCGCAATTCGGCGGAGGCCGCGGGCTTCGCGCTCGACCGGCACCGCCTGCGCCGCGTCGCGATCGCCGCCGAACGGCTTGCGCAGCGCTTTGCCCGCGACGGCGACAGCATCCGCATCGACGCGCTGTTCGTCGTGCCCGGGAGGCTTCCCCGCCACCTGCAAGATGTCTGGCAAGGGTGACAAAGCCGCCCTGCTGACATAGGCGCGGCCAATGCCGCTTCGCATCGCCTTCCAGATGGACCCGCTCGACCGCATCAACGTCGCCGGCGATTCCACCTTCGCCTTGATGCTGAAGGCGCAGGCGCTGGGCCACGCGCTGTTTCACTACGTGCCGCAGGACCTGACCTACGCCGACGGCCGCGTATGGGCGATGGCACATCCGGTTACCGTGCAGCGGGGCGGCGACGGCCACTTCAGCTTCGGTGATCCGCGCGTGCTCGATCTTGGCAGCGACGTCGACGTGGTGATGATGCGGCAGGATCCGCCGTTCGACCTTGGCTACATTACCGCCACGCACCTGCTCGAACGGATCAGCGAAACGACGCTGGTCGTCAACGATCCGCGCGCGGTGCGCAATGCGCCGGAAAAGCTGTGGGTGCTCGATTTCGCCCGTTTCATGCCGCCGACCGCCATCACCCGCTCGCTCGGCGTAGCGCGCAAATTCCTCGCCGACCACGGCGACATCGTGCTCAAGCCGCTGCACGGCTTTGCCGGCGGGTCGGTGTTCCGCATCGGCGCGGACGGCCGCAATCTGTCGGCGCTGATCGAACAGTTCAATTCGACCTATGTCGAACCGCACATGCTGCAGAAATTCCTCCCCGAGATCGCGCAGGGCGACAAGCGCATCGTGCTGGTCGACGGCGAGGTCGCGGGCGCGGTCAACCGGGTTCCCGCGGCGGGCGAGATCCGGTCCAACCTCGCCGTCGGCGGATCCGGGCAGAAGACCGAACTGACCGACGGCGAGCGCGAAATCTGCGCCGCGCTTGGCCCCGAGCTGAAGCAGCGCGGCCTGCTGTTCGTCGGCATCGACGTCATAGGCGGCAGGTGGCTGACCGAAATCAACGTCACGTCGCCCACCGGTATCGTCGCCATCGACGCCTTCAACGGCACCGACACGCCCGCCCTCGTCTGGCAGGCGGTCGAGCGCCGCCTGTCCGACCGCAAGCCGGGCTGAGCCCAATGAACGACTGGGTCGTCCGCCTGATCGAACAATCGGGCTATCTGGGCGTCGGCTTCCTGATGTTCCTGGAAACGGTGTTCCCGCCGATCCCGTCGGAAATCATCATGACCGTGGCCGGGGTCACCGCCGCCAACGGCAAGCTCGACCTGATGATGGTGATCCTGTCCGGAACGGCCGGCGCGATGCTCGGCAACATCTTCTGGTATCTCGCCGCCCGCGCCCTCGGCATCCAGCGGCTGCGGCCGTTTATTCAAAAATATGGCAAGTGGCTGACGCTCACCTGGCGCGACATCGAACGGGCGCACGACTGGATGGACCGGCGCGGCGCGCTGTTCGTGATGGTCGGCCGGGTGATCCCGTCGATCCGCTCGCTGGTTTCGGTGCCGGCCGGCCTGCTCGACATGCGCTTCAAAAGCTTCGTCATCGCCTCGACCATCGGCACCTTCGCCTGGACCGCCTTGCTCGCCGGTGCCGGCTTTCAGCTCAAGTCCAGCTTCGAACAGGTCGACCAGTTCATCACGCCGTTCGCCAACACCGTTCTGGTGACGATGGTGCTGGTCTATCTGTGGCGGCTGGCCACCCACAAGGGCAGCTGATCCGGTCCGATCCGGACTAATGATTTGGCCGCGGTTTACGCCTTGGCGCTCATCTCTCCGGTGCCGCGGCGAAACGTCAACCCCACTGGCGGGACGCCGCGGTCAACGTTCACGCACGAGGGTGGGCGTGGCGGTACACATCGAGCAGATGCGCCGCGTCCACCTTCGTATAAATCTGCGTCGACGACAGGCTGGCATGGCCCAGCAATTCCTGCAGCGACCGCAAGTCTGCCCCGCGCGCCAGCAGGTGCGTCGCGAAGCTGTGCCGCAACGCATGCGGGGTCAGCGTGTCGGGCAAACCCAACCGCACCCGCGCCGCGCGCACCGCGCGCCGCACCAGGTCGGCGCTAAGCGGCCCTCCCCGCGCCCCGAGGAACAGCGGCGTATCGCCGTCGACCGGATAGGGGCATTCGCGCAGATATTCCGCGATCGCTTCGCGCACCGCCTTCACGACCGGGACGATGCGCGTCTTCGCCCGCTTGCCGGTGACCCGGATGGCCTCGCCGATCGGCAGGTCGCGCGCGGTCAGTGACAGCGCTTCCGAGACGCGCAGCCCCGATCCGTACAGCAGCAACAGAATGGCAAGGTCGCGCGCGCCGATCCACGGTTCCGACCCATAAGCGCCGGCATCCTCGGCCAGCGCGATCGCCTCGTCCGGAGCCGCCGGCCGAGGCAGCGTGCGCGGCTTTCGCGGAGCGCGCGTGCGCGGCACGTTGGGTTCGCTGCCGACCTGCTCCGCGGCGTATTTGAGGAAGGCGCGAACGCCCGACAGCTCGCGCGCCGCCGACGCCGCGCCAAGCCCGCCGTTGCGCCGGGCGGCAAGGAAGGCGCGCAGGTCCGCGGCACCGATCGCGAGCAGCCCGCTCTCCTCGACCGGCCCGCCGCGATAATCGCCCAGGAAACGGATCAGCCGGTGCGCGGTCCCGGCATAAGCGCGGACCGTATGCGCGGACCGACGGCGGTCGTGCGCCAAATGCGCCGACCATCGCACGACCAGCGCCGATGCCGGATGGACCAGTTCACCCACCGGCACGGTATAGCGCGGACGAGCCCCGCTCGGCCAACCTCTATTTGCGAGGCTGGGCCGTGCAGCCGCTCACCCGCGCTCGCCCTCCGCGACGACAATCGACGACGCATGCAGATGCGCAATCTTCCAGACGCCGTCCCGGCGTTGGAAAACCAGCGTCCGCCGGCCCAGTCCCTTCTCGGTCTTGCCAAGATGGAAGGTGGCGATGGCGGAATCGCCAAACTGCTGAATCTGGACGTCCTGGGGATCGATCTGCAGCGGCTCTCCGCGACGAGCGTCGAACAGCTTGCCGAACCATCCGGTGACCGCCGCACGTCCGCTGATGCGGTGCAGCGGAAACGGCTTCTGCGGAAAGAACACCGTGGCGTCAGTGGCGAACAGGTCGGAGAAGGCTTCCTTGTCGAGGCTGCGGAATGAGACCACGAAGGCATTTAGGGCCTCGGCGACGCTGCCGGGCTCGGCAATCGCGGTTGCGGGCTGCTGGTACGCGGCCGCGGGCACGGCCGCCAGGCTGGCGGCCATCGCCGCAATTATCGGGAAACGCATCGTAAACCCCTGCTCTTAAGCTGACCCGTGTCAGCAAAGGCCAAGGTTAGGATCGTGGTCGTTGGCCCGGCAGTGCCGAAAGTCCCGGTCGGCCGGGTCTCCGGCGATTATTCGGCGGCGTTGGGGAAGGCCGGCAATTTCACGACATCGGCGGGATCGTGCTGGACGACGACCACCGCATCGAGCTTCTCGGCCAGCCGGCTGATCCGGTCGCGCGAGGCCAGCGTTTCCGCCCGGCTGGAATTGAAGTGCGGCATCGCGCCGCGCACCATGTCCTCGTAACTGAACCACAGGTCCCCGGCGAGGATCACCGGCCCGGTCGCCAGATTGACCAGCAGCACCGAATGGCCCGGCGTATGGCCGGGCGTCGGGATCATGGTGACGCTGCCGTCGCCGAACACGTCATGGTCCTCGACCACCGCCTCGACCGGCAGCTTGCCGTCCAGCCATGGCTGCAGGTGAGGCGGCGCCGCGCCGCCCGGCGCGGGCGTGGTTTTCAGCGCGGCAAAGTCGCCGGCTCCGATCAGCAGCTTGGCCCGCGGGAATTTCGACGCCTGGCCGGTATGGTCGCCGTGATAATGGCTGATCCCGACGAACTCGACCTGTTCGGGCGCGATGCCGATCTGGGCCAGCTGGTCGGCGATCGTTCGGTCGAGCTTGGCGGTCGGGTGGGCATTGCCCAGCGCGCGGACGGAAAGGCCGCTGTCCCACAGCAGGTAACGGGTGCCGTGCGCGACCAGGAAACAGGGCGCCGGCGTCGGCACCTTCTGCCATGCCCATTTGCGCGCGGCGTTTTCGTCCAGCCGCCCGCAATCGAGCCGCCACAATTTGATCTTGGCCGGGGTGTCCGTCGGTGACGCCGCCTGGCCGCCGGCCGCGACGGCCAGTGCCAGTGCCGCAAGCAAAACCTTCATCCGCCCCCTCCCCAATGCGCCTGGCGCAGCTTACGCCCGACGACGGCCCGCCGTCACCGCCTGATCCGGCGGCTTGCCGAATGCCGCTGCGCGCCGGTCGAATTTCCGCTTATTGCGCCGACTTGGGGAACGGCGGCAGCTTGGCGATGTCGCGCGGTTCGTGCTGGATGATGACCCGAGCGCCGATGTTCCTGGCCAGCTTTTCGAAGCGGTCATGAGACGCCAGCGTGTCGGCGCGGTCGGTGTTGAAGCTGGGTACGCCCCCGACGTCGCGATTTTCGTGAAAGTGGTATTCGTCGCCGGACAGCAGCACCGGCCCGCTCGCCAGTTTCACCAGCAGCGCGTGATGCCCCTCGGTATGCCCCGGCAGGTTGAGCATCACCGCGGTGCCGTCGCCGAAGACGTCCTTGTCGCCTTCCACTTCTTCGAACTTCCCACCGCCGGTCAGCCAGTGGCGATACCGTGGTTCGGCCTTGGGCCAAGTGCGGATAACCGCCCAGTCGGCCTTGCCTTCAAGCAGGGTGGCGGACGGAAAGTCCGGAAGCTGGCCGGTGTGGTCGTAATGATAATGGCTGATCCCGACGAAATCGACGTCCGACGATTTAAGGCCGATGCTGGCCAGCTGCTGGACGATCGACCGCTTCAGCTCTTCGCCGTCCGAATTTTTCGGCTTGCCGGCTAACGCCCGGTCCATGCCGGTATCCCACAGCAGGTACCGGTCGCCGTTGCGAACGAGATAGCAGCTGGCCGCCAGCGTCCGCTTTTGCCCGGCGTACAGGCCGGTGTCCGAGAAATCGCCAAGATCGACTTCGATCGAACCGCAATCGAGCCGCCACAATTCGACCTGCGGCCGGTCGGCCGGGGCCGCGGCGAGCAGCGCAGCTGCGACCAGGCCGATCATTTTGCCGCCTGCGGGAAAGCGGGCACCTTGCCGATATCGGCGGGCTCGTGCTGGATGACGACCTTGGCGCCGGTCTGCTTGGCCAGCGCCTCGAACTTGTCCATCGATTCCAGCGTTTGTTCGCGGCTGGTGTTGAAGCCCGGCAGCGACCGCTTCTCGCGCGCGATGGTCGAATGATACAGGTCGCCGGTCAGCAGCACCGGCCCGCTCGCCAGGTTCACGCGCAACGCCAGATGGTCGGGCGAATGGCCGGGCAGGTACAGCGCGACCACGCTGCCGTCGCCGAAGATATCGGTTTCGCCGGACACCGCCTGCACCGGCTTGCCCGCGCCGCGCCACGGGCCGAACGGATCGTCCTTGCCCGCGGTCTGGTCGAAGTCGCGCTTGCCGATCAGCAGCCTGGCCTGCGAAAACTCCGCCGCCTGGCCGGTATGATCGCTGTGCATGTGGCTGATACCGACAATGTCGATGTCCGCCGGTTTCAGCCCGCCCTTGGCCAGCTGATCGGCCAGCGACACGGTCAGCGCACCTTTCATGCCGTTGTCCTGCACCGGCTCCTGCAAGGTCGCCGCCGGCAAGCCGGTATCCCACAGCAGCATCTGGTCGCCGTGGCGGATCAGGTAGCAGCTATCGGTGACCTTGCCCGGCCCCGGCGGATAGACGCCCGGCCGATCGGAGAAGAAGCCGTTCATGTCCTGAAATTCGATGGTGCCGCAGTCCAGCCGCGACAGGGTCAGTTGCGGCGTGGCGGCGGACGAGGAATCGACCGCGGTCGGCGTGACCTCGTTGGACTCGGCCGCATTGCTGCCGTCCTGCGATACCGAACATCCCGCAACCATCGCCGCCGCCCCGGCGAGCATCGCCATCGCTATCCGCTTCATCCTCATCCTCCTGTTTCGCGCGCTTCCTGGTCGGCGACGATCTCCGCCGCCGTCATCCCGTTGAATGTAACCCGCGCCGCCTTGTCCGGGTCCGGATTGCCCATCCAGCGGCCGCCGACGGTGCGGATCGCCCGGTCGAACGTCATCCGGTCGCCGTCGGGCAAATCCTCCCGCGCCCGGCTCACGCTCGCCTCGAACGCCTGCGCTGACGATCCGTCGATGACGGTCGGCTCGTTCGATCCGCAACCGGCCAGCGCGCATGCCAGCAGGACCGCGACACGCATGTTTACGCCTCGTACTTCGCCGTCGTCTTCTCGGCGACTTCGTCCGCGGTGACGCCGGGCGCCAGTTCGATCAGCCGGAACGGGCTGTCATGGTCCTTGCGATGGAACACGCACAGGTCGGTGATGATCATGTCGATCACGTTCTTGCCGGTCAGCGGCAAGGTGCATTCCGGGATGAACTTCGGGTCCCCGCTCTTGGCGACGTGCTCCATCACGACGATGATCTTCTTGACCCCGGCGACCAGGTCCATTGCCCCGCCCATGCCCTTGATCATCTTGCCCGGGATCATCCAGTTGGCGATGTCGCCATTCTCGCTGATCTCCATCGCGCCGAGCACGGCAAGGTCGATGTGCCCGCCGCGGATCATGGCAAAGCTTTGCGCGCTGTCGAAATAGCTCGTCTGGTCGAGCTCGCTGACGGTCTGCTTGCCGGCGTTGATCAGGTCGGCGTCAACCTCGTCCGGATAGGGAAACGGGCCGATCCCGAGCATCCCGTTTTCGCTCTGCAGCGTGACGGTCATGCCAGCCGGCACGTGGTTGGCGACCAGCGTCGGAATGCCGATGCCAAGGTTGACGTAATAGCCGTCCTCAAGCTCCTGCGCGGCGCGGGCGGCCATCTGGTTACGATCCCAAGGCATCAGTCGTTCTTCCGATCATTGCTGGCAAATTCAGAATTGGTGCGCGGGGCATCCGGCCGCTGTTCGTCCAGCGACTGGCGATAGGCCAGGCACCCGCGCAGGAATTGCGGCCATTCGGGCACCGCGATGGCCGGCTCCACCCGCTCTGGCAGCAAGCCCCACAACGCGGGGTGATGCCAGCAAAGCTGGTGACCGGAGGAATCGCGATGCTCGCGGATTCCCGCCCGCAGGCTGCGCACCTCGGCGATCAGCCGGTCGCGTTCCATCGTCTCCAGGTCGCTATCGAGGTCGCCGGCCGAAAGCGTCACTTGGGCGCCACCATGTCCGGCGGTAGCGGCAGGTCGGCATGTTCCGACTGCCAAAGGATCGAATGCACTTTCCATTCGCCGGTCGCCTGGCGATGCAGCTGGAAGCTGTTGATGCCGCGAACGCTCTTCGGCTTCCCGTCGGCGGTGAAACGCCCTTCATAGGACGACCAGACCTGCGCCACGTCGCCATACGCTTCGATACGGTTGACCAGCGCGGTCTCGGTGAAGCCGGATTCGATCAGCAACTTGCCGCTGCGGTCGATGTAATCCTGGACCGTGCCGCCGCCGAGCTTGCCGTCTTTCCCGGCTGCGTACAGGCGCGCGTCGGGCGTGAACATCGCCCGCATCGCGTCCCAGTCGCGCGGCGCGCCGACCGGGCCGGATATTGCGCCGTAGACCTTGTTCAGCGCGGTGTTGATGGCGACCTTGTCATCGGCCTGCGGGTTGGGCGTGGCCGGAAGCGCGGCGAGCGCAAGTGCAATGGCATATCCAATCATGCCGTTTCCCTTTCCCGTGTGGTCGTGAATTCGATCTTCTTGTCGTAGGGCGCGCCGAGGATCAGCCGATTGACGTAGATCGACGGCAGATGGATGCAGTCGGGATCGAGGCTCCCGACCGGTACGATTTCCTCGACTTCGGCAACGCACACCTTGCCGCAGGTCGCGGCCGGCAGGTTGAAGTTGCGCGCCGTCTTGCGGAACATGAGGTTGCCGCTTTCGTCCGCTTTCCAGCCCTTGACGATGCTGAGGTCGGCGAAGATCCCGCGCTCCAGGATATAGTCCTCGCCGCCGAATTCCTTGACCTCCTTGCCCTCCGCGACCTGCGTGCCGACACCGGTCTTGGTGTAGAAGCCGGGAATGCCCGCGCCGCCGGCGCGCATGCGCTCGGCCAGCGTGCCCTGCGGACAGAATTCCACTTCCAGCTCGCCCGACAGAAACTGGCGCTCGAACTCCTTGTTCTCGCCAACGTAGGAGCTGATCATCTTTTTCACCTGCCGCGTGCGCAGCAGCTTGCCGATGCCTTCATTGTCGATGCCGGCATTGTTGGATGCGAAGGTCAGGTCCTTGACCCCGCTGTCGCGGATCGCGTCGAGCAGCCGTTCGGGAATGCCGGACAGGCCAAATCCGCCGGCCGCGATCAGCAGGCCGTCACGCAGCAGTCCGTCGAGCGCCGCCGCCGCGCTATCATAGATTTTTTTCATCGATCCTCCTGCCGCAAGGCGATAGTCTGTGCGGCGGCGGTAAATCAACGCCGATGGCATCGGGGGGAGCCACGGATGAGAACAGCTTTAGCAAGCGCGCTCGCCGCGATGTTGCTGGGAGCGGCCGCGCCGGCCGAACTGGACGTCGGCCCGCATCTTGCGCAGGTGCGCGACTTTTCCCGCACCGAGGGGGAGAAGGTCTGGACCGGCTATGGCGATGCGCCGTTCGGTTTCCTGCTAGTCGGTGAAAAGACCGAAAGCCTGCTCTGCCGCGACCAGGTGCCCGACGGGTTCGTTGCGGCAGGCGCCGACGCGGCAACCGGTTGCAAACGCTTCACGCGCCCACGCAGCGGGATGCCGAACACATTGCTGGCCGCCATGCCGCTGTTCGGCCCCCCGTCGGTGATCGTGATGGGCACGCCCAAAACCACCAACCGGACCGAGGCCAATTGGGTCCGCACCATCCTTCACGAACATTTTCACCAGTGGCAATATGCGCTGCCCGGCTATTTCGACCGCATCAACGCGCTCGACCTGCACGACGGCGATCAGACCGGCATGTGGATCCTCAACTACAAGTTTCCCTATGACGACCCGGCGGTGAACACCGCGTTCAACGCGGCGTCGAACAAGCTGGCCGACGCTGTGGCGGCCCGCGCGACTCCCGGGTTCGGCGCGGCGCTCGCGGATTACCTGACCGCTCGCAAGGCGCTGGCGGCCGCAGCGGGAGAGCGCAACTGGCGCTATTTCGAATTGCAGCTGTGGCAGGAAGGGGTCGCTCGCTGGACCGAGATCAGGCTCGGCAAATGGTATCCGCGCCAGGATGTGCGCGACGGCACCGCTCGGCTTGAAGCCGCGACCCTCGACGCGCTGCGCAAGCCCGACCTGCCCGGCAAGGCCCGCGAATCCGTTTATCCCTATGGCGCTGCGGAGGTGATGCTGCTGCAGGCGTGCGGCGAAGCCTGGCGCTCGGCCTATCCGAAAGACTTCGCGCTGGGCCCGCTGCTCGAAACCGCGCGCGCCAACCCTAGTTGCGCCTGAGCAAGGCAACCGCCTCGTTACGCCTGTCCCAGGGCACGAAAAGGTGATCGTGGCGAAGGCCGGCGACGATGTTCACGCTAATCCCCGCTTCGGCCAGCCGCCGGGACAGCTCGGCGGTTAGTCCGACGGCCTCGAGGCTGGAGTGAACCCCGAGGCTAATCCGTGCCCACCTTCCGTCCGGCGCCGCCCGGATCACGCCCGGCCCTTCAGCCTCTCGAATGACGGCGAAAGCCGAACCGTCCACGTCCTCCCCCTCGGCAAACTCGAAGCGCTCGTCCGACAGGTACGGATCGAGCGTCGCGAGCAACCGGCCGAGATCGCGTTCCGCCAAACCTACCTCGGGACCGGCACGGCCTTGTCGTAATCGTCGGCGATCAGCAGCGTCGCGCCGCTGGGCGTGGTTTCGGTCGCCGGCGCGACGGTCGGATTGGACGCATAGTTGCTGCCGGAATGCGCCACCTTCATCAATGCATTGCCGGCGCCGCCGCCGCGGATCGCCACGCCAAGGTCGGCCCATCCGCCGGTGGCGCTGGCCAGCTTGTAGACCGGCAGTTGCGACGGCCCGATGGTATCGGTGACCGTCCACGACCCGTTGCCGCCGTCCGCCAGCACGTAGAGCGAACAGCCGCCCGTCCCGCACATCATCGGATCGACCAGGTACACCAGGGCCTCGTCGCTCGAATCGCCGTTGAGGTCGGTTCGCGCGACGAACCAGCGCGCATTGTCGGACACGCCCCCGTCGTCGGCGAGCTTGGCCGCGATCGCCCGGGCGATGCCGCTGTCGTCGGTGGTCGCCGCAACGTCGGGACCGCGCGGCGCGTCGATCTCGCTCAGCGCGACGTTGCCGCCGCCTTCGTTGCTGATGACATTGTCCGCCTCGCCGCGTCCGCAACCCGCGACCGCGATAGCGACCGCTGCTGCAAGAACCAGCCGCACGGCGTTTAGCCTTTCAGCTTGGCGAGCACGCCCTGCAGCTGCATGGCGTTGGACATATCGCCTTCGATCTTGAGCTTGCCGGTCATAAAGGCGGTCATGCCGTCGAGCTCGCCCGAGGCCATCTTTTCCCAATCTTCCCAGGCGGTCTTGATGGTGGTGTCGGCCGCGCCGTCATCTTCGCTGACCTTCTGGTTGACGCCGTCGAGCAGGATCACGCCCTTGTCGCCAAAGTCGAGCTTGACGGTCTTGCCCGGCACCCAGGCCTGGTTTTCCTGCATCTTCGAAACGAGCTCGGCCTTGTCCATCTTACTTTCTCCTTTGTCAGCAGGACTAGCGAGGCGTTGCGGGCGCATCAAGGCGCGCCTATCTGCCGTACCATGGGATACGAAGCCGACCTCAAACTCTTCATCAACGGCAGCTGGCGCACGGGCGAAGGCCGCGACAGTTTCCAGGTTATCAACCCGGTCACCGGCGACAGCATCGCCGAACTGCCGATGGCCACCGAAGCCGACCTCGACGAGGCGCTCGACACGGCCCGTCGCATGTACCCCGTGTGGCGTGCGACCCCGGTCGAAAAGCGCAGCGCGATCCTGCACCAGGCTGCAAGCCTGCTCAAGGAACGGGCGGCCGACATCGCCCGCACGATGACTCAGGAACAGGGCAAGCCGATCGCGGAGAGCACCGGCGAAGTGCTCGGCGCGGCCTCGCTGTTCGACTGGTACGCGGAAGAGATCAAGCGCGACTATGGCCGAGTCCTCGTCCGCCCGCCGGGCGAACTCAGCCGGGTGATGCACGAACCGGTCGGTCCGGTCGCCACCTTCACCCCGTGGAATTTCCCCATTTACCTCTTGGCGAAAAAGGTCGCCGCGGCGCTTGCCGCCGGCTGCTCGGTCATCTCCAAGCCGCCGGAGGAAACGCCCGGCAACACGCTTGCCATCGCCCGCGCGCTCGACGACGCGGGCCTGCCCAAGGGCGTGTTCCAGCTGGTCCATGGCGCCCCCGACATGGTCAGCAAGCACCTCATCGGCTCGCCGACCATCCGCAAGGTCAGCTTCACCGGGTCGATCCCGGTCGGCAAGCATTTGATGAAGCTCGCCGCCGACAACGTGACCAAGATCACGCTCGAACTTGGCGGCCATGCGCCGGTCCTGATCTTCGACGATTGCGACCTCGACAAGACGCTCGACATGGTCGTCCCGCAGAAATTCCGGAACGCCGGGCAAGTCTGCGTCTCGCCGACCCGCTTTTACGTGCAGGAAGGCATCTACGACGCTTTCATCAAGGGCTTCGCCGAGCGCACCAAGCGGGTGAAGATCGGCAACGGCCTCGACGCGGACACCAAGATGGGGCCGCTCGCCAACGATCGCCGGCCGGGAGCAATCGAGACGCTGGTCAACGACGCCCGCGACAAGGGCGCCCGGGTCCTTGCCGGCGGCAATCGCGGCGACAGCGGCTTCTTCTTCGAACCCACGCTGCTTGCCGACGTGCCGCTGGACGCCGACATCATGAACAATGAACCGTTCGGTCCGGTCGCCGTGTCGCGCCCGTTCAAGGATTTCGATGAAGCGATCCAACAGGCCAATCGCCTGCCCTACGGCCTCGCCGCCTTCGCCTTCACCGAGAACGGCCGCCGCGCCAACCTGCTCGCCGACGCGATCGAGGCGGGCATGGTGGGCATCAACACCTTCGCCATTTCCATCGCCGACGCGCCGTTCGGCGGGGTCAAGGAATCCGGCTTCGGGTCCGAAGGCGGCAAGGAAGGACTTGAGACCTACCAGGTCGTGAAGGCGATCCACCAGGCGTGAGCCCCGCGCACCGCCGGGCGCTGCTTTTTCCGTTCGGCTGCGTCCTCATCGCGGCCGGCGTCGCGCTGCACCTGCCGATGCTGGCGATGGCCCACAGCATGGGCAATCACCTTGCCGGAATGCCGATGGACGCCGGCATGTGGGCGGGCATGGCGATGATCCTGGCCGGCGTTCCGCTGGCGATCCTCGGTGCACTGCCGCGCCACCGCACCGGCATCTCCAGTCATGCTGGTACGCTATACGAAGCGCCCGACACCACGCCGCTGACGCGCCACCACGCACTGGTCCTGCTGGTGCTCACCGTGGGCCTGATCATCGACGTGATGAAGCCGGCGACGCTGGGCTTCGTCATTCCCGGGCTGGCGCAGGAATATGGCATTGCCCGGTCAAGTGCGGCGTGGCTCCCCTTCGTCGCCCTGACCGGCACGACGATCGGCTCCTTCCTGTGGGGTTGGCTGGCGGACATGTACGGCCGCCGCTCGACCATCCTTCTGTCCACCATCCTGTTCGTCGCCACCTCCGTCTGCGGGGCGATGCCGGCGTTCGAATATAATCTGCTGATGTGCTTCCTGATGGGCGTGTCGGCGGGCGGCATGCTGCCGGTGGTCTATACGCTGCTGGCGGAAATCATGCCGCCACGGCACCGCAGTTGGGTGCTCGTCCTGGTCGGCGGGCTCGGCCTCGTCGGCGGCTATCTCGTCGCCAGCGGCGCCGCCCACCTGTTCGAACCGATCTACGGCTGGCGCGCTTTGTGGCTGCAAGGCTTCCCGACCGGGATCGCGCTGCTGCTGCTGGCCCGGCTGATCCCCGAAAGCCCGCGCTTCCTCCTCGAACAGGGTCGCGAGCGGGAGCTTGAAGCGATGGCGCACAAGTTCGGGATCGTGAGGCGGCAGGAACCGCCGGCCCCCGCCGACGCGGCGGTCGCGACCCAGCGCCACGGCCAGCTGACCGCCGCGCTCGTCATCACCGCCCTCGCCTGGAGCTTCGTCAATTTCGGCTTGCTGCTGTGGCTTCCGACCGACCTGCAGGACCGCGGGTTCAGCGCGGCTCTGGCCAGCGGGATCATCGCCAAGTCGGCATTGCTGGCGCTGCCCACGCTGGCCGTCGTCGCCCTGCTATACAGCCGCTGGAGCAGCAAGTGGACGCTGGCGCTGACCATCGCGCTGACGCTTGCCGGCCTGGTCGGCGCGCTGCTGCCCGCGGCCCTGTTGCAATGGGAACCGCTGCTGGTGCTGGTCATCGCGCTGCTGGTCATCGGCACCAACGGCCTGATCGCGGTGCTGCTGCCCTACACGGCGGAAAATTACCCGCTTGGCGGCCGCGGCCGGGCGACCGGCCTGGTCGCCGGTGCGAGCAAGGTCGGGGGCGTCGCCGTGCAGGCATTCGCACTGGCCGGACTGCTCCCGACGCTAGGCAGCGCGGCCCTCGTCCTTGCCGGACCGATGGCTCTGTCGATCGGCTTGGTGGCTTATGCCGGGCGCGAAACCCGCGGACGATCGCTCCGCGAACTCGAAGCCGGCACCTGACCGGCGCGCCGGTACCGGCCCGTCAGGCCACCGGCGTGTTGAATTGCAGCACCGGCTTGGTGTTGGTGAAGGCGGCCATGTCGTCGAGCAATGCCTGGCCGTCGCCGGAAGCGAGCGCATCGCGGGCGCCCGATTCCTCGCGAAAGCTCAGGATGACCGTCGCGAAATAGGGCGGCGCCTTCCCGTCGACGCCTTCTTCCCCGCGCAGCACGCTGGCGTAGCCAAGGCCATAGGGGCCGAACGCCCTGCCGATCTTGGGCAGATGGTCGTTGCGGAAATAGTCGAAGTCGAAAGTCGCGCCGGTGCTGTTCGCGAAGGTGATGGTGAGGATGTACATGGCGACGCCCGCTACCGCTTTTCGGACGGGCCGTCAGCCTATTTGTAGGCGCCTTCGCGCAGGTTGATGCCGTGCTCCACCCACGCTTTCAGCGCGGCGAGCATCTGCGACCAGCCCATGCAATTGCCATAGCTGGCCTTTACCGACGCGTCGGACGCGCGATAACCGCTTTCGGAAATGCCGACCTTGGTCCGCCCGCCATCGACCGGCGCAAAGGTCATGGTCACGGTGATCTGATAGTCCGCGCCCGGCTCGTTGGCCTGCCAGTCGAAGACGATGCGTTCGTCCTGCACGACCTGCCGGACGTGAACCGGAAAGGCGCCGGGAAAGTCGTGGAAATCCCAGGTCACGGTCGCGCCCGTTTCCAGCCGCCCCTGCGCACCGCCAGTGGTGAAATAGCGCGACATCTTGTCCGGATCGGCAACGGCCTCAAACACCTCGTGCACTGGCCGGTCGACGAAAATGAAAACGGAAAACGTCGGGTCCATCGCGACTCGCCTCCTTGCGTCGCATCGAGATATGTTATAGTTTTATAACATGTCAATCGCCGACCAGTTCGACGCCGTATTCAAGGCGCTCGGCCACGCCACCCGGCGGTCGATTCTCGACACGCTGCGCGACCAGCCGCTAACCACCGGCGCCCTGTGCGACCTGTGCGCCGACATCGACCGCTGCACTGTGATGCAGCATCTCAAGGTGCTGGAAACGGCCGATCTGGTGAACGTCGAGCGCCGCGGGCGCGAGCGCTGGAATCACCTCAACCCCCTGCCCATCCACGACATTCACGAACGGTGGATCGGCCCCCACGCGGCCTATGCGGTCAACATGTTGTCACGGCTGAAACACAAGCTGGAAACGCCGCCGACCGGCCGCTGACGGACGGACCGCCTTAGGGCTCGACCTTGGCGACGATCACGTCCCAATGCTCCTCAAGCAGCGAGAAGCGGCGCGCTTCCTCGGCCAGGAATTTCTCCTTGTCCGGGTAAAGCCGCTTGGTCGTCGCCGCGACCGCCTTGTCGAATTCCCCCCCGACCCCGATCGCGCTTTCCGCATCGCGCATCCGGATCGTCACCCTGAGGTCCCAGCGCGGGCCGCCGGCAAGATGGGTGAACGGTTCCTCCACCTCCATGCCGAGGATGAAGCCCTGCTTTTGCATTTCGCGCAGGATCGGCGCGTGATTGCGTTCGTACAGCTGCTTGAACTCCGCGGCGCTGCCCCACTTGATGCGGTAATAATATTCCGCGGTGACCGACCGGTCGGGCGCCTGCGCCACTGCCGGAACGGATGATACGGCCAGCCCAAGCGCTGCCGCCGCGAATGCAAGAGTCCCCTTCATACGACCCCCTTTTTCCCTGCCCCGGGACACCCCGACGGGGCATCGCCGATGGATGCACTCTTTGCCGGTCGAGGGGAAGCGGCTAACGCGCATCGCCATGACCAAGCGCACCGGCGGCCAAATCCTTGTCGACCAGTTGAAGATCAACGGCTGCGACCGCATTTTCACCGTTCCGGGCGAAAGCTTTCTCGCCGTCCTCGACGCGCTCCACGACGCGCCGGAAATCGACGTCACCGTCTGCCGCCAGGAAGGCGGGGTCGCCTACATGGCCGACGCCGACGGCAAGATGACCGGCCGCCCCGGAATCGCCTTCGTCACGCGCGGCCCGGGTGCGACCAATGCCAGCGGCGGGGTCCATGTCGCCTTCCAGGATTCGACCCCGATGATCCTGTTCATCGGCGACGTCGCGCGCGGCGACCGCGATCGCGAGGGCTTCCAGGAAATCGATTTTCCGGCCTTCTTCGGCCCGATCGCCAAGTGGGCCGCGCGGATCGAGGATGCGCGGCGGATCCCCGAATATGTCGCCCGCGCCTATCGTGTCGCGACCGCCGGCCGCCCCGGCCCGGTCGTGCTTGCCTTGCCCGAAGACATGCTGCGCGACGAAGTGCACGCCGTCGACCGCCCACGCGTTCCGCCGGTGGCCGAAGCCGCCGACCCCGGCGCAATCCAGGCGCTGTTCGAACTGCTCAAGGACGCCGCGGCGCCCGTCGCCATCGTCGGCGGCGCCGACTGGAGCCCGCGCGCGGCCACGCATTTCGCCAATTTCGCGGCGCGCCACGGCTTGCCGGTTGCTGCCGCCTTCCGCCGCCAGGACGCGATCCCGAACGACTGCCCCGTCTACGCCGGCCAGCTCGGCTACGGCCCCAATCCGCAATTGCAGCAGCGCATCCGCGACGCCGACCTGATCCTCGCCGTCGGCACCCGGCTCGGCGAAAGCACCACCGACGGCTATACTCTGGTCACGCCCGATCATCCCGGCCAGATGCTGGTCCACGTCCACCCCGACCCGAACGAGCTTGGCCGCGTCTATCACACGGACCTGCCGATCTGCGCCGACATGGGCGAGTTTGCGGAAATGGTCGACGGCTGGGACGATGACGACCTTGCCCGCTTCGCCGCCGGGGAAGACGCGCACCGGCAATGGCTCGACTGGTCCGACCCCAAACCGCGTGACGGCGTCGCGCTCGACCTCGGCCCGTGCGTCGCGGCGATGCGCGACCGGCTTCCGGCCGACACCGTCGTCTGCAACGGCGCCGGCAATTTTTCCGGCTGGTGGCATCGCTACTGGCATTACGGGCCGATGCCGACGCAGCTGGCGCCGACGTCGGGCACGATGGGCTATGGCGTTCCTGCCGCGGTCGCCGCAGCGCTGCGCTTCAAGGATCGCACGGTGGTCGCGGTCGCGGGCGACGGCGATTTCCTGATGAACGGCCAGGAACTGGCGACCGCCGCGCAATATGGCGCGGACCTCATCGTCATCCTCGTCGACAATGGCGCTTACGGCACCATCCGCATGCACCAGGAACGCGACTATCCCGAACGGATCAGCGCCACGCGGCTGGAGAATCCCGATTTCGCGGCGCTTGCCCGGGCGTTCGGCGGCTGGGCCGCGAGCATCGCGACGACCGCCGAATTCGCGCCCGCACTCGACGACGCAATCGGGCGCAAGGGCATTCGCCTGATCCATTGCAGGACCGACGTCGAACAGATCAGCAACGCCACCACCATCAGCGCGCTACGCGACAAGGCACGTAAGGGCTGACCCGCCGCGCGGCACCATTCGCGCCGCGGTTCGTCTGTTGAAGATGCGGCTTCCGATCCTGCAATTCTGGCGCGCGGTCCGGTGGAGCTACTGGTTCGTGCCCAGCCTGATGGCGATTGGCGCGATCCTGCTCGGCGCGACCGCGATCTGGCTCGACACCACCCCGGCCGGGGAGCTGTTCGAGAAGCTCAGTTGGTACCAGAAGTCGAAACCCGAAGGCGCGCGCTCGGTCCTGTCGGCGATCGCCGGGTCGATGATCACCGTCGCCGGCGTCGTCTTCTCGATCACCATCGTCGCCATTTCCTACGCCGCCACCCAATATGGCCCGCGCATCCTGACCAACTTCATGTCGGACCGGGGCAATCAGGTGACGCTCGGCACCTTCATCGCCACCTTCCTCTATTCGCTGATGGTGCTGCGCACGATCTACGACGGCGACACCATCTTCGTGCCCCAGCTGGCGGTGTTCCTGGCGATGGTATTCGCCGCCTGCTCGATCGCGGTGCTGATCTATTTCGTCCATCACGTGCCCGAAAGCATCCACGTCAACCATGTCGCCGCACGGATCGGGCGGCGGCTGGTGCGGGCGATGGGCAAGACCTTTCCCGCCGGCTCCGACCATCTGCCGGACGACGACGACAAGCCGCTGCCCGATTTCGACAGCGAGATCGAACGCTTCCTCGGCCGCGGCGACGATGTCGCCGCGGTGCGGGCGCAGGAATCGGGCTACATCCAGGCGATGGACATCGACGAACTGGTCGAAACGGCGTGCCGCCACGACCTTGTCGTCTGCCTGCTGCGGACACCGGGCGACTTCGTCTACTCGGGCCGTCCCTACGCGCTCGCCGCCCCGGCGGACCGGGTCAGCGAGGATGCGGACCGCGCGCTTCGCCATTGCTACAGCGTCGGCAACCTGCGGACGCCGTTCCAGGACCTGCACTTCCTGATCGACGAACTGGTCGACATCGCCGCTCGCGCCATGTCGTCGGGCGTCAACGATCCGTTCACCGCTCGCACCTGCATCGACTGGCTGGCCGCGGGCGCGGCGGAAATGGCGGGCCGCGAAGCCGCGTCTCGCTACCGGCTGGACGCAGAGGGCGTGCTGCGCGTGATCATGCCCGAAGTGACCTTCGGCGACGTCATGCAGCGCGGCTTCGGCGCGGTCCGCTCCTACGTGGCGCACGACCTCATCGCCGCCGACCACACCATCGTCATGCTCGCCAGCCTGTCCGGCCGCTGCCGCACCGGAGACCAGCTGCAATGCGTCCGCTATCAGGTGGATGGGCTGATGGAACTGGCCAAGGACAAGCTGGCCGCGGAAGAATTCGCCCGGCTGGACGCCAACGCCCGCGACTGCCGGCGGGCGATCGGCCGTGCGCTAGACCGCCGCGCTGACGCCGCGGCCTAGCGCGCACCAAATCATCGGCCGAGCAGGCGTTCCAGCCGCGATCGCGGTTTCTCGCGGCCCGGATCGCGTGCCAGCACGTCGTTCACGGTCCGCGCCAGCCGCGGGTCGCGCGCCCAGCGCCGGATCGGGCGACCGACGGTTTCGCTGTTGAACGTGTCCGCGGCGACGATATCGGCCAACGGGGCCGAAGGGTTCTTGATGGCTTCCAGCTGGTGGGGCTGGACCGACAGCACCGAATGTAACTCGCTGCCGGATTGTTCGAGGCGCTCGGAAGGCATCGGATCAATGCGCATCTTCTACTCCTTGATAAGCAAGGATTTAGTTACGCCGCGATACTGCCCACGCCCCGCACTTATCATAAGTTAATCAGAATCCGTAACGGACTGAAATCCCACGCTACTTCGAAAGGATTGCCTCCGTTGCGGAGTCGATCCCTTCTTCCCTGGCATGTAGAAAAATCGGCGGTCTTCCGCGGCCGGCGACTCGGGCCGTCAGCGTCCCGATTCGCGGCGGGTCAGATCAGTCCGGCAAGCGGGCTGCTGGGGTCGGCATAGCGGCGCTTGCCCATCCGTCCGGCCAGATAGGCCAGGCGCCCGGCCTCGACCGCGGCCTTCATCGCCCGCGCCATCAGCACCGGCTCCTTGGCCTCGGCAATGGCGGTGTTCATCAGCACGCCGTCGCACCCCAGTTCCATCGCGACCGCCGCATCGCTCGCCGTGCCGACTCCGGCATCGACCAGCACCGGCACGCCCGCGCCCTCGACGATCAGCCGGACGGTAACCCGGTTCTGGATGCCCAGCCCGGACCCGATCGGCGCGCCCAGCGGCATGATCGCCACCGCGCCCGCTTCTTCCAGCTGCTTCGCGGCAATGGGATCGTCGACGCAATAGACCATCGGCTCGAACCCCTCCTTGACCAGGGTCTCGGTCGCTTTCAGCGTCTCGCGCATGTCGGGATACAGCGTTCGCGCCTCGCCCAGCACTTCCAGCTTGACGAGGTTCCACCCGCCCGCTTCCCGTGCCAGGCGCAGCGTGCGCACCGCGTCGTCGGCGGTGAAGCAGCCCGCGGTATTGGGCAGATAGGTGACCTTCTTCGGGTCGATGAAGTCGGTCAGCTTCGGCTGCTTGGGATCGGCGATGTTGACCCGGCGGACCGCGACGGTGACGATTTCCGCCCCCGACGCTTCGACCGCCGCGGCGTTTTCCGCGAAATCCTTATATTTGCCGGTGCCGACGATCAGCCGCGAGGTGAAGGTGCGGCCGGCAACGGTCCAGCTATCGGCGGCCATGGCCTGGGGCGCGTTCACTCAGCCTCCTCCAACGAAATGCACGATCTCGAACGCGTCGCCATCGGCCACTTCGACTGTGCCGAGCGTCGAGCGCGGGACGACCGACCGGTTGTGTTCGACCGCGACCTTGCGCGGATCGATGCCGATGCCTTCCAGCATGGCGGCGATGGTGCTGCCCGCCGGGAACGCGCGCGGCTCCCCGTTGACCTGCACGGAAATCATCGGCGATTCAGCCGTTTCACCGGTAGCGCTGGCACGTTGAACATCCACGACTGCCCATATAGGCGCCTGTCCCCGCGATGCCAGCGGCGCGGTGCGGGCTGGACGCGGCGGCAAAGCTCTGCAAGTGGCCTGCGGCAACCTCGCCGCGGGCAGTATCAAGCAAGGAGCCATGAATGGCTGACAAGGACGGCAACGACGCTATGCGCATCGACACCAGGCTGGTGCGCGAGCTTGCCAGACTTCTCGATTCCAACAATCTCACCGAAATCGAAGTCGAAGACGGTGACCGCAAGATCAAGGTGCAGCGCGCCGCTCCGGCCGCCGCCGCAGCGCCGGTCTATGCCAGCGCGCCCCCGCAGGCCGCGCCGCAGCTGCTGACTGCGCCGCCGATGCACGACGAAACGCCGGTCGGCGAGCCTGACGGCGAAAGCGTTCGCTCGCCGATGGTCGGCACCGCCTTTCTTGCCGCCGAGCCCGGCGCCGCGCCGTTCGTCAGCGTCGGCGACACGGTCAAGGCCGGCGACACGCTGCTGATCGTCGAAGCGATGAAGGTGATGAACCCGATCACCGCGCCGCACGGCGGCACCGTCAAGGCGGTGCTGGTGGAAAACGGCCAGCCGGTGGAGTTCGACCAGCCGCTGGTCACGCTCGGCTAAGCCATGGCCATCCAGAAACTGCTGATCGCCAACCGCGGCGAGATCGCGCTTCGAATCCATCGCGCCTGTCACGAAATGGGCATCCGCACCGTTGCCGTCCATTCGACCGCCGACGCCGATGCGATGCACGTCCGCCTGGCCGATGAAACCGTTTGCATCGGTCCGCCGGCGGCCAGCGAATCCTATCTCAACATCCCCAACATCATCTCGGCCGCGGAAATCGTCCACGCCGACGCCATCCACCCGGGCTATGGCTTCCTGTCGGAAAACGCGAACTTCGCGGAAATCGTCGAAAGCCACGACATCACCTGGGTCGGGCCCAAGCCCGAACACATCCGCACGATGGGCGACAAGATCGAGGCCAAGCGCAACGCCGAAAAGCTTGGCCTGCCGCTGGTCCCGGGCTCCGACGGCGCGATCGACAGCATCGAGGACGCCAAGGCGCTGGCCGCGGACATCGGCTATCCGGTGCTGATCAAGGCGGCCTCCGGCGGCGGCGGCCGCGGCATGAAGGTGGTGCCGTCCGAAGACCAGCTCGAAAGCCTGATGAGCCAGGCCGGGTCGGAAGCGCGCTCCGCCTTCGGCGACGACACCGTGTACATGGAAAAATATCTCGCCGATCCGCGCCACATCGAATTCCAGGTGTTCGGCGACGGCGAGGGCAAGGCGATCCACCTGGGTGAGCGCGACTGCTCGCTCCAGCGCCGCCACCAGAAGGTGCTGGAAGAAGCGCCCTCGCCCGTCATCAGCGCGGAAGAGCGCGAGCGGATGGGCGGGATCGTCAGCAAGGCGATGGCCGAAATGGGCTATCGCGGCGCCGGCACGATCGAATTTCTCTACGAAAACGGCGAATTCTACTTCATCGAGATGAACACCCGGCTGCAGGTCGAACATCCGGTGACGGAAATGATCAGCGGCATCGATCTCGTCCGCGAACAGATCAAGGTCGCCAACGGCGAAGGCCTGTCCTGCCGCCAAGACCAGATCAAGCTTCACGGCCACGCGATCGAATGCCGGATCAATGCCGAAGATCCGCAGACCTTCGTGCCCTCGCCCGGCCTGGTGAAGAATTTCGTCGCGCCCGGCGGCATGCACGTGCGCGTCGATAGCGGCATCTACACCGGCTATCGCGTGCCGCCTTATTACGACAGCATGATCGCCAAGCTGATCGTCTACGGCACCACTCGCGAACGGTGCATCATGCGGCTCAAGCGCGCGCTTGAGGAATTCGTCGTCGAAGGCATGAAGACGACCGTCCCGCTGCACCAGCGCATCGTCCGCGACGAGGAATTCCTGGCCGGCGATTACACCATCAAGTGGCTCGAAGCCTGGCTGGAAAAGAACCCGGCCTAGCCGCGCTTGTTTTTCGCCCGCCGCTCGGCACAGTGCGGCGCGGGGGAGATAAGCGATGGCGACTCAGGCCGTCCGGTCACGCAGGAACGACGCGCTGTGGCTGACGCTGCTGCTCGCCCTGTTCGTGATCATCAATTACGTCGATCGCGGCGCGATCGGCATTGCCGCGCCCAAGCTTCGGCAGGACCTTGGCCTCGACCATGAACAATTCGGGCTGGCGGTGTCGGCCTTCGCCTGGATCTACGCGCCGGCGCAATTCTTCGTCGGCTGGCTGACCGCGCGCATCTGCGTCTACCGGCTGATCGCCGCCGGACTTGCCCTGTGGGCGCTGGCGACCTTCGCCACCGGCTTCGTCGGCGGCCTTGCGGCGCTGGTCGTGATGCGCGTGCTGCTCGGGCTGGGCGAAGGCGTCGCTTTCCCCTGCGCGTCCAAGATCATCGCCGAACATGTCCCGCCCCACCGCCGCGGTATCGCCAACAGCGCGCTCGCCGCCGCGCTGGCGCTGGGCCCCGCGCTCGGCACCTTTGCCGGCGGCATGATCCTCGCCACCTACGGCTGGCGGCCGATCTTCTGGATTTTCGGCGGCCTGACTCTGCTCTGGCTGCTGCCCTGGCATTTCGCCAGCAAGCCGCACTGGAAAAGCGCGGACCGGGCGCGGGCGGAAATGCCGGTGTCGATCTGGCGCATCGCGCGCAAGCGCGGCGCGTGGACAATGGGCATCGCCCATTTCGTCAACACCTACCCTTTCTACTTCCTGCTGGCCTGGATGCCGCTGTTCCTGATTGAAAATCGCGGATTTACGATCGTCGAGATGACCACGCTGGCGACCACCGTCTACCTGGTGCAGGCGCTGTTCGCGCCCTTCTGGGGCTGGCTCAGCGACCGGCTGGTCGCGTCGGGCCTGGACGACGGCCGCGTCCGGCGAACGATGATGGTCTTCTACCAGGCGGCACTGGGCGGCGCGATCCTCGTTGCCGGGCTGACCGACGACCGCGCTGTCCTGACTGGTGCGCTGCTTGCCGCCGGCGCGTTCGGCGGCATCGGCGGGTTCGCCATGTACGCCATCGCGCAGACCTTTGCCGGCCGCTCGGCGGGCGCATGGGTGGGCGTGGTCAACGGCATCGGCAACACGTCGGGGATCGTCGGCCCGATCCTCACCGGCTGGATCATCCAGACCGCAACCGGAAGCTATCTCGCCGCCTTCATCTTCACCGCGGCCATTACCCTGTTCGGCGCCTTGTGGTGGATCTTCGCGATCCCGAAAATCGCTCCGGACCCGGAGCTGTGCCCCGCCTGACACCTTCCCAAGGGTTGCGCGTTCCATTTACGACAGGGCCATGGCGTATCGATCGGCGGACAGTCGGGACAAGTGGAAGGCGGTCGCGGCCGTCCTTGCCGTTCACGCCGTGCTCGGCGCGCTGATCGTCAGCGGCCTCAACGTCGACATGGTCCGCAAGACCATCGAGCGCATGCAGGCCATCGACATCCGGCTGGACCCGCCGCCGCCCGAACCCCCGCCCCCGCCGGTGGTCACGGAAGCCAAGGCGCCCAAGCCGGAAGGTGAAACGGGGCGCAAGCCGACCGAAATCGTCGCGCCCAAAGCCAAGCTGCCAACGCCGCAGCCGGTCGTCGCCGCGCCCGTCGCGGGCACCGGTTTCGCGTCCTCCACCGGCAGCGGCACGTCGGGCACCGGACCGGGCGCCGGCGCGGGCGGCAACGGTCCGGGCGGTGGCGGTACCGGGGCGGGCAATACGCCTGCGCGGCTGGTCCGCAACCTCACGCGCGGCGATTATCGGCAATTGACCGGCGGACGCATGCCGGCGGGCCAGGCCGGGCTGGCGATCGCTGTCGGGCCGAGCGGCCGCGTCGAATCTTGCCGGGTCGAATATTCCAGCGGCGATCCCGCCATCGACGCGGGCCTGTGCCCGCTCGTCCGCTCGCGGCTGTTCTTCGAACCGGCTCGCGACGTCACCGGCCGGCCGATCGGTTACATGACTAAATATGCGGCGCGCTGGCGCCCCTGATCAGCGGCCCGAGGACTGACCCGTGCCGGTTTCGCCAAGCTCGGCAAGCCGGCGCGAATCCCAATCGTAGACGTCGTTGTGGAACGTCACCGACGTGCCGTCGGGCACGGCCGTCATGTAGGTCACGTAGACCGGGATCGGTTTGTCCATCTGCACCTTGATGTCCGGCGCGTCGGACGTCGCCTGAAGCTCGCGGCCGAACAGCCACGCGCCCAGCCGGCCGGCGTCTTCCAGCCGGATGCACCCGCCGCTGTACGTGCGCGTATCGTGGCTCAGCAATTGCTTGGCCGACGTGTCGTGCAGGTAGACGCCGAACGGGTTGGAAAAGGTGTATTTGACCTTGCCCAGGACGTTGCGCGGACCCGGGTTCTGGCGCACGCGGATCTGCGTGGTCCCAGCCTTGACCGCGGCCCAGTCGACCGTTTCCGGATCGATCGGCACCGCATTGTCGGTCCAGTCGGACAGCACTTCGAACCCGCGTTCGCGCATCCAGCTCACGCCGTATTTTTCGACGTAGATGCCGACATCGTCCCACACCAGGTCGGGCGGCACGTTCCAATACGGATTGAGCGAGGCATAGCGCAGCGCACCGGCGATCACCGGCGTCTTGCGGTCGTCCTTCGACTGGCCGACCACCACGCGCAT
The DNA here is from genome assembly GCF_014352855.1 of Sphingomonas sabuli. Lineage (GTDB taxonomy): Bacteria > Pseudomonadota > Alphaproteobacteria > Sphingomonadales > Sphingomonadaceae > Sphingomicrobium > Sphingomicrobium sabuli. The sequence goes on along the minus strand of NZ_CP060697.1, from coordinate 2,426,853 downwards.
CGTGTCGCGCACATGGCCGTTTTCGTACATGTACAGCCGCTGTTCGGCGGCGTTGACGACGATGTAGCGCGGATCGCCGGCCGGCAGCACGCGGGCGCGCTGCAGGTTGACCCGAAGCACCGCGTTCTTGTCGCCATAGCTGCCGCTGGCCAGCGCCTGGCGAAGCTTGGGATAGACCGGGTTCATCCACACCATGTCGCTGACGAACGCCTTCAGCGACTGGGCGCGCGACGCGTTGGTCAGGAAGGTCAGGTCGGACTGCGGCCCGGTGCGCAGCGACGGGTCGAGATATTGCAGGCCCTCGCCCGGATTGCTGCGCAGGTCGCGGGCATACGTCGTGAACGCGCGGCTGAGCTTCTCGTCCGCCTTGTGCACGGCCTTCTTGTCGCCGCCCCAGGCGCGCTGGATCCCGTCCTGCAGGCCCGGAAGGTCGTATTTCGACGCATCCAGCCCGTCGAGCGACGCGGTCGACAGCAGGCGCAGCAGCGCATTGGCCGCTTCGCTCGGCTGGCCGGCATCGGTGAACCACAGCGGCTTGTTCGACCGCGCGGCATAAAAGGTGTTCACCCCATCGTTGCGGGCGCCAGCCTCGACGGCGGCGGCAGCGGGGGTGGCAAGGCAAACCGGCGCCGCAGCAAGTGCGACGGCGCCGGCCAGCCGATAAAGATGACGCACCGGCACGAAGCCGGTGCGTCCTTTACGCAAAGTCACAGGTTGCGACTTAACCGCGTTCACCGGCACGAACCGGAGGCGGGGTCATGTTGGTCGAAGCCGGCGGCTGGCCCTGATAATACTGGCCATTGTAGATGTAGCCGTCGACCTGGCCGTCGTTGTTGCGATCCGACCAGACAGCGCCGGCGAGACCGCCGACAGCCGCGCCGATGACGGCGCCCTGGATCACGCTGAGGCCCGGAACGACCGCACCGGCAGCCGCGCCGAGAGCGGCGCCGCCAAGGGCACCGGTCGCAACGCCGCGCAGCGTCGGATCATAACCGGCAGGCGTGCCGGCATAATATTGGCCGTTGTAGGTGTAGCCGTCGACATAACCGTCGTTGTTACGGTCGGTCCACAGAGCGCCGGCCAGTCCGCCGATCGCCGCACCGGCAAGCGCGCCTTCGGCAACGCTGACACCCGGAATAACCGCACCGACCGCGGCGCCACCGATACCGCCGATCGCGGCATCCTGCGCAACGCGCGGATTGCTGGCGCACGCTGCAAGCGACGCCGTTGCGGCCAGCATCAGGCCCATCATGGATTTACGCATCGTCATTTTCTCCCGTCTCGTTAAATCTGGACCATGCTCCAAGTCCAGGTTCCCCCGGGGTAAGGTGCACGTGTCACGTGCCGGAAAACGACGGTACAAGGCTATCGTTCCGGCAACGCGACAATGCTTGACCGGCCGCTACGGTTGCATGAAGGAACAGCACCCTCAGGCAATCGCGTTGAGTCAAAGATGAATAATCCCCGCAGCGCAACGATATTCCACAACCCGCAATGCGGGACCTCTCGCAAGACGCTCGAGATTCTCAACGACTGTGGCCGCGAGGTCACCGTTCGCGAATATCTGAAGAATCCGCCTTCCCGCAGTGAGTTGCAGGATTTGTACAAGCGCGCCGGGATCACCGCGAACGAGGGCCTGCGTGCCAAGGAGCCGCTGGCCGAGGAGCTCGGGCTGACCGGTCCGGACGTCAGCGAAGACGCCATTTTGGACGCGATGATGGAGCATCCGATCCTCATCAACCGGCCGCTGGTCGAAACCGAAAAAGGCGTCAGGCTGTGCCGTCCGCAGGACAAGGTGCGCGAGATTCTCTAAAGCCGGGCGGGTGACCACCCTCGACCCGCGATTGCTGATGCAGGCTTATGCGATGGGGATCTTCCCCATGGCCGACAGCCGCACCGCCGACGAAGTCTTCTGGGTCGAACCGCGCAGCCGCGCGATCATTCCGGTCGACGGCTTCCACGCCTCCCGCTCGCTGCTGCGTACCATCCGCTCGGGCAAGTTCGCGGTCACGCTCGACACCGCCTTCGCCGAGGTCATCCGCGGCTGCGCCCGGCGCGAGGAAACCTGGATCAACGCCGATATCGAACGCGCCATGCTGCTGCTGCACACGCTTGGCCATGCCCATTCGATCGAGGTGTGGAGCCGGCCGGACGAGCGGGCGGAGCTGGTCGGCGGGGTCTATGGCGTGAAGCTTGGCCGCGCCTTCTTCGGCGAAAGCATGTTCAGCCGCGCGACCGATGCCTCCAAGGTCGCGCTGGCATGGCTGGTCGCCCGTCTGAAGGCCGGCGGCTACACCTTGCTCGACTGCCAGTTCATGACCCGCCACCTCGCCTCGCTGGGCGCGGTCGCGGTGTCACGCGACGATTACGTGGCGTTGCTGGGTTCGGCGCTGGGCGACGGCGCGGCGGCCGGCGGCGCTGCCCGGCGCGACGGGCCGGGCGAATTCTGGGCGCTCGATCGGTTGCTCGAATCGGCCGCGTCCGACGGGGCCGGGGCGCCGCCCGGAAAAGTCATCGCACAGCTTTTGGGCCACACGTCGTAAACCGGGTGCTGGACCACGTTCAGCGACGGCGTTTCCTTGTACACCCAGCCGGAAAAGACCCGGCGCAGCTGGTCGTCCGTGTCCCGGATATCCAGCTGGAGGAACGCCCCGGTCAGCTTTTCCGCTTCCCACGGCGCGGTCGTCTCGCAGGCGCGCAGCCGTATGACGCCGTCCTTGAACCGGACCGACTGGCCCGGCTGCATCCGCAGGTTGCGGACGATGCCGTTGCGCTTGTTCAACAGGCCGATCACCGCGACCCGCTCGTTCATCGGGGTCACGCCCGCGGCGGCGGCGCGAGCGGCGGGGTTGGTCGCGGTGCGCGTAACCTGCTCCGCCTCCGGCGCCTTGGCGCGGTCGCATCCCGCCAGCGCGAGCGCCAGCCCAAGGCCGAGGGCAGCGGTCGCGCGCATGCCTATTCTTCCGGGGTCCAGGGCTGGTAATCGCCGGTCGAAGCGGGCCGCACCTTGCCGCCGCCAAGCGCGCCGTCGGGCCGGAACGCGGCCATCGTGCCGGTCGCATTGGCTTCGGGTTCCTGCTGCCACGCGCGTACCGGCGGAAGCGAATCTTCCGGCAGTCCGTCGATCGTCCCGCGCAGCCACAGCGCCCATCCGGGCGGCACCCGGCTGCCGTCGTTGTCGCCGGCATAGACGACCCAGCGCCGGCCCTTCTTGGACTTGTAATAGGTGTTGCCGCGATCGTCGCTGCCGACCTTGTCGCCGTTCATCCAGGTGAACAGCTTGGTGCCCCAGGTGTCGCCGTCCCACCAGGTAAAGGTTCGTGACCAGAATCCCATGGCTGCGCCTCTGCCCCGTCGCGCGGACGAGCGCAAGGTGGTCCAGCCGCTAGCGGCCTACCAGCGGACCGTGTCGCCGGGCTTGATGCCCAGCTCCGCGGCGCGGCCGCCGGCCAGTTCGAGCACCGCGACCACCGGCTCCCCGGCGGGAACGCCGGTCAGGTCGAGCGGCACCGCGGTGGCGATACGCGCAATGGTACCGTCCTGGCGGATGAAGATCATGTCCAGCGGGATCAGCGTGTTCTTCATCCAGAACGCGAGCATTTGCGGCTGGTCGTAAGGGAAAACCATGCCGCGGTCGGGCGCTATGGCGGTGCGGAACATCATCCCGTGGGTCTGCTGCTCGTCGGTCCGCGCAACCTCGACCGTGAAGCGGTGGACCTTGCCCCCGCTGGCAATGGTCAGCGGCACTTCCTGGAGCCCGTTCTGCGGTACTTTCATCACCGTCGCCTGCGGGGCCGGCATTCCCGGCGCGGACGCCGGCGTGCCGGGCGTCGACGCCTGGGCGCACGCCGCGACCGCGGCGGCTCCGGCAATCATCAGAAATCTCACGAGAGCGGCCGTAACTCGACCGCTGTCAGGCCCTTGCGGCCTTCGGCAATACGCGCCTTTACCATCTCACCCTGCTGCAATTCGCCAAGTGCTGAATTTCGCACGGTTTCCATGTGCACGAAGATGTCCTGCCCGTCGATACCCGGACGGTTGAGGAAGCCGTAGCCCTTGGCGCGGTTGAACCACTTGACCTCAACCGGCTCATATTCGCCCGCATTCTCGCTCAACGCGCCGCGGTCGGCGCGCTCGGCGGCGGGCACCGGCCGCCGCGCCTGCTGGACGCTTTCGCTGGTGTCGATGGCGACGATCCGGGTCGCCTGCAGCCCGCGCGGCAGCCGTTCGGCGATACATTCGACCAGCGCGCCCTCGGGCAGGCTGCGCCGCCCGTGGTCCCGAAGCACGCTAAAATGCACGAGGATGTCGCCATCCACCGCGTCGCTGACGATGAAGCCGAAGCCCCGCGTGGCGTCGAACCACTTGACCCGGCCGACGACCGGGGTCGGCTCGGTCGCTTCGGACTGCTGGTCTGCGGAAGCTTGCAGCTCCGGCTGGGGCTGAATCGTGCTCACGGCGTCTATCTAACATGCGTTACGAGTGTCGGGAAAGCGACTTAAAGCGCCTGGCGGACGGTTTCCACATATTCGTCGATGTCGCCGCCGCCCGGAAGCGCCAGCACCGCCTTGGCGATGGCGAAATCGTGGCCCGCGCGGATCATCGCGGCCAACGTCCGCTCCCGCATGCGCGGGTCCGCTGTCCCATCCCCGAACGGCCCGATCCGCCGCTTCTGGGCAAAGCGCAGCGCCGATTCCACCCGCTGGTCCTCGGCATGGCCCAGCGCCGCTTCACCGTCGCCCGGATCGACCCCCGCCGACCGCAACGCCAGTCCGACCCGCCGCCCGCCATAGCCGCGCGCGGTCAGTGCGCGCGACTTGGACAGGGCGAAGGCCGCGTCGTCGACATAGCCAAGCTCGGCCATGCGCCCGACGATCGCCTCGATATCCGCCGGCCGCTCGCCGCCCCAGCCGCGCTCGCGCAGCTTGCGCGACAGATAGGAGGCAAGCTTGGCCCGGGTCGTCGCGAACCGCCCCAGATAGGACAGCGCCAGGTCCCGCAGGCTGTCCTCGTCAAGCGGCGGCCGCGGGCGTTTGGGGGCATTTCGGGCCATGCGCCATGTTTGTGCCACACTCGCAAAGCATCACGCCAGTGCCGGACAAAAGCGCTTCCCGGCGAACGCAACAGTTCAGGACATATCAGTGCCGGATACCAATTCGACCGACCGTGCCGACTTGGCCCCGCCGGGTGCAACGCCGACCACCGACGCGCAACCGCGGCGGATCGGCGACTTCGCGACCCTCGCCGAGGCGCTCGATTATGCGGCGGAAGGCCGCCGCGGCCTCAACTTCCACGACCCGCGCGGAACCTTGCTGCGGGCCTATCCCTATGCCGAATTGCGCCGCGACGCGCTGGCCAATGCGCGCCGGCTGATCGGTCTTGGCATCAAGCCGGGCGACCGCGTCGCGCTGGTCGCCGAAACCGGCGCCGAATTCGCCGCCGCCTTCTTCGGCGCCATCTATGCCGGCGCCTGGCCGGTGCCGCTGCCGCTTCCGACCAGCTTCGGCGGGCGCGATGCCTACGTCGACCAGCTCAAGGTGATGCTCGGCAGCAGCGATCCGGCGCTGTTCCTCTACGCGCCCGAACTGGCCACCTTCGCCAGCGATGCCGCCGAACAGCTCGGCATCACCGCGCGCGACTGGGATACGCTGCCCGGTCTGCCCGAAGCGGACGGCGACCTGCCCGAAGCCAGCCCGGACGCCATCGCCTACCTGCAATATTCCAGCGGCTCGACCCGCTTTCCGCACGGCGTCGCCGTCACCCATGCCGGACTGCTCGACAATCTGCACGCGCACGGCATCGGTCTCGACCTCCGGCCGACCGACCGCGTGATTTCTTGGCTGCCCTGGTACCATGACATGGGGCTGGTCGGCTGCCTGCTCTCGCCGGTCGCCAACCAATTGTCGGTCGATTATCTGAAGACCGAGGATTTCGCCCGCCGCCCGCTCGCCTGGCTCGACCTCGTCAGCCGCAATCCCGGCACGACGCTCAGCTACTCGCCGACCTTCGGCTATGACATTTGCGCCCGGCGGATGAGCTCGCAGACCCGGGCCGAAGACCGCTTCGACCTGTCGCGCTGGCGCATTGCCGGCAACGGCGCGGACATGATCCGCCCCGACGTGATGCAGGCGTTCGTCGACAGCTTCGCCGGCGCGGGCTTCGAAGCGTCGGCCTTCTGCCCCAGCTACGGCCTCGCCGAAGCGACCCTGGCCGTGTCGCTGATGCCGCCGGGCGAAGGCATTCGCATCGAGCTGGTCGAAGAAGCCAAGCTGCTGGGCGGCGATGCCGAACGCACCAGCCGGCCGCGCCGCTATCGGGCGATCGTCAATTGCGGCAAGCCGGTGCACAACATCGACGTCGAAGTGCGCGATGCCGACGGCAGCACGCTGCCCGACCGCGCCATCGGCCGTATCTTCGTCAAGGGCGGGGCCGTGATGGTCGGCTATTTCCGCGACCAGGAAGCGACCGACGCCTGCCTGTCGGGCGACGGTTGGCTGGACACCGGCGACATGGGCTACATGTCGCGCGGCTACATCTTCATCGTCGGCCGCGCCAAGGACATGATCATCATCAACGGCCGCAATTACTGGCCGCAGGATATCGAATGGGCGGTCGAACAATTGCCCGGCTTCAAGTCCGGCGACATCGCCGCGTTCGCGATCACCGGCCCCTCGGGCGAAGAAACCCCCGCGGTGCTGGTCCATTGCCGGGTCAGCGACCCGCACGAACGCGGCCGCCTGCGCGACGACATTCGCGAACGGGTCCATGCGATCACCGGCATCAACGCGGTGGTCGAACTGGTCCCGCCGCGCACCCTGCCCCGCACCAGCTCGGGCAAGCTGTCGCGGACCAAGGCGCGCACGCTCTATCTGTCCGGCGAAATCCAGCCCTACGACATCGCCGCCTAGCCGGCGGGGCCAAGCGCAAGCCGGGCTTGCGGCATCCCGCCCGGCCGGGCCAACGGAACCCCTGCCTTCCCCACGGCTTTGACCACCCGTGAACGTCGTCAACACAGTCGCGCACAGCGTCGACGAAACCACGGTCAACCTTGGCCTACAGCTGTCGCTGACCGGCGGGCTGGTGCTGGTGATGGTGATGATCCACAGCCTCGGCCTGGTCGGCATCGGCAAGCTGCTGCACCTGCAGGACAAGAAGCTGGAGGAACGCGACTTCAACGTCTGGGCGATCCTGCTGATGGCCCGGCTCGGCTTTTCGGTGTTCGTCCTCCACCTGTTCGAAATCGCGGTGTTCGCCTTTTTCTACCTCAAGGTGGTCGGGCTGGATTCGGTCGAGGAAGCACTGTTCTTTTCCGCGTCTACCTATTCGACCCTCGGCGCGACCAGCGACTATTTCCCCCACGACTGGCGGCTGATGGGCGCGGTCGAAGGACTGATCGGCTTCATCCTCATCGGCTGGTCGACCGCCTTCATGGTCAGCACGATGCGCAAATTGTCGGAGAGTCCGCACCGCAAGTGACCGGCACTTGCGAACATTGCCCCCCGCGTCTACCTCGCCACCGCCGCGATGCGGCCGCAGGAGTGTAGCTCAGTTGGTAGAGCATCGGTCTCCAAAACCGAGGGCCGTGGGTTCGAGTCCCTCCACTCCTGCCATTAATTGAGCGCCCGCCCCGCGTTGCCCCGGGGACGGCTGACGGCGCGGAGAATCTCCGCGCCGCGTCGCCACGTCAAAAGATGATGTTTTCGACGTTCAGCGCCCATTCGCCCCATTCGGACGACATGGAGATGATCAGGTCGGGCTCCTCATCGCCGTTCGTGTAGGCCATCAGGTACAGCTCGCCGCCGAACCCGCCCAACACGAACGTACCGATCTGGGGATTGTCGGGCGGGTAGCCGAAATACGATCCGCCATATTCGAATTGCTGGTGACCGGCCAAGGTCGCGTTGGCATCGAGCCCGGTGAGGTCGATGAAGTCCTCCTCGGTCCAGTCCCTGATCCAGTCGTAAGTGTCGTACGCGCCGCCATGCGGGCTATCGCTTAAATTGGTGTAGACGAACGTGTCGCTGCCGGCCCCGCCATAAAGGTCGTCGCCGCCGCCGCCGCCCTGGATGGTGTCGTCGCCGAGCTGGCCCAGGATCTGGTCGCGGCCGCCGCCCCCTCGGATGACGTCGTTGCCGCCGCGACCGCGGATTTCGTCGCTGCCCTGGCTACCGACGATCAGGTTACCAAGGTCATTGCCCGTCATCCGGGTGGTATCGAAGCTTGTCGTCGCCGGATTGACGACCAGGTTTTCGAAATTGCCTCCCAGCGTCCACGTCGTGCCGGCGGTCATTTGCACGGTGTCCCGACCCTCGCCCGCAAGCTCCACGATCGTCGGTGCGAAACGGGTGTCGATCCGGTAAAGATCGTTCCCGGCCCCGCCGTAGAGGGTCAGTCCGAGATCGCCGGCATTTCCGAAATCGAAGAATGCGTCGTTGCCAGCTCCGCCGCGGATTTCGCCGCCGGTGTCGTGGTAATGGCCGTAGAAGCGGTCGTTGCCGTCATCGCCATGGAGGGTGACGGTCATGCCATCGCCGACGAGGTTGAACGCATCGTCGCCGTCGCGGCCGACCGCAACGTTGCCGTTCCCGCCGGTTAGCACAAACGTGTCGTTGCCGCCGCCGCCGTTATAATAGCCGTTCGATGCCCCGATTTCGAAGCGATCGTTGCCACTCTGACCGAATAGCTGAACCGACCCGCCGGTTACCCGGGCAAGGTCGTCGCCATCGCCCAGGTACGCCCGAACGGTTCCGCCACGAACGATCAGCAGGTCGGCTCCTCCAAGGAAGTCGAGTTCGAAGGCGCCGGAATTGACCCCGTAATGGTCGTTTCCAACAGTGAATGTGCGGTAGGTCGGCACGGCGGGTCTCCCGGTTGATGATCAAGTTCGCCGATGCTTGCCGCCGGCAGCGCGAAACGCGATGATGATGTCCTGATCATTTGCCGATCATCTTGCGATGGTCGGCCCAGGCGAGTGACGAATGGCCAGTTCGAAGGATTTCGCTTCCCGCCCCGACTTCGACGTCGGACCGCTGTCGGTAAGTCCCGCCCGGCGGCGGGTATCCGGGCCGGGCGGGGACGTTCAGCTCGAACCGGTGATCATGCAGGTGTTTCTGCTGCTGCTCGGCTCCGGCGGCCGCGTGGTCACTCGCAACGAATTGTTCGACCATGTCTGGGGCGGGGTAATCGTCGGCGACGACAGCCTCAACCGGGCGATCGCCAAGGTCCGCCGGATCGCCGCCCAGGTCGCACCCGGAAGCTTCGAGATCGAAACCATTCCGCGCACGGGGTACCGGCTCACCGGCACGCTGGCAGACGAAATCGCCGACGCTCCGACCCAGTCGGATGAACCTTCCTCCTTCCTTCGCAACCCGTCGCGCCGAACGCTGGTCGGGGCGGCCGCGGTGGCAGGCGCCGCGGCGCTCGCGGGTGGGGGATGGTGGTGGGCCACACGGTCGTCGCCGTCGGGATTCGACGAGATCATGGCTCGCGGCGACCGGGCGATGGCCGAAGGGACCGCTTTTGAAAGAGCCTCGGTCGGCGCCAATGACAGCCCGGAAATGGTCAGGCTGTACCGCCAGGCGGTGCGGCTCAATCCGGACAGCGCGAGGGCATGGGGCCTGCTTGCCTATTTCAGCAGCATATCGCCGGATGTCATTTCCGCTGCCTTGGGGACGGAAAGGGTCAAGACCGCGGAGCTTTCGGTCCAGCGGGCGCTGGCGCTCGATCCGCACGAACCGTACGCGCGGCTCGCGCTGTACCTGTTGCAGGGTGCGATGGTCGGGTGGGCGGAGCGCGACCGGCAGTTGCGCGGCATTATCGACAGCGACCCGAACTGCATCCCGGCGATGATGGAACTGATGGCATTGCTCCAGGCGGCGGGCCTCACCCGCGAATCCTGGCAATGGAACGAGCGGCTGCTCAAGCAGTCGCCGTTTCTTCGGCCGTCGCTGGTGGCGCGCGCGCTCAAGTTGTGGATCATGGGCAAGGATCGGGAAGCGGACGCGGTCATTTCCCGCGTCGTCGGACTTTGGCCCGATTACCCCTTTGGCAATTATGCCCGCTTCAACATCCTTGCGCTCACCGGCCGCGCGGCGGCGGCCCGGCCGCTGCTCGACGGTCCCGGCGTTGCCGATGACAATGGCATGCGCGCCGCCTTTCTCGATGCGGTCGAACAGCGCCGGCCCGACGCGACCGAACAGGCCCGGCGCACTTTCGTGGCGATTGCCGAAAAAAACCCGCCTGCAACAAACGACGCGATCATGTACCTGTGCGCGCTCGGCGAGAAAGAGGCAGCGTTCGAAGTCACCGAAGGCTTCCTCTTCTGGCGCGGCCGCTTCATCAGCGCGAACCCGGCTAACCGGCGCCAAGTCGACACCTACAACCGCCGCATGACGCAATGGCTCTTCACCCCGCCCGTGGCGCTGATGCGCGCGGACCCGCGTTTCGCCGGGCTTTGCAACGAATTCGGGCTTGCCGACTATTGGCGAAGCCGGAATGTCCGCCCGGACTATCTGCGTTACGGTGAAAACCTGGCTTCCAGCCCAATCCCGAATTCGCGCGGGTCTTCGGGGACGGCGCGTAAATTGGCGACCCGATCGAGCAGCGCGAACTTGTCGAACAGGTTGCGGGCGTAAACGAACGCGGTAACCCGCCGGAAGCGATATTCGGCCCGGGCATCGACGATTGCCGCTGCGTCCACCCTCACCGCCTGACTGTTCAGATCGTCCCCATAATACGGCCCGTGGTACCGCGCTTGCGCCGACAACATGGCCTCGGGAACCGGCCGCCATTCCACGGCGGCCGACCCGCTGACATGGGGGGCGCGCGCGAACGCATTGCCGCGATATTCGAGGTAGGCGGGCCCGGCATCGTCCAGCCGGGTCCGCTGCAGGCCCAGGGCCAGCCGGGCATTCAGCGCCGGCATCACGCGCCAATCGACCGCGGCTTCCGCTCCATAAGCGTGCGCCCGGGGCACATTGAACAGGTCCGCGAAGCCGACGCTCGGCCCGATCGGGGTCGGGATGAAGATCGACCTGGCCCGCTGCGCGTCGCGGATCGCGTAATAATACAGGTTGGCCGACGCATGCAGCCGCCCGCCCGCGCTCACCAGCCGCGCGAACAGTTCGTAATCCCACAGCGTTTCCGCCTCGAACTCGTCCGGCTCGCCAATATCGAAGCGCAAGGTCGTGCCACCGGGATTGTAGGCCCGCTGGACCATCGCGCCGACCGTCACCTGGTCGGATGCGTCGACCGCGACCGACAGCTTCGGAAGCCAGGCCTGGAAGGTCCGGTCGTAATCCAGCGGCAGGCTTTTGGCCCCCGCCGCCAGCACGCCCGACCGGTCTTGCCGATCGCGCTGGTAGCGTAGCCCCGCGGTCAGGGTAACCGTCGGCAAGGGCTTGAATCGTGCCTCGCCGAACAGGCCGGAACCGTCCTGGGCGTCATTGAAGGTGCCCAGCGCGGAAATCAGCGACAAATCGATGTTTTGGTCCAGCGCGACGTGCTTGCGCGAAACGCCGCCGATGAACCCGACCGGTCCGTCCGGCGCCCAATTGACCACGACTTCCCCGGACCAGTCACGCCCCGCATTGCGCGCCTGGCCAAGCCCCGGGAGAGCGTAGCGCCGCGCCAGGCTGCGGCCAGCTGTCAACACTAGGCTGGCTGTCACGTCGCCCGCGACGTGCCGGGCCGATGCAGTCAGCGAATCCGTGCGGATTCGGAAGGTGCCGTAAAGGCCGCCGGCATCGAAGCGATCGCGAAACGGCGCGGTGACCTGCACCACTTGCGGCGCCTGGCTTTCCAGATGGGTGTAGGTCAGTTGCAGGCGCGTGTTTGGCAGCCCGGCCGGGGTCGCCAGCAGCTTCGCCCGCACCGTTCCGTAAACGTCGTGGTTCGGGTCAGCGCCTTCGGCCCGGTCGGTGATCCGGGCGGTCGTGCGGCTGTAGCGCACATCGCCCGCAACCCGGAACGCCAGCGCCTCGTCGACCAACGGACCGGTCGCCATGGCCGACACTTGGCGGGTATGAAAATTGCCGGCGATCCCGCGGACCGCATAGTCCGGCACGAATTCGGGATCTGCGGTATTGACGAAAATCGCGCCCGCGATTGAATTCTGGCCTTGCGTAGTGGTCTGGGGACTACGGAAAACCTCGATCCGTTCGACGTCCCACAAGGGCTGCGCGCCGAATACGAACTCGTTGTAGGTCACCGCCCGGCTATCGACCACGACGGTCGTACGCGGCCGGTTGCCGCCAAGGAAGGCGGGCAGCGCGGACAGCACGCCGGTCGTGTCTAGGCCCCGGATCGACGGCCCCTGACTGCCGCCGCCCGGCTGCACGTTGGGGGTGGCCGCAAGCGCGTCGTCGACCCGGTCGATGGGCCGTGCGGCAATGTCCTCGGCCGTAATGACCTCGACGCTCGACGCTGTGTCGCGGATGCTTCGCCTCGCCCGCTCCCCGGTAACGACAATGTCGCCGCGGTCGTCGTCACCCGCCGGTTGCGCGGCATCGGCCGCGGGTGCCTGCACCCCCGCCACTACGGCACATATCCAAAGGCAAGGCGTCACCATGGCCGGACCCTAGCGGCTGATTCCCGGCCCTTGCTGCCATCATCGTCGGCAAATTGCGAATGAAGTCTTTCCCGGCCCACCTTGAACCGCGTCCCGCCTCACGCTAAATGCCCCGTCAAGCTCCGCCGGCCGCAACAGCGCCGCGGAGCCTTTTTCTATCGGCAAGAGGTAGCCAAGACGTGGCCAAGGTTTCCCCACTCGATTTCATGCGGCAGGTCCGCGCCGAAACGGCGAAGGTCGTGTGGCCGTCGCGGCAGGAAACCGTGCGTACCACGATCATGGTCATGATCATGACCGGGCTGCTCGGCCTCTTCTTCTTCATGACGGACGCGGCGTTCAGCGCCATCGTCCAGTTCCTGCTCGGCCTCCTCGGCTAGCGCACCCGATCTAAGGAAGACGCGACCCCCATGTCCCGCTGGTACATCATCCACGCTTACTCCGGCTTCGAGAACAAGGTGAAGGAGCACATCCTGTCGGATGCGCGCCGGCTCGGCCTTGAAAGCCAGGTCGAAGAGGTCGAGGTGCCGACCGAAAAGGTCACCGAGATCCGCCGCGGCAAGAAGATCCAGTCGGAACGCAAATTCTTCCCCGGCTACGTGCTCGCGAAGCTCGCGCTTAACGACCAGGTCTACCACCTCGTCAAGAACACGCCCAAGGTAACCGGCTTCCTCGGTCCCAACGGCAAGCCGCAGCCGATCAGCGAGGCCGAAGCCGCGCGCATCTTGTCGACCAAGGAAGAAATGGCCGCCGCCGCGCCGAGCAAGAAGGTGCAGGTCGACTATGACATCGGCGACAGCGTCAAGGTCCTGGACGGTCCGTTCGCCAGCTTCAACGGCACGGTCGAGGAGCTCGATTTCGATCGCGGCAGGGTTAAGGTCTCGGTTTCCATCTTCGGCCGCGCGACGCCGGTCGAGCTGGAATTCGAGCAAGTCGAACGAGTTAAGTAAGCCGGCGCTGACCGCGCTCCGGGATTTGGCCGTTTTTGCACAAAAATCTCAGGAACCGGGACCCGCTCTGGTGGTTGGGTGAATCCGAATCCTCAACTCGCTTTGCGGAAGAGCAATGACTGCCCGGATCCTGATCGTTGAAGACGAAATGCTGGTCGCCCTCGAAATGGAGGCGATTCTCGAGGATTCCGGTCATTGCCCGGTGGGCATTGCCCCCGACCTCGAAAGCGCGCAGGGTTTCTTCGACGATCAGCTCGACCTGGCGCTGGTCGACCTCAATCTCCGCGACGGCCTGACCGGCCCGGAAATCGGCCGGCTGCTGGGCGAACGCGGCGTCCCGGTGGTGTTCGTCACCGCCAACCCGCGCCAGCTTGGCGACAAGGTCGTCGGCGCCATCGGCGTCATTACCAAGCCGACCGATCACGCCACCCTGCTCGCCGCGGTCGAATATGCGCTCGGCCGGCTCGAGGGCCGCGAAGTCGAAGCGCCGCCCGCGCTCCAGCTGTTCGCCTGACCCTACCGGCTTAGCCGGTCCGTCCCCACCGTCACCGTGGCATGGAGGCCTTCGCGCCGCCATTCGCGCTCGATCGTCCCGCCCAGCTGCGACACGATGCTCAGCTCGGCCAGCCGCGTGCCGAAGCCCTGCCGCTGCGGCTCGCCTGCAATCTCCGGCCCGCCGGTCTCCGTCCAGTCGACCCGCAACTGGCCGTCCGCCACCGACGTTGCGATCGCCACCGCTCCGTCGGCCACCGCCAGCGCGCCATATTTGGACGCGTTGGTCGCGAGTTCGTGGAACAGCAGAGCGATCGGGGTCGCGCCGCGGTCGTCGACCTTGACGTCGTCGCCGCCGATGTTGATCCGCCCGTCGCTGAGCGCTGGATAGGGCGACAGGATTTCGCGCAGGATACCGTGCAGCGTTCCCGGCAGGTCGACGGGCTGCGACTGCTCGCTGTGCGGACGCGCGAATTCGTGCGCGCGGCCAAGCGCGGAAATGCGCTGCTGCAGGTCGGTGGCGAATTCGCGATGCGCCTTGTCCTGCCGCGCGGACAGGCCGATGAGGCCGGAAATCACCGCGAAGATGTTCTTGATCCGGTGGCTCAGCTCGCGGCTCAGGATCTCGTTCTGCTCGGCGTGCATCTTGGCTTCGTGGACATCGGTGCACGTGCCCATCCAGCGCACGATCCGGCCCTCGCCGTCACGGATCGGCATCGCCCGGCCCAGCGTCCAGCGATATTCGCCGCTGCGGTGCCGCAACCGATATTCGATCTCGTACGGGTCGCCGGTTTCCAGGCTGTGCCGCCACCGCGCCCAGGCGCGTTCCTGGTCGTCGGGGTGGAACATGTTGTTCCATTCCTCGCCATCGGTCGAACCCGCCGGAACGCCGGTATATTCGTACCAGCGCGCGTTGTAATAATCGTGAAAGCCGTCGGGCAGCGTCGACCAGATCATGTGCGGAAACGCGTCCGCCAACGCGCGGAAATTGAGGTTCTCTTCCCGCAGCGCGTTACGCACGCCAAGCTGTTCCTGAGGAATTCGTCCGTCCAACACTGATGTCCTGAAATTCAACCAACGGCGGCGTCATAGCGGTTGCGGGTCCGGAACCATAATCGGTCCGCCTGCGGCATGAACGTCCATCGGCGCGGATTTTTCCGTTTCTGCCCGCGGCCGTTTCTCTTTATGGCCGTCGCATGGCCACAGGCGAAAAGTTCGAACGGCACCGGCAGCCCTGGCGGCAGGACGAAATCCAGAAGCTGCACCTGCTCGCCGGCAAGGGGCAGTCGCTGCGCGCGATTGCCAAGGCGCTCACCCGCAGCGAGGAATCGGTCAAGGATCGCGCCAAGGCCGACCGCCTGACCATCGCCAAGATGCGTTAGGCGATCGCCCACGCGATCGGCTTGAACGACCCGCCGTTCGACAGCGGCGCCGAACAGGCGGTCAGCCCGATGATCAGGTCCATCCGCGCCTCGAACACGATCCGGTCGCCCGCCTTGGACAAGGGCGGCAACACTTCGAACGTCCCCGTCTCGCCATTGACCGGCACGTTCATGAAACAGTTGAACGCCGTGCCGATGCGGTCCGCGCCGATCCCGTGCGGCGCCAGCGCTTCGGCCAGGTTGCCGAAACACCCGCGGTGCGGGTCGGTATCGCCATACAGGATCCGGAACGTGTCCTTGCTGCAAGGGGTCAGCAGGAAATCGTGCCGCCCGACATCGTCCTCGACAATGTCCAGCATCACGTTCGACCGGTTGGAATATAACGGGTCGCCGGTCGTCAGGTAGATGCGGCTGGCGTAATCCAGAGTCCGCCCGTTGCTCAGCGTTTCGTCGACGTCGTCGCGGTTGAACGCGATCAGGTCCGCCACCTGCCCGCCCTCGGGATCGCTGACCGTCAGCCGTTGGCCCCGGTCCAGCATGAAGGCGACGCCGGTGCGCGGTTCGACCCTATGCGGCATCGAGCGCGTCCAGCGGATCGGCCGTCATCGCCCGCTGCCGCCCGCTGAACGGGCAGCGCCAGTCGGCATCGACCGGCCGGCCGCTATATTGCCGCGCGGCGGAAACCTTGCCGTGTTCGGCCAGCATCGGGTTGATCGATCCCGCCAACTTGATGTCGCGGTCCAGGATCGTGCTGCGCATCTTTCCGTACCGGCCCTCGGCGCGCAGCTGCTCGAACTGGTCGTGCAGGTTGAACACCAGGCCCGGCACGCGAAAGCGCCGCGCCGGCCGGCTTGCCTGCGGATGGATGCCGACGACGAAGAACGCCTCGCCGCCAAAGCTCATCGCGAAATGCGGATCGTCGGGGTCGTGCGCGACGCGCGGATCGGCCGGCTGGCCCAGCCATTCGTCCTTGTCGGTCAACGACTGCAGCCGCTCCCATAACCCCTTCTCATACGCTGCCTCGCTGTCCGGGGCGCCGCCTTCGAACAGCACCACCAGCGACCGGAACGGCCCCGGATCGCGCCGATATTCGCGGGCGATGTTGAGCAGCGCGGGCAGAATTCGCAGATCGTCCCACGCCGACCCGAAATCGCGCGCCACGACAAAGCGCATCCCGTCCCGGTTCAACGCCGCCTTCGCCCCCACACAGGGAAAAGCCACGTCGGACACAAAACGCGAAAATTCGTCCGCCAGCACATGGCCGCGGTCGTCAGGAGCGGTAATCATGGTTGCAGAACGAAACCGAACCGCCGGAGTTGCGAGGGTGGGCTAAAGGCTAGGCCTAAATGGGGCGGGCAGATGCGGCGCGCTCACAACTGCGAGCGAGTCACATGTGTGGGCTGGCCATCACGCTAGACCCGGGATCTAAGTTACTTCGCAGAGTCCGGAGGCGCGGATTTCTCCTGTCCTACAGCACCCCGCCCGTGCATTGCCGCGACGCAATGGCGATGCCGAATACCTCATATGCCGTTCGTCGCGGGAGCACGTTGAGCGAGCCTCGCGCGCGCGTAGTGAGTGCGACTTTTGCGACTTTTGCCTGTCCTGGGCGTGCCGAAGGGGCCGGTCCTGAGCGCGTCGAAGGGGCGGTCTTGGCATCTCCGTCCCCTTCGTGTAGAGGCGCCGCCTTCCAATCGAATTGGAAACCATTGCGGGAGGCGCGCTCTCAGCTCGCCGCTTGGACCGCTAAACTTGAGCCGTTTGCTCAGAACCATCGCAGGCAAGCCAACGCGTTTGCCGAGATGTTTCGACGGCAAACCAATAAAAGAGTGAACCATGGCAAAGAAAATCACCGGCTATATCAAGCTGCAGGTGCCTGCGGGCATCGCCAATCCGTCGCCGCCGATCGGTCCGGCGCTGGGTCAGCGCGGCGTCAACATCATGGAATTCTGCAAGGCGTTCAACGCCGCCACGCAGGAACTTGAAAAGGGCGCCCCCATCCCGACTACGATCACCGTTTACGCGGACCGGTCGTTCTCCTTCGTCACCAAGACTCCGCCGGCGTCCTTCCTGCTGAAGAAGGCGGCGCGGCTGAAGTCCGGGTCGAAGGAACCGGGCAAGGTCAGCGCGGGCTCGATAAAGCGGTCGCAGCTGGCCGAGATCGCGGAAGCGAAGATGAAGGATCTCAACGCCAACGACATCGACGCCGCGACGAAGATCATCGAAGGCTCCGCCCGCGCGATGGGCCTCAACGTGGTGGAGGGCTAACCGATGGCCAAGCAAACGAAGAAGCGCCAGGCGCAGGGCGAAACCGTCGACCGCGAGAAGCTGTACGGCGTCGATGAGGCGATCGCGCTGGTCAAGCAGAACGCGACCGCCAAGTTTGACGAAACGGTCGAACTGGCGATGAACCTGGGCGTCGATCCGCGCCACGCCGACCAGATGGTCCGCGGCGTCGTGTCGCTGCCCAAGGGCACCGGCAAGGACGTGCGCGTCGCCGTCTTCGCCCGCGGCGACAAGGCGGACGAAGCCACCAAGGCCGGCGCCGAAGTGGTCGGTGCGGAAGACCTGATGCAGGAAATGCAGGACGGCCGCAGCGATTTCGACCGCGTCATTGCGACCCCGGACATGATGGGTGTCGTCGGCCGGCTGGGCAAGGTGCTCGGTCCCAAGGGGCTGATGCCGAACCCGAAGCTGGGCACCGTCACGCCGAACGTCGGCGAAGCGGTCAAGGCGGCCAAGTCGGGCCAGGTCGAATTCCGCGTCGAGAAGGCGGGCATCGTCCACGCCGGCATCGGCAAGGCAAGCTTCCCCGAAGCCGACATCCGCGCCAATTTCGACGCGTTCATCGACGCGATCGTCAAGGCCAAGCCGACCGGCGCCAAGGGCAAGTTCGTCAAGAAGGTCGCGCTGACCTCCTCGATGGGTCCGGGCGTCAAGGTCGCGCTCGAGGAAATTCCGGGCGCCTGAGCCCGAAGGTTGAAGAAGGGCTGCCTGTCTTGGGCGGCCCTTCGCCACCCGCCCCTTTTCAAGGTCCCGCAACGGGGCGCGTGACATTCCGCCCCTGCCGCAGCACAAGGCGCCACCCCCGGGGATGGAGACAGCCTTGAAGATCGTTGCTGCATTGCTTGCCTCGGCGATTGCCGCCGCGGCCCCGGCGCCCGCCGCGCCGCCCGTCGACACCGTCGATACCAGCGTCACGACGCAGCTGCCGCGAACCGCCGTCCCCCGCCACTACGCCATCGACATCACCACGCACGCCGCCAAGCTGGCGTTCGGCGGCACCGTCGCCATCGACATCGACGTGGTCGCTCCGGCCAACAGCCTGACGCTCAACGCCGCCGACCTCACCATTTCCGCCGCCCGGCTCACCCGGTCCGGCAATGCGCCTTTGGCCGCGGCCGTCACCACCGACACCGCGGCGCAAACCGCCACCTTCACTTTCGACCGCCAGCTGACGCCCGGACCGTACCGGCTGACGATCGACTATGCCGGCAAGATCAACACCCAGGCGACCGGCCTGTTCGCCCTCGATTACAAGGACAAGGCGGGCAAGGACGCCCGCGCCCTGTACACGCAGTTCGAAGCGCCCGATGCGCGCCGGTTCGTGCCCAGCTGGGACGAACCCGATTACAAGGCCACGTTCGACCTGTCGGTGAACGTCCCGGCCGATCATATGGCGGTCAGCAACATGCCGGCCGCAAGCAGCCGCGCGCTGCCCAACGGGCTGAAGAAAGTCAGCTTCCAGCGCACGCCGGTGATGTCCACCTACCTGCTGTTTCTTGCCGCCGGCGACTTCGAACGGGTGACCAAACGGGTCGGCGACAAGGAAGTCGGCATCGTCATGACTCGCGGCAATGCGGACAAGGCCGGGTTTGCCCTCGATGCCGAAGCGCAATTGCTGCCCTATTTCGACGACTATTTCGGCACGCCCTACCCGCTGCCGAAGCTCGATAACGTCGCGGGACCCGGCCAATCGCAATTCTTCGGCGCGATGGAAAACTGGGGCGCGATCTTCACCTTCGAATATGCGCTGCTCAACGATTCCGCGATCACCACGGAAGCGCAGCGCCAGTCGATCTTTT
The DNA here is from genome assembly GCF_014352855.1 of Sphingomonas sabuli. Classification (GTDB taxonomy): domain Bacteria; phylum Pseudomonadota; class Alphaproteobacteria; order Sphingomonadales; family Sphingomonadaceae; genus Sphingomicrobium; species Sphingomicrobium sabuli. The sequence goes on along the minus strand of NZ_CP060697.1, from coordinate 2,407,382 downwards.
CCATCGAAGCGCATGAAATGGCCCACCAATGGTTCGGCGACCTCGTCACCATGGCGTGGTGGGACGATCTGTGGCTGAACGAAGGCTTCGCCAGCTGGATGGAAAACAAGGCCACCCGCCACTTCCATCCCGATTGGCAGGCGGACATCGACCGCATCGGATCGCGGGAAGCGGCGATGGCGTTGGATTCGCTCAATTCCACTCACCCGGTGGTGCAGCAGGTGCGCACCGTGGAGCAGGCCAACCAGGCATTCGACGCGATTTCCTATAACAAGGGCGAAGCCGTCATTTCGATGCTGGAAGACTTTGCCGGCGAAGACGTGTGGCGGGCGGGTATCCAGCGCTACATGAAGACCCACGCCTATCGGAACACGCGCACCCGCGACCTGTGGACTGCGGTCGAAGCGGCCGGTGCCGCGGGCCTGACCGCGATCGCCGGTGATTTCACCACCCAGCCCGGCATTCCGCTGATCGCGGTCGGCCAGTCCCGGTGCGTCAACGGTTCGACCGTGGCAACGCTGACCCAGGCGCAATTTTCCGCCGACAAGCGCGCCGAAGTCGCGGCCCGGCCGCTGGCCTGGCGCGTGCCGGTCAAGGCCAGCGCCGGCGGCGCCGCGACCCAGGTCGTGACCAGCGGGCCGACCACCACCCTGACCGTTCCAAGCTGCGGCACCCTGCTCGTCAATGCCGGGCAGACAGGCTATTTCCGCACGCTCTACGCGCCGGCCGACGTCCGCGCCCTGCAGGCGGCGGTTCCGGCGCTCGCGCCGGTCGACCAGTATGGGCTGCTTAGCGACCAGCTGGCGTTGTCGACCGTCGGCTACCAGCCGATGGCGGCCGCGCTTGGCGTGCTCGCCGCCGTTCCCGCCGACGCCACCGCAAAGGTGACCGCGGGCGCGGTCCTGGCATGGGACGACCTGCACGACCTGATGGACGGCGACACGGCGGCGCAGGCCGCGATCGCCGCTCGAGCCCAGCGTCTTTACGCCCCGCGCCTCCGGCAGCTTGGCTTTGTCCCGCGGCCGGGCGAACCGGCGGTCGATGCGGTGCTGCGTGAAACCCTGATCGCCAGCCTTGGCCGCTATCGCGATCCCGCCACCATGGCCGAAAGCCAGCGGTTGTTCGCCGCCTGGCAGGCCGATGCGGACGCGATCCCCGGCTCGCTCAAGGCGACCTGGCTGCGGACCATCGCGGTCAATGCCGACGCCGCGACCTGGGACACAATTCGCGCCAAGGCCCGGGCCACGACCGGCACGGTCGAACGCGCCACCTTATACCGCCTGCTTGGCAGCACGCGGGACGAAGCGCTGGCCCGCCGCGCGCTGGACGTGGCGATCAGCGATGAACCCGGCAAGACCGTCAGTTCCGCAATGATCGCCGCAGTCGCCACTCGACATCCCCGACTGGCGGTCGATTTCGTCATCGCCCACCTGGATCAGATCAACCAGTTGATCGACGTCGCCGGGCGGTCGTCCTTCATGCAGCGGCTGGTCGAGTCGAGCCGCGATGCCGCGCTGATCCCGGTGCTGGAACGCTATGCCGCCGCCAACCTGGCGGAAAGTGATCGCCAGTCGGTGCAGCAGAGCATCGACCGAATTCGCGTCGAATCCGCGCAAGGGAGCAGGATCCGCACGGAAACCGCCGCCTGGCTGCGCGCCAACCCGCTTTAGGCCGTGCCCTTGCCGGCCCACAGCCGGCCAAGCGCAAGGTCAAGTTCCGGTGGGTCGAACGGGTCGAGGCCGGAGCCGGGGTAAAGGCAGAATTCGCCGAACCACAATTTGCCGTCGACCTCGTAGAAATCGACGCGGATGAAATCATGGCCGGCGCCAAGCCGTTCGGCCGCCTCAAGCATCGCCGGCAGCGTCGTCGGCGGTTGCACGGCGATGTCCGCCCCGCCGACGCGAACCCAGTCGCGGTCGAACTGCGTCCAGCGGTGGTCGCCGCCGCGGCCGACGTGGCGCTGCACCATCGCTGCCCGGCCGCGGAAGACATAGACCTTGTAATCGTCGGGGCGGCCGCCCGCCGGTCCGGCCAGGAAAGGCTCGATCAGCAGCAGGCGTCGAGCCGACCGATAAGCGCTTTCGTCGAGCCAGCCGCCATAGGCCGACGCCATCCAGCGCGGTGCGATGCGCCGGACCGCCAGCCAGTCGGCATCGCAGCGAACGATGCGGTTCTGATTACAGCCGTGGTTGGTCTTGACGATCACCGGATAGGGCGCCGGGCAGGTGTCCGGCAGCCGAGTTCCCGACCACAAGGTGGGAATGCAATAATGGCGGCCGCCGCGCTGCGCCGCCACCGACTTCGAATGCAGCTTGTCGGTCAGCAATTCTAGGCCATGCGCGGCACCGTTCAGCTTGCGCCACTGGACCCACTCGGTGAATCGCTCCGGCCGGTGCAGCAGCGGCCAGCGCCCGTGCCGCCACAAATAGATGATTGCCACCCGCATGTCGCGCAGGCTGAGGGCGGGGATCCGCGGCACGACCGACAGGACCGTCCCCAGGAGCAGCGCCGAAACGGTCAGGTGAAGTGGCACCGCGCGATAACGGTCCGCATCGGCTTTGGTGTCCTACCGACCTTCGGCACCGTGGCCCGGGCTTGATCGCGCGGGCATTTCCGCTATAGGCGCGGGCTTGCGAAGCCCCCGGGCTTGGCAGCCGTCCGAGACAGTTGGTGCCCCATCGGGGCTTAATTTCCAGCCTAGACGGGGAAACGGAATTCTTGCCGGTGCGCGTGCGATGCGGTCCGGACAGTGCGTTGGCAACATGCCGCGCGATCCCACTCCCCACGGACAGACGCGCTTGGCAGCGGGCAACCGCGGCCGGGCATTTGTTGAACCTCGGTCGGGGTCCGCCCCGGCCGTTATGTTGGAGTTGGCATGGATCGTTCGCAGAAAAGTGATCTGGTCGACCAGCTGAAGACCGTCTTTACCGAGACGAGCGTCGTCGTTGTCACGCGCAACCACGGCCTCTCGGTGGATCAGTCCACCGACCTTCGGAACAAGATGCGCGACGCTGGCGCCCAGTTCAAAGTTGCGAAGAACCGGCTTGCGCTCATTGCTCTCGACGGAACGAAGTACAAGCCGATCGGCGACCTGCTTACAGGCCCGACCGCGCTCGCCACTTCGTCCGACCCCGTTGCGGCCGCCAAGGTCGCAGTGGATTTCGCCAAGACGAACGACAAGCTCGAAATCGTCGGCGGAGCGATGGGCGACACCGTGCTCGACGTCGAGGGAATCAAGGCACTTGCCGCGCTTCCGTCGCTCGACGAGCTGCGGGCCAAGATCGTCGGGCTTGTCCAGGCGCCTGCGAGCAAGATCGCTCGCACCGTCAACGAGCCGGGCGCGCAACTGGCGCGGGTCTTCGCGGCCTACGGGGCCAAGGACGCCGCTTAAGTTTCTTTTGTTTCAACGCACTTGGGACAATGCGTCCCGCACAGGAGTATCACATGGCTGACATTGAAAAGCTGGTCGACCAGCTGTCCGAACTGACCGTCCTCGAAGCCGCCGACCTCGCGAAGGCGCTTGAAGAGAAGTGGGGCGTTTCCGCCGCCGCTGCTGTTGCCGCTGCTCCGGCCGCCGGCGGCGCTGCCGCTCCGGCTGCTGAAGAGAAGGACGAATTCGACGTCATTCTCACCGGCGATGGTGGCAAGAAGATCAACGTCATCAAGGAAGTCCGCGCCATCACCGGCCTGGGCCTCGGCGAAGCCAAGGCGTTGGTCGAAGGCGCTCCGAAGGCCGTCAAGGAAGGCGTGTCCAAGGACGAAGCCGAAAAGCTCAAGAAGCAGATCGAAGAAGCCGGCGGCACCGTCGAGCTCAAGTAAGCTTCGAAACTGTTTCGCGGGTGTCTTGAAGCGCCCGTGGATGGGAAGGGCGGCCTCGCAAGGGGTCGCCCTTTTTCCTGTGCCGCGCGATCAGGCCAGTGCGGCGGGCGCGAGCCCGGATTGCGGAACGAACATCGTGCAGACGACGCCGTCCGGCGCATAGTCCACCTGCGTCGCCGATCCGCCCGACTGGCCCAGGCCGCGCGCGATGAGCGTCGTTCCGAACCCCTTGTGCGCGGGCGGCGAGACCGGCGGTCCGCCCTCTTCGCGCCAGACGATCTCGATCCGCGCCCCGTCACGGCGCCCGGTCAGGACGATCCGGCCGGTATCATTCGACAACGCCCCGTATTTGACCGCGTTCGTGACCAGTTCGTGAAGCACCAGCCCAAGCGTCACCGCCGTGTCGGAGTTGAGGCGGAAATGCAGGCCGTCGATGGTCAGCCGCTCGCTGTCCGCGGCAACGTAGGGCGCCAGTTCGGCGTTTACGATTTCCTCGATCGTCAGCCCCTTCGAGAAATCGTCGGCAAGCAGATTATGGGTCGCCGCCAGCGCTTCCAGACGGCGGCCGAACGCCGTCTTGAACTCGGCAAGGCTGTTCATCCCCGCGGCGGTCCGATTGGCGATCGACAGCACCAGTGTGAGCGTATTCTTCACCCGATGGGTGAGCTCGTCCATCAGCAGCCGTTGCTTGCGCTCGACCGCTTTCTGGTCGGTGACGTCGGCAAGGCCGATGATGCACCCGATGATTGTCTGGCCGGACGTCCGTAGAGCACCGGCGTTGATGAGCAGGGTCCGCGGCTGGTCGCCCGACTTCAGCGTCGCTTCAACGCCGCGAACGCCGCTGCCGGACAAGGCGAGATCGACCAGGTCGCCGCCGCCCAGCAGGCCGGCGCCGACCGGAAAGTCGAGGTCGAACGCGTCTTCGAACGTTTTGCCGATAGCGCTCTCATCCGCGAGGACGCGCACCTTGGCGTTGGCCTGGGTGATGATTCCAGCCTCGTTGCAGACCACGACCGCTTCGTTCGACGAGGCGAGAACCGCGCGCCCGATACGCTCGCCTTCCGACTGGGCGGCGGCTTCGACGCGCTCGGTGACGTCGGTCAGGGTCAGGGCGTATCCGCGGCCGAACGCCAGCTCGAGCGGCGCGACGGCGGCTTCGAAAAAGCAGTCGCCGGACGGGGTGGCGAAGGACAATTGATCGCTTTGGCGGCCGTCGCTGGCTTCGGCGATCAGGCGCTTCAGCTTGATCGCCTCCGCGGGCGCGAAGCGGTCGAAGAATTCACCGGCCTGAAGCTGGTCGAGGGTTGAGCCCAATAGGTCGAGCAGCGCCCCGTTGGCGTAGATCAGTTTGCCGGACGCATCGAGCGCAGCCGCGCCGATGTCCATCGCTTCCATGAACGTGCGATAGCTATTCTCGCTACCCAGCGCGAAGACTTCGTCCTTCGCGTCGTCGCCGCGCATGACGACGGCATCGACCTGCCCTTCCCGGATGGCGCGAAGCGTGTCCTCCGCTTCCGACAGGCGGCGCCGGAGATCCTCGTCGTCGCTGCCGCCAGGCACCTGCGCCTGCGACATCGTCAGCCTTCGTCGACTTGCAGGTGAACCAGGACTTTTTCGCTATCGGACAGGTCGCCGATGATCTTCTGCACCGGGACCGGAAGCGCGCGCACCAGCGTCGGGATGGCGACGATGTTGTGCTCGCGCGCCAGCTGCGGCTGCTGGCGCAGGTCGATGACCTCCACCTCGTAGCGGTCGGCGCCGTTTTCCTCACAGATCTTCTTGAGGTTGCGGATCGCCGCAAGGGACTTCGGGGTCTCGCCGGCCACGTACAATGTGAGCTTCAGCGGATTGGTTTCGTTACTCGTCATTGTTGTCCCTTACGCGACGTCGCGGCCCGGGACGCGGCCAACTCCGCCGCGTCCTTTTCGACCTGCTCAAGATAGGCTGCTTCCTGGTCGACGACGCTCTTGAGCTCGGCTTCGTCGGCCAGCATGTCCGCTTCGAGCGCCTCGATCTGGGCCCGCGCCTTGCGGCGGCGTTGGGCCAGGCGTTCTTCCAGCCGGGCAACTTCGGCCCGGCGCTTGATTTCGTCGCGCCTGATCTTGGCTTCCTCGAACCGGCGGGCGGAGCCGGTCATGGCGCCGTTTTCGCCGATGAACGGCTCGGCCAGGCGAATGCCGGTCTTGCTCATGATGAATTCGCGAACCTGGTTGGAATGGGCGATGCCGCGCGCCTTGAGCAGGTAAAGCTGGCGGTTGAATTCGCCATTGTCCTCGCGGTTCAGCAGCAGAATCCAGGCGTCCATCAGAGACGACAGGCCCGCGTCGGTCTGCGCCTGCCCCTGCACATGGGCAAGGTGGGTGAACACGCCGCTGACGCCCTGCGTCTTCAGATAGTCGATCATCCGCAGCAACATCGACTGGACTTCGAGATCTTCGCCCGTGTCCATGAATGCCGAGATCGGGTCGAGCACGACCAGCGAGGGTTTGAACAGCTGGACCTCGCGCAGCATCATCGCGAGGTGCATTTCCAGGCTGAACGACGTCGGCCGAACCGCGATGCAGCGTAGAAGGCCGGAATCGATATGCGGCTGCAGGTCCATGCCGATCGAGCGCATGTTGCGGACGGTCTGCTCGGCCGATTCCTCGAACGAGAAATAAAGCGCGCGCTCACCGCTGTTGCAGGCGGCGTTCGCGAAGGCGGACGAGATCGAGCTTTTGCCCGAGCCGGCGACGCCGCTCAGCAGGATGCTGCTGCCGCGGTGGAAGCCACCGCCTTCGAGCATGTTGTCGAGGTCGGCGATCCCGCTGGGAATGCGCTCGTCGAAAACCTTGTGAGCAAGACTGAGCGAGCTGGTCGGAAGGACGCTGAAGCCGTCTTCGCCGATTAGGAACGGATATTCGTTGAGGCCGTGCGCGGTGCCGCGATACTTGACGATGCGCAGGCGCCGCGTGCTGACCTGATTGTGGACGCGGTGGTCGAGCAGGATGACGCAGTCGGAGACATATTCTTCCAGGCCCTGGCGAGTCAGCGTACCGTCGCCGCGCTCGCCGGTGATGACGGCGGTCAGGCCCTTTTCCTTGAGCCAGTCGAACAGGCGGCGGATTTCGGCGCGCAGGATGGCCGGGTTCTGGAAAGCGGAAAAGAGGCTTTCGATCGTGTCGAGCACGATCCGCTTGGCGCCGATCTCGTCGACCGCCAGCTCCAGCCGCAGGAACAGGGCTTCAAGGTCATAGTCGCCGACTTCGGCAAGCTCCGCGGGATCGATCGCGATATGCTCGATGTGGATCTTCTTTTCCTCGATCAGCTTGTCGAGTTCGAAGCCGAGCGAGCGAGTGTTGGCGACGATGTCAGACGGCCGCTCCTCGAACGTGACGAAGATGCCGGGTTCGCCCGATCGCGCCCCTTCGACCAGGAAAGTTGTCGCGAACAGCGTCTTGCCGCACCCCGCCGACCCGCACACCAGGGTCGGGCGGCCGCACGGAACCCCGCCAAGCGTCAGTTCGTCAAAACCGGCGATCCCGGTTTCAGCCTTGGCAATGCCTTGAGTCATGCTGTGTGAAGTGCCCCGCCGTACGCCGGTTTGTTACAGAAACATATCGATCCACGAACGCCTTTAAACGCAAGCGTTTGTTCTTGATAGCGTTATCGTTGATTAGGGTTCCGCATCGTCAACCCTTGCGGTTGAAACGGCATGCCGGCCCTTGTCTCGAGCACTCAATCGAAGATGGTCAGGTCGAGCGTTTCGCTGGGCCCGAACCAGATGACATGGTTGCTATGGTCGGCGCGATGATCGCCGGTGCTGGCATGGGCAAAGATCGTCAGGCCGGCCCGATTGAGCGCCAGCCATGCCGCGACATCGCCGAACAGGGCGGGCGGGACAGTCAGTTGCACGCTCCCGCGCGGGTGCGGACCCACGGGCGCCAAGTGATAATGGCCGACGGGAATGCCGAAGCGCTCGGCCGCCGCCGTGCCCAGCGCGCGGGCGCGACCGACGTCATCGGCGTCGAAATAGATGTGCGCGTGGAAATCGCGGATGGCAGGCTCGGTCATGGCGCGGAGATTTCACCCGCCGCCCCCGCTTTCAAGTAGGGACAAGGGTGTGACTGCCCTCTTGCGCGGGGGCAAAATAGGATTATATCCGGTCCATCCAAACATTTCGGCTCTGGCTGCACCTTGGCGTGCGTCTGGAGCTTTTCTCGCCCCTCCGGGACAGGGCCCGAACCAGCGCACGGGCTCAACGCATTGGAGGGGGAAAGCGGGACAAGCGCTCCTTTTCAAGTCTCTCGGCCAGTGCCGGGACAACCGGGCCGCCCCGTGCGGCGCGTCCGGAACAGCGCAGGGAATCCAATGGCGACCAAAGCGATCGAAACTCCGGCCTTCCACAATGGCCGTACCGCTTCCGCGCGGCGTATCCGCAAGATCTTCGGCAACATCCACGAGATCAGCGAGATGCCGAACCTCATCGAGGTTCAGCGCGAGAGCTATGAGCAGTTCCTCCGTTCCGATCCCGCGATCGGCTACGTTTCGGGACTCGAAAAGACGCTTCGCTCGGTCTTCCCGATCGAGGATTTCGCCGGCACCGCGCACCTCGATTTCGATCATTACGTGCTCGAAGAGCCCAAGTTCGACACCGATGAGTGCCGCCAGCGTGGCCTCACCTTTGCCGCGCCGATGCGCGTCACCCTGCGCCTGACCACCTTCGAGATCGACCCCGACACGGACGCCCGTTCGGTCATCGATATCAAGGAGCAGGACGTGTACATGGGCGACATGCCGCTCATGACGCAGAACGGCACTTTCATCATCAACGGCACCGAGCGTGTCATCGTCAGCCAGATGCACCGGTCGCCGGGCGTCCTGTTCGACCATGACCGCGGCAAGACGCACGCCAGCGGCAAGTATCTCTTCGCCGCCCGGGTCATCCCGTATCGCGGCTCGTGGCTCGACTTCGAATTCGACGCTAAGGACATCGTCAACGTCCGTATCGACCGCAAGCGCAAGCTGCCGGTCACGGCGCTGCTGCACGCGCTGGGTCTGACCAGCGAGGAAATCCTCAACACCTTCTACAACACGGTCAGCTACGAGCGTGGCAAGAACGGTTGGCAGATCCCCTACGTCGCCGAGAATTGGCGCGGCCTGAAGCCGACCTATGACGTGGCCGACGCCAAGACCGGCGAAGTGATCTTCAAGGCGAACGAGAAGATCACGCCGCGCCGCGCCAACCAGGCCGGCAAGGACGGGCTCCAGAATCTCGTCATCCCGACCGAGGAAATCTTCGGCCGCTTCTCCGCCTTTGACCTGGTCAACGACAAGACCGGCGAAATCTACATCGAGGCCGGCGACGAGGTTTCGGAAGAAAACCTCGAGAAGATGGACAAGGCGGGCATCAAGACGCTCGAGCTGCTGGACATCGATTACGTCAACACCGGTCCGTGGATGCGCAACACGCTGAAGGCGGACAAGTCGGAAGACCAGGATTCGGCGCTGGCCGACATCTACCGGGTGATGCGCCCGGGCGAACCGCCGACGAAGGAAACCGCGGACGCGCTATTTTACGGCCTGTTCTTCGATCCGGAGCGCTACGACCTTAGCGCCGTCGGCCGCGTGAAGCTCAACATGCGCCTTGGCCTCGACGCCGAGGACACCGTCACCACCCTGCGCCGGGAGGACATCCTCGCCGTCGTCCAGGAACTGGTGAACCTGAAGGACGGCAAGGGCGAGATCGACGACATCGACAACCTTGCCAACCGCCGCGTCCGGTCGGTCGGCGAGCTGCTGGAGAACCAGTATCGCATCGGCCTGCTGCGCATGGAGCGCGCGGTGAAGGAGCGGATGAGCAGCGTCGACGTGTCGACGGTCATGCCCAACGACCTGATCAACGCCAAGCCGGCGGTGGCCGCGGTGCGCGAATTCTTCGGCTCGTCGCAGCTGTCGCAGTTCATGGACCAGACCAACCCGCTGTCGGAAGTGACTCACAAGCGCCGCGTCTCGGCCCTCGGGCCCGGCGGTCTCACCCGTGAGCGCGCCGGCTTCGAAGTGCGCGACGTCCACCCGACGCACTATGGCCGCATCTGTCCGATCGAAACGCCGGAAGGCCCGAACATCGGCCTCATCAATTCGCTCGCCAGCTTCAGCCGGGTGAACAAGTACGGCTTCATCGAAACGCCGTACCGCAAGGTCGTCGACGGCAAGGTCACTGACGAGGTCGTCTACCTTTCGGCAATGGAAGAAGCGAAGCACACGATCGCGCAGGCGAACGCGGAGCTGAACACCGATCGCACGTTCGGCGAGGAGATCGTTTCCGCCCGCCGCGCCGGCGACTTCCTGATGGCGCCGCGCGACCAGATCACCTTGATGGACGTCAGCCCTAAGCAGCTGGTGTCGGTCGCGGCCTCGCTGATCCCGTTCCTGGAGAACGACGACGCCAACCGCGCGCTGATGGGATCGAACATGCAGCGCCAGGCCGTTCCGCTGTTGCAGGCGGAAGCGCCGCTCGTCGGTACCGGCATGGAAGAGACCGTCGCCCGCGATTCGGGCGCCGCGATCGCTGCCCGCCGTCCGGGCATCGTCGACCAGGTCGACGCGGGCCGTATCGTCGTCCGCGTCACCGGTGAGCTTCGTCCGGGCGAATCCGGCGTCGACATCTACACGCTGATGAAGTTCCAGCGGTCGAACCAGAACACCTGCATCAACCAGCGTCCGCTGGTGAAAAAGGGTGCGATGGTCGAAGCGGGCCAGATCATCGCCGACGGACCGTCGACGGACTTCGGCGAGCTCGCGCTCGGCCGCAACGTCCTCGTCGCGTTCATGCCGTGGAACGGGTACAACTACGAGGACTCGATCCTGATCTCCGAGCGGATCGTGAAGGACGACGTCTTCACCTCGATCCACATCGAAGAGTTCGAGGTCATGGCCCGCGACACCAAGCTTGGGCCAGAAGACATCACCCGCGACATTCCGAACGTCGGCGAGGAAGCGCTGCGCAACCTCGACGAGGCGGGCATCGTGTACATCGGAGCCGAGGTCGAGCCGGGCGACATCCTGTGCGGCAAGATCACGCCGAAGGGCGAAAGCCCGATGACGCCGGAGGAAAAGCTCCTCCGCGCCATCTTCGGCGAAAAGGCCTCGGACGTTCGCGACACCTCGCTGCGCCTGCCGCCGGGCGTTGCCGGCACGGTCGTCGAGGTCCGCGTCTTCAATCGCCACGGCATCGACATCGATGACCGTACGCGCTCGATCCAGACCGAGGAGAAGGAGCGGCTGAAGAAGGACGCCGACGACGAACGCGGCATTCTCAACCGCGCTACCTTCGCCCGTCTCAAGGAAATGCTGCTTGGCCAGACGGCCACCGCGGCTCCGAAAGGCGTGAAGAAGGGTGCCAAGATCGACGAGGAGACGCTTGAGGCGGTGCAGCCGCACGAGTGGTGGAAGATCGCGGTCAAGGACGACCAGCGCCAGGCCGACGTCGAAGCCCTGAAGGGCCAGTATGACGAAGCCGCCAACACGATCCTGCGCCGGTTCGAGGACCGCGTGCAGAAGATCGAGGCGGGCGACGAGCTGGCGCCGGGCGTGCTCAAGATGGTCAAGGTGTTCGTCGCGGTGAAGCGCAAGCTGCAGCCGGGCGACAAGATGGCCGGCCGTCACGGCAACAAGGGCGTCATCAGCCGCATCCTGCCGGCCGAGGACATGCCGTTCCTGGAGGACGGAAGCCCGGTCGACATCGTGCTCAACCCGCTGGGCGTGCCGTCGCGCATGAACGTCGGGCAGATCTTCGAGACCCATCTGGGCTGGGCCGCGCGCGGCCTTGGCCAGCAGGTCCAGCAGATGCTCGAGGGCATGTACGAGCGCGGCAAGGACCTTGCCGACAAGGACGTCAAGGAAGTCCGGACCAAGCTGAAGGGCATCTACGGCGGCCATTACGCCAAGGAAATCGACGCCCAGGGCGACGATGAGGTCATGGAAATGGCCGGGGCTTTGACCCGCGGCATTCCGATGGGCACCCCGGTGTTCGACGGCGCCCGTGAATCGGACGTCACCGACATGCTGGAAATGGCCGGACTGGAATCCTCGGGCCAGGTGACGCTTTACGACGGTCGCACCGGCAATCCGTTCGACCGCAAGGTGACGGTTGGGTACATCTACATGCTCAAGCTGCACCACCTCGTGGACGACAAGATCCACGCGCGTTCGATCGGGCCGTACAGCCTCGTCACCCAGCAGCCGCTGGGCGGCAAGGCGCAGTTCGGCGGCCAGCGTTTCGGCGAAATGGAAGTGTGGGCGCTGCAGGCATACGGCGCGGCGTACACGCTGCAGGAAATGCTGACGGTGAAGTCGGACGACGTCATCGGCCGCACCAAGGTCTACGAAGCCATCGTCAAGGGCGACGACACGTTCGAAGCGGGCATTCCGGAAAGCTTCAACGTGCTGGTCAAGGAAATGCGCAGCCTTGGCCTCAACGTCGAACTCGATTCGGTCGAGAGCGACGACGACACGCCGGCCATCGCAGCCGAATAGCCACTTGTTGATCCACCCTGCCCCTCCCGCGCTTCGGGAGGGGAGTGAGGAAGAGAAAAGATGAACGAACTGTCCCCCTTCGCCAACCCGGTCGCAAAGCCGGAGACCTTCGACCAGATCAAGATCGGCATCGCGTCCCCGGACAAGATCCGCAGCTGGTCGTTCGGCGAAATCAAGAAGCCCGAGACGATCAACTATCGCACGTTCAAGCCCGAGCGTGACGGCCTGTTCTGCGCGCGCATCTTCGGTCCGATCAAGGACTACGAATGCCTGTGCGGCAAGTACAAGCGGATGAAGTACAAGGGCATCGTCTGCGAAAAGTGCGGCGTCGAAGTCACCGTGTCGAAGGTCCGCCGCGAGCGCATGGGCCACATCGAGCTGGCCGCGCCGGTTGCGCACATCTGGTTCCTCAAGTCGCTGCCGAGCCGCATCGGCCTGCTGCTCGACATGCAGCTCAAGCAGCTTGAGCGTGTGCTCTACTTCGAAAGCTATGTGGTTCTTGAGCCGGGCCTGACCCCGCTCGAGAAGTTTCAGCTGCTGACCGAAGACGAGCTCATCGAAGCGCAGGACGAGCATGGCGAAGACGCCTTCTCCGCCGGCATCGGCGCCGAGGCGGTCAAGCAGATGCTGATCGACCTCGACCTCGAGGGCGAAAAGGAAGTGCTGCTCAAGGAACTGGCCGAGACCAAGTCCGAGCTGAAGCCGAAGAAGATCATCAAGCGCCTGAAGGTCGTCGAGAGCTTCCTCGAATCCGGCAACCGCCCGGAATGGATGATCCTCGACGTCGTTCCGGTCATCCCGCCCGAACTGCGCCCGCTGGTCCCGCTGGACGGCGGCCGCTTCGCGACGTCGGATCTCAACGATCTCTATCGCCGCGTCATCAACCGCAACAACCGCCTGAAGCGGCTGATGGAGCTGCGCGCGCCGGACATCATCGTCCGCAACGAAAAGCGCATGCTTCAGGAAGCGGTCGACGCCTTGTTTGACAACGGCCGCCGCGGCCGCACCATCACTGGTGCCAACAAGCGTCCGCTCAAGTCGCTCAGCGACATGCTTAAGGGCAAGCAGGGCCGCTTCCGTCAGAACCTGCTCGGCAAGCGCGTCGACTATTCGGGCCGTTCGGTCATCGTCACCGGTCCGGAGCTCAAGCTCCACCAGTGTGGCCTGCCGAAGAAGATGGCGCTCGAGCTGTTCAAGCCGTTCATCTACTCGCGCCTCGACGCCAAGGGTCTGTCGATGACCCTCAAGCAGGCGAAGAAGTGGGTCGAAAAGGAACGCAAGGAAGTCTGGGACATCCTCGACGAAGTCATTCGCGAGCACCCGGTCCTGCTGAACCGCGCGCCGACGCTTCACCGTCTTGGCATCCAGGCGTTCGAGCCGGTGCTGATCGAAGGCAAGGCGATCCAGCTTCACCCGCTGGTCTGCGCCGCGTTCAACGCCGACTTCGACGGCGACCAGATGGCCGTGCACGTCCCGCTGAGCCTCGAGGCCCAGCTGGAAGCGCGCGTCCTGATGATGTCGACCAACAACATCCTGTCGCCTGCCAACGGCAAGCCGATCATCGTCCCGTCGCAGGACATGGTGCTTGGCCTCTACTACCTCAGCCTCGAGAAAGAGGGTGAGCCGGGCGAAGGCATGATGCTGGCCGACATGGCCGAGGTTCACCAGGCGCTCGCCGCCGGGGCGGTCACGCTGCACACCAAGATCACGAGCCGCGTCCCGCAGACCGACGAAGAGGGCAAGCCGTACATGAAGCGGTTCGAAACGACCGCTGGCCGCATGCTTCTTGGCGAGACCCTGCCGAAGAGCCACAAGGTGCCGTTCGAGACCGTCAACCGCCTTCTCACCAAGAAGGAAATCGGCGACGTCATCGACATCGTCTATCGCCACACCGGCCAGAAGGAGACGGTGCTGTTCGCCGATGCGATCATGCAGCTTGGCTTCCGCCACGCGTTCGCCGCCGGCATTTCGTTCGGCAAGGACGACATGGTCATCCCGACCGAGAAGGTGAGGCTGGTCGACGATACCCGCGCGCTGGTGAAGGATTACGAGCAGCAGTATCAGGACGGCCTGATCACCCAGCAGGAAAAGTACAACAAGGTGATCGACGCCTGGAGCCGTTGCGGCGACCAGGTGGCAACCGCGATGATGAAGGAAATCTCGTCCACCAAGAAGGGCGAGAACGGCCGCGAGCTGGACGTGAACTCCATCTACATGATGGCCCACTCCGGCGCCCGTGGTAGCCAGGCGCAGATCAAGCAGCTTGCCGGCATGCGCGGCCTGATGGCCAAGCCGTCGGGCGAGATCATCGAAACGCCGATCATCTCGAACTTCAAGGAAGGCCTGACCGTCCTTGAATACTTCAACTCGACCCACGGCGCCCGCAAGGGTCTCGCGGACACCGCGTTGAAGACGGCGAACTCGGGCTACCTCACCCGCCGCCTGGTCGACGTGTCGCAGGATTGCGTCATCGTCGAGGAGGATTGCGGCACCGAGCGAGCGCTCGAAATGCGCGCCATCGTCCAGGGCGGTACGGTCATCGCCAGCCTGGCCGACCGCGTCCTTGGCCGCACCACGGCCGAAGACGTCGTCGATCCCAAGAGCGGCGACGTCGTCATCCCCGAAGGCTCGCTGCTGGACGAACCGATGGTCGCGCAAATCGAGGAGATCGGCCTGCAGGCAATCCGCATCCGCTCGCCGCTGGTCTGCTCGTCGAAGACGGGCGTGTGCGGCAAGTGCTACGGTCGCGACCTCGCCCGCGGTACGCCGGTCAACATCGGTGAAGCGGTCGGCGTCATCGCCGCCCAGTCGATCGGTGAGCCGGGCACCCAGCTGACGATGCGGACCTTCCACATCGGCGGCGCGGCGCAGCTCAACGAACAGTCGAACCTGGAAGCGCCGGTCGACGGCACCATCGAGTTCCGCGACATGCCCACCATCCTCGACCCGCGCGGCCTCCACCGCTCGCTGTCGCGGTCGGGCGAAATTGCGATCCTCGACATGGACGGCCGCGAGCTTTCGACGCACCGCGTGCCGTACGGCGCGCACCTGCTGTGCGAAACCGGGCACATCGTCAGCCGCGGCGACCGCATCGCCGAGTGGGATCCGGCCTTCAGCCCGGTGATCACCGAAACCGGCGGCACGGTGAAGTACCAGGACCTGATCGAACAGCGCACGCTGACTGAGCAGGTCGACGAATCGACCGGCATCACCCAGCGCGTCGTCACCGACGACACGGGCGGACGGTCGAAGAAGGATGCGTTGCAGCCGCGGCTGACGCTGACCGCCGGCAAGGCCAAGGAAGCGGGCGTGTACCGCCTTCCGGCCCAGGCGATCATCGCGATCGAGGACGGTCAAGAAGTGCAGGCCGGCGAGGTTCTCGCCCGGCTTCCGCGCGAAGCGGCCCGTACCCGCGACATCACCGGCGGTCTGCCGCGCGTCGCCGAGCTGTTCGAAGCGCGCAAGCCGAAGGAAAACGCGATCATCGCCAAGGCGTCGGGCAAGGTTACCTTCCTGCGCGACTACAAGGCGAAGCGTAAGATCGCGATCGTCCCCGAGGACGGTTCGGATCCGGTCGAATATCTGGTCCCGAAGGCGAAGCTGATCGAGGTCCAGGAAGGCGATTACGTGAAGCGCGGCGACAATCTCGTCGGCGGTTCGCCCGATCCCCACGACATCCTGGAAGTGCTCGGCGTGGAAGCACTGGCCGAATATCTCGTCAGCGAGATTCAGGAAGTGTATCGACTGCAGGGCGTGAAGATCAACGACAAGCACATCGAGGTGATCGTTCGCCAGATGCTGCAGAAGGTCGAGATCACCGACGGTGGCGACACCACCCTTCTGGCCGGCGAACAGGTTGACCGCGAGGAAATGGACGAGACCAACGCCCGCCTGGAAAAGAAGAAGAAGCCGGCGGAAGGCAAGCCGGTCCTTCTGGGCATCACCAAGGCGTCGCTGCAGACCCGCAGCTTCATCTCGGCCGCCTCGTTCCAGGAAACGACCCGCGTGCTCACTGAAGCATCGGTGCAGGGCAAGGTCGATACGCTGATGGGCCTGAAGGAAAACGTGATCGTCGGCCGGCTCATCCCCGCTGGTACGGGTGCGGGCATGAACCGTCTGCGCGTCACCGCTTCCTCTCGCGATGCCGCGCTCCGCGCACAGCAGCGCAAGATCCAGGAGTCGCTGATCGCGCCGGACTCTGCCGCGGAAGAGCATGCCGCCGAGCTGGCCGAAGGGCCGGAAGCGGCAATCAATGCCGATCCGCTGGCGGAAGTCGTTCGGTCGGGTGACGGCAGCGATGCCGCCGCCGGCGATTATCTGAACGCCGACGCGAGCGAAGAAGCCAAGAGCGAATAGACTTCAAGCCTGAAGGCATAAAAAAAGCCCCGTCGGCGGATGCGTCGGCGGGGCTTTTTCATGTCGCCGCGGCCGAGGCCGCGGGAAGTTAGTCGATTAGCACTGACCGCCGTTGATGGCGTTTTCGGTGCAGTTCGCAACTGAGTTGACGTCGCGGGCGGCGCCACGGACGGTGTTACAGGCGGCGGTGGCGAGAGCGGCACCGATGATGAGCACGGTGGTGAACTTCTGGAACATGTAAAATCTCCTGCTTAAGCCCAAACGAAACGCGGCAGGAACGAATCGGCTCCCTGCCGCCATCCGGTTTTTTAAACCGCTACCGGAGCGGCGATATGCGGGTGCGGGTCATAGCCTTCGAAGGCGAAATCCTCCGCCTCATAATCGAAGAGCGACTGACCGCGATCCTTGAGCAGCAGCTTGGGCAACGGGCGCGGCTCGCGGCCAAGCTGTTCGCGCACCTGGTCCATGTGGTTGGAATAGATGTGGCAGTCGCCGCCGGTCCACACGAACACGCCCGGTTCCAGCCCGCATTCGCGCGCCAGCATGTGCGTGAGCAGCGAATAGCTGGCGATGTTGAACGGCACGCCGAGGAACATGTCGGCGCTGCGCTGGTAAAGCTGCAGGTTCAGCCGCCCGGCCGCGACCTGCGTCTGGAACAGGCAGTGGCACGGCGCCAGTGCCATCCGTTCGATCTCGCCCGGGTTCCAGGCGGTGACGATCTGCCGCCGCGATGACGGATCGTTGCGGATCAGGTCGACGAGATTGGCGATCTGGTCGATGTGCCGGCCGTCGGCCGTTTCCCAGTCGCGCCACTGCTTGCCGTAAACCGGTCCGAGGTCGCCATTGTCGTCGGCCCATTCGTCCCAGATGCGCACCTTGCGATCCTTGAGCCACCCGATGTTGGTGTCGCCGCGCAGGAACCACAGCAGTTCGATGATGATCGAGCGCAGGTGCAGCTTCTTCGTCGTCAGCAACGGGAAACCCTGGGCGAGGTCGAACCGCAGCTGCGCGCCGAAACGGGTTAGCGTGCCGGTCCCGGTGCGGTCCGACTGGGGCGTGCCCTCGTCGAGAATCGTCTGCAAAAGGTCGAGATACTGGCGCATTCCGCTACCCTAATATGGGGGGCCGGAAACTCAACGGATCAGCTTTTCCTGAGCGCCGACAAATGTTCTTTCTCGGTGGCGCGAGGCACTTTCACCACCTCGCCAGGCGTCTGGAGCGGCGCTTTCATCAGCTTTGCGTCGGTGACTTCTTCGGCGGCGCCCAGCGAAAAGAGGTCGGTGCCCGCGCCCCATGCTTCCAGCGCGGCCTTGCGGCTGGGCACGGCGACGAAGGCATCATGGAAGCCGATTGCGGTGCGGAAGACCTTGAGCCGAACCTTGCGGGTCGCCTTGGCCACGCCGCGGTCAGTAGCCCATCAGCGCGAGGACTTCGCGGCGGCTGCGCTCGTCGGAGCGGAAAATGCCCATCATCCGGCTGGTGGTCATCATCACGCCGGGCGTGTTGACCCCGCGCGCGGTCATGCACGAATGGCTGGCCTCGATCACCACCGCGACCGCCTTGGGCTCCAGATGCTCCCAGATGCAGTCCGCGACCTGCGCCGTTAGCCGTTCCTGCACCTGCAGCCGGCGGGCATAGCCGTGAAGCACGCGCGCCAGCTTGCTGATCCCCACCACCTTGTCGCTGGGCAGATAGGCAATCGCCGCCTTGCCGATGATCGGCGCCAGGTGATGTTCGCAATGCGACTGGAACGGGATGTCGCGCAACAGCACGATTTCGTCATAGCCGCCGACTTCGTGGAACGTGCGGCTGAGATGGACCGCCGGATCCTCGCCATAGCCGACCGCATATTCCTTCCACGCCCGGGCGACGCGCTTGGGCGTTTCCAGCAGGCCTTCGCGGTCGGGATCGTCGCCGGCCCAGCGGATCAGCGTGCGCACCGCTTCCTGGACGTCGTCCGGCACCGGCAGCTTGGCCGGCGCTTCGAAAAGATCGCCGTCGTCAGGCGTCGGGCTCATTGGGCAAGCTCCGTAGCGATGTCGGCGGCCACGTCGGCCGCCTGTCCCCGGATATCGGGAACCGCGATGATTTCCCAATAGCGCCCCTTGGTCAACGCGCCCAGCGCCCACAGGCGATCCGCGCCCAATGCCTGCGACCGGTCGCCGACGGCAAGGCCGATGCCGAGTTGATCGGGGCGAACAAGCCCGTCGTCGAGCATCTGGCGAAGCAAGGGATCGCGGGTGCGGCCGATGTCGTGCAACGGGCCGGTGCAGTTGAAGACGTAGCCAAAATGCCGGCGTTCGACCGCTTCGTCGCCGCGCCGGCGAAAGCGGACATCGATTCCGTCGCCGATCGGATCCATGCCGAGGATCCGGCCGCCGGCGATTTCCAGCGTACCGGCCGCGACGCGATCGGCGACCTGCTGCGCGACCTGCGGCGCGATGCGATGGCGGTGCACGTCCCACCACGGGCGCGCATGGCGCAGGAACAGCCGCTGCTGCTCGACGCCAAGACCCTGCCACAGCACTTTCGTATGCGGTCTCAGCGAATCCACCGCCGCGCGCCAGCCAACGGCGCCGCTGCGGTCGCGCAACCAGCGCAGGAGTGCCAGCGCGTCGCCCGCCGGCACGTCGTCCAGCTCGACTGGCGCGAGATCGCTCGCGGCATGGCTGCGCGGGGCAAGACCGCGCCGCGACAGGGCTAGGATGCGACCGCCGTGCCCGGCACTGTCCAGCGACAGCACGATATCCACCATCGTCAGGCCCGTGCCGATGATCATTACGTCGAGGTCGTTCGCGGCCGCATCGGCGATTGCAGCGCGCCCCTGCTCGTCCCACGGGTTGCCGATCAGCCGCTCCCCCGCAGTGGCGGCATAGGCCGGCGCGTCCGGGGGCTGGTTGCCGATCGCGATCACCAGTGCGTCGGCGCCGATCCGCTCGCCGGATTCCAGCTCGACCGTCCAGCCGCCGTCGGCCTTGCTCGCTGATAGCGCGCGGTCGCGGACGACCGTCGCGCCGTCGCTGACTGCGTCATCAAGGATGGCGCGCAGGTAGCCGCCATAATCCCGGCGCGGCGCGAACGCGTCCCCTTCGCCAGCGATATCTGCAAAGTCGTCGGGCGCGTCGGGCCAGGGGCTCATCTTGCCCGCAGGGACGTTGAGCAGGTGCGCCGGATCGGCCGTCGAAAAGGCGGTGCCCTGCCCCGCGACGTCGCGCGGTTCGATCAGCAAAGACCTGATCCCGCGCCGCGCCAGATGCGCCGCGACCATCGTCCCGGAAAAGCCTGCTCCGACAATCACAACCGGGACCGACCGGTCAGATTTCATAGTCGGGCCAGTCGTCGGGGTTGGCCGCGCCCGCCTTGCGTTGCTGGATGTGGTCGTAAATGCGGGCGACGGTACGCCCGGCGGTGTCGGTGAACATGCCCGGCACGGCGGCGTGGACGATGGCCGCCAGCCCGGCTCCGATCAGCTCCGCGCCGATCCGGACCGCGCCGATGCCATGGGCTGCCCAGCTCATCCCCAGCGCGCGCGGGTGGTCGACGAACAGCCGGCCGAGGCCGCCCTGCCGGCCGTTCCGCTGGATATTACGCTGTTCGACCGCCGCCATGTTCCTGCATCCTCGTCAAATTTTCTGGTGACCCCGACTGGATTCGAACCAGTGGCCCTCAGATTAGGAATCTGATGCTCTATCCTGCTGAGCTACGGGGCCAGCCCGCGTCACGGATACGGGCCCTTGCGCGGGACTTCAATTCGCTTGGCGTCAGCGCAGCACCGGTTCGGCGATTGGCCGACGGTGGCTGATCGCCGGAATGCGTTCTCGAACACGTTCGACCTCGGCCAGATCGATATCGACGAAGCCCACGCCGACGGTTTCGCCGATGTCGAGCAGTACTTCGCCCCATGGGTCGACGACCAGCGAATGGCCGTAGGTTTCGCGGCCGTCTTCGTGGAGCCCGGACTGGGCGGCGGCGACCACGAAAACACCGGCCTCGATCGCCCGGGCGCGGAGCAGCACCTCCCAATGCGCCTTGCCGGTCGGCACGGTGAAGGCGGCCGGCACGGCAACTACGGCGGCGCCGGCATCAGTGAGCCGTTGGAACAGCGCCGGAAAGCGCAAGTCGTAGCAGATGGTCAGGCCAAGCTTGCCGACCGGCGTGCCGTCGACCACCACAGCCTCGCTGCCGCCGGCGTAGACGCTGGATTCGCGCCAGCTTTCCCCGCTCGGCAGATCGACGTCGAACAGGTGGATCTTGTCATAGCTCGCACGGACGCTGCCGCCGGAATCGATGACGAAAGCGCGATTGGCGAATTTGTCGCCACCGGCCGCCACAGCCACGGAGCCAAGGTGCACCCAAAGCCCGGTGCGGCGGGCCGCGTCGCGGCAGGCGGCAAGGACGCGGTCGTCTTCCGCGGTCCGGACGTTCGAACGTGCCCGGTCGCGGTCCCGATCGAGCAGGCCCGACATTTCCGGCGTGAACAGCATCGCCGCGCCGCCATCCGCCGCGTCTTCGATCGCGGCGACCAGCGCGGCCGCATTGGCGTCGGGATCGACACCGGTCCGCGACTGGAAAATCGCCAGCCGGGTCACGGCCGGGCAAGCATTCCGTCAAGTTCGCCTTCGCGGTCGAGCGCGAACAGGTCGGTGCAGCCGCCGACATGCCGTCCGTCGATGAAGATCTGCGGCACGGTGGTGCGTCCGTTGGCGCGTTGGATCATCTCGTCGCGGCGGGGGCCACCGCCATCGATGTTGATTTCATCGAACGCGATGCCCTTGGCTTCGAGCAGCGACTTGGCGCGAACGCAGAATCCGCAATAGGTCTTGGAGTAGATTTCGACTTTGGCCACGTGTCTTCCCGTAATTAAGTGACTTGCGCAGGCCGGATTACCCGGGCCCAGCTAACCAGGTCCACCCGCGCCGCGCCGGCCCGTTTCAGCACCCGCGCGCAGGCGTTGGCGGTGCTCCCGCTGGTATAAACGTCGTCGACCAGGATTATGGTCCGCCCGCGCAGGTCCGCGCCCGGCCGGGCGCGAAAAGCGCCGGCTACGGTGCGTCGCCGCTCCCGCGTCCCCATCCCGCGCAACGGCGGGGTCGCGCGTACGCGCCTCAGCGCGTCCACCTCGACCGGCAAACCGGTCTGGCGCGCCAGCGCTCGGGCGACGAAGGCGGACTGGTTGAAACTGCGGCTCCACAGCCGCGCACGGTGCAGCGGGATCGGCACCAGCACCGCGTCGTCGGGAAGCCCGGCAAGGTGCGGCCGCATGTAGCGGGACATGGTCCGCGCCAGCGCGATCTTGCGGCCGTACTTCAGGCGCATGGCAATCGAACTGCTGATGTCGCCGTAAGCGACCGCCGCCCGGATACGATCCAGCCGCGGCGGCTTGGCGAGACAGGCGGCGCACGTTTCGGCGTCGGTCGCATTGAGCGGGATTCCGCAATGCTGGCAGCCGCCGGGCCCGAGGAATTCCAGCTTGGTCCAGCACGGCGGGCAAAAGCTGTCGACTTCGTTGACGATTACGCCGCACCCGGAACAGCGCGGCGGCAGGGCGAAGTCGAGCAGCGAGCGAAGGACGGTCTGCGCGGCGCGGTCGAGCTGCATCGCCACCCTTGTCGCGCAGCCGCCGCCGTCGCACAAGCGCCGCCGATGACCGAACCCCTGTTCGACATGCGCGCCCGCGCGCTTCGCCGCGACCGGGCCGCCCGCACCGGGCCGGCGCTGTTCGCGCACGACCGCGCGTTCGAGGATATCATCGACCGGCTGGCGATCGTTCGTCGCACGTTCGAATCGGCGCTGCTGGTCGGGTCGGCCAACCCGCAATGGTCAGGACAGTTGGCGGCGATTGCGCCAAAGGTGACGGTGGTCGATCCGGCGCCGCTGTTCGCGCAGGCCGCCGGCGGGCAGGCGATGGCCGAAGATGCGCTGGACGTAGAGCCGGGCAGTTTCGACCTGGTCGTGGCGATCGGGACGCTGGATACGGTCAACGACCTGCCGGGCGCGCTGCTGCGGTTGCGATTTGCGTTGCGGCCGGATGGCCTGCTGATCGGTGCCATGTCGGGGGGAGCAACCTTGCCGCGCCTGCGCGACGCGATGCGCGCAGCGGATGCCGTGTCGGGCGGCGCCAGTCCGCACATCCATCCACGCATCGAGCCCGGCGCCCTGGCCGGGCTGCTGTCCGCCGCCGGCTTCGCAATGCCGGTGGTCGATGTCGACCGCCTGTCCGTCAGTTACCGCGATTTCGCCTCGCTGGTGCGCGACCTGCGGGCAATGGGAGCGACCAACATCTTGTCGGCCCGTCCGCGCCGCCCCGTCAGCAGGATCGCTCTCGCGGCGGCCGCGGCTAGCTTTTCCAGCGGCGAAGGCGAACGGACCGTGGAGACGTTCGAAATCCTGCATTTCACCGGCTGGTCCCCGGCGGAGCAGGGCTGAAGCCGCGTTAACCCAGTCCCCGGCACAGCTTGTTAACTTTTCGTGAGTAATTGAGGCATTGTGGACGTGGACCAGAGGAGGGTGGCTTGGACGCTATCCGACAGAATTTGCGCAGGCTCTTCGCGCATGAGCGCGGTGCGACTGCGATTGAATATGGCTTGATTGCCGCGATGATCGTGATTGCCATGATGGGCGGCCTGTCCGCCCTTGGTGGCGGTGTCGGTGGCGGCTGGTCGGCGCTTAGCAATACCGTTTCCGAATCGATGTAAGGAAACGGTCAGCTTCGCCGGCGCACGCCGTAAACGACGACTTTCACTTTCTGGCCCGGCGCGAGCCGGGCGTTTGGCGCGAGCGCGTTCAGCGTCAGGAATCGGTCCAGCTTGAAATCGCGATAGGCCATGCGGTCGGCCAGCGATTGTACCGTGTCGCGCGGTCCCACCGTAACGACATCCATCACCCGCGGGCGGATTGCGGACGCTTCGGCCTGGGTGATCTTGCGCAGCGAGCTGATCATCGAAGCGAACGGCCCCATGCCGCTGCCCGCCGCGGTGATCATCACGAAGTGGTACACGGTGCCCGGCGCCCACTGGTAAGCGACGACGCTAACGTCGACGGGCCCGTTCGACGCGTTGGCGCGGGTCGTGGCATAGGCGGCCTCGAGGCCGTTGATGACCGTGCGCTGCGGCGGGGGCAGCGCGATCCGCTGGCTTCCGCCCAATTCCTGCAGCACGCGGTAGATGTAGGTATCGAGCGTTCCGGTGTAACCGCCGCCGCCGAACTGCGCCTTGCCAGCCGACCCGGTGATCGTCACCGCGTCGGTTCCGTTCTGCATCAGATATCCGACCGGGACCGAAAATTGCATGCGGAGGTCGGGGTGCGTGAAGCTGCGGCCATCGATGATGCCCTGTTCGGGATCGTCATCGACATAGGCGCCATCGAGGCTTTGCAGGAACGTGGTCCGGTTGGTGACCCCGCTGCCCAGCCGGCCGCTGGCGCGCGCTTCCTGCACAGAGCGCATGGCGCGGTTGGCGCTGTCCGGGTGCGTGCTAGCCCATTCCGGCAATTCGCGGTTGTCGCGACCCTGGATTCGAGCCTGCAGCGCGCTGTTACGTGACAAGGCGGTCAGGACGTTGGGCGCGCCGGCCGGATCGTAACCGGCGGCGATCATGTAGCGCATGCCCAGCGTGTCGGCCTGAAATTCCTGGTCGCGCGAGAAGCTCAACAGCCGCAGCTGGTCGTTGCGCTGCGACATTTGCGCGATCGAGCTGCCGAAGCCGCCGCCGACGATGCCGCCGAGGATGGAGCCGAGGATGGTGCCGATGCTGGGGCGCTGCGCCACCTGCTGGCGGGAAATCGCGTGGCCGGCAGCAACGTGCGCGACCTCGTGCGCCAGCGAGAAGGCCAGTTCCGATTCGTCGTTCATCAACGTCATCAGCTGGCGCGTAACGTAGATATAGCCGCCGCCGACCGACAAGGCGTTTTCGACCGCGGAATTGAGCAGGGTGAAGCGATAGGCCGACCCGGGATTGGCGATGCCCGAATAGGCCGCAACGCGGCGTCCGACCGAATCGACATAGGCCGCGCGCTGCCCGGTCTCCGCGCCGCCATATTCCTGCACCAGCCCGGCATGTTCGCGCTGCGCTTCCGCAACCAGCCGCGGGTCGAGCATGCGCCCGCCATATTGCGCGGACGCCGCCAGCGGGGCGGTTACGGCGGCGGCGGAAATCAACAGCAGCGCTAGGCGCATCGGGGCCTCTCCCATTCCTTCTTCAGCGCAAAGCTACGCGGCTGTTTTGAACGGGAGATGACCGGCGCGGTTCCGGCGCGCGCTCAGCTTATGGCGAGGAATTTTTCCCGGCGCTGTGCGAGCACCTGGTCCGCGGTCATTGCCGCGCAGCCGACCAGCTCCTCCGCGATCGCCGACTTCAGCGTCTCGATGGCGGCGGCGGGGTCGCGGTGCGCGCCGCCCACCGGCTCTTTCACGATGCGATCAATCACGCCCAGCGCCTGCAGGTCGTTGGCGGTGATCTTCATCGCTTCGGCGGCGTCGGCCGCCTTGTCCGCGGTGCGCCACAGGATCGACGCGCAGCCTTCGGGCGAGATGACCGAGTAAATGGCATGTTCGAACATCAGCACCCGGTTGGCAGTGGCGATCGCGACGGCGCCGCCGGACCCGCCCTCCCCCACGATCGCGGCGATGATCGGGACCTTGAGGTCCAGGCATTCCTGCGTCGCGCGGGCGATGGCTTCGGCCTGGCCGCGCTCTTCCGCCTCGACACCCGGAAAGGCGCCGGGCGTATCGACCAGGGTCACGACCGGCAGGCCGAAGCGGTCGGCCAGGCGCATCAGCCGCACGGCCTTGCGATAGCCTTCTGGTTTGGCCATGCCGAAATTGTGCCGCAGGCGCGACGCGGTGTCCTCGCCTTTTTCATGGCCGATCAGCATCACCTTGCGTCCGTCGATGCGGGCGAAGCCGCCGACGATCGCCGGGTCCTCGCTGTACGAGCGGTCGCCGGCCAGCGGCATGAAGTCGTCGGCCAGCGCAGCGACGTAATTCTTGAAATGTGGACGTTCCGGGTGGCGGGCGACTTGCGCTTTTTGCCACGGCGACAGCTTCGCATAGGTTTCGGTGAGCAGCTTCGACGCCTTGGCCTCGAGCTTCTCCACTTCGGGTTTCAGGTCGACATCGCCGTTGTCGGACGTTTCGCGCAACTCGCGGACGCGCGAGTCGAGTTCGGCGATCGGCTTTTCAAAATCGAGATAGGTCAGCATCGGCAGCGGCGGGTAAGCGGCATCGGCGTGGCCGTCAACGCGAACGGTCGGCCAACGGGTGGCGTTCGTTGACCAGTTGCACCAGCCGGGCGGCATCGACGTGGGTGTAAATCTGCGTCGTCGCTATGTCCGCGTGCCCCAGCAGCGACTGCAACACGCGCAGGTCCGCACCGCCCGACAACAGGTGCGTGGCAAAGGCATGGCGCAGCACGTGTGGGCTGATCCGGTCCCGCGCGATGCCTGCGTCGGCGGCCATGGCGCGCACCAGTTGATACAGGCGCATGCGGCTAAGATGGGTCTTGCCGCTGGGGAACAGCCACAGGCTGGCTTTCGGAACGTTGGCGATCCATTCCCGAACCGCCGCTTCGGCCCGGCCGGACACGGGCACCAGTCTTTCCTTGGCCCCCTTTCCGCGAAGAATTAGGAATGGCTGGCCGTCGCGGACCGCCCCGCGCGGCAGGGAAATGACTTCGCTCGCCCGCAATCCGGATCCGTAGAGCAGTTCCAGCAAAGCGAGATTGCGCTGTGCCAGCGCCTCGCCGCTGGCCGCCCGGGCGGACACGCCCTCGAACATGGCTTCGACCTCCGCCACCGATAGCACCTTGGGCAGCGGCCGCTGCAGCTTGGGCTGGGGCAGCGCGCTCGACGGATCGTCCTGCCGGATGCCGTCATCGACCAGGAAACCGTAGAAGCGCCGAAGCGCGGAGGAGCGCCGGGCGACCGTCGAGGCGGCCAGGTCGGCCCATTGCGCGCCAAGGCGGGCCAGCGCCTCCCGCTTCGCTCCGCTGAGGTTGCCGTGCAGGGCCTCACGCGCCTTGGCGAGGTCGTTGCGATAGGCGGCGAGCGTATTGGGCGAAACGCCGGCCTCCGCACTCAACATGTCGAGAAAGCGGTCGACCAGCGCCGGATCGTCCGCGCTCACGTCCGCGAGAGCGCCTCGGCGGCGACCATCCGCGCCAGGAATTCCTGGCCGCTATTCCGAAGGGCCATGACGATGTGGAAGATGTGGGACGAAGGCACGGCATCGAAGTCCGCTGCCTGCAGCCCGCTGGCGGCCAGCACCAGCACGCTGCCCGGCTGATTGCGGCGGGCCGCGCCGTCGATCATCTGGGTCCAGCCGGACGCGCGCTGGATGTCGAGGCCATAGCGGCCGTTGAGGCGCGATGCGGCACCGGCGTCGAGCCGGCCGAGCGCGGCCAGTCCGGCGACCAGCAGCGCGCTGCGCTTCTTGCGCGGGCTGTCGTCCCGGCCGATGAAATCGTTGACCCGCGCAGCCGACACATCGACGCTGCCTTCGGGCGCGCCGAGCGCGAGCATCGCCCATGACTGGTCGGCCTGCTCGTCGTCCATCCCGGCGACCGCGTCCTTCCACCGGGCCGCTTCGCGGTCCATGCCCGCGGCCAGCATCGAGGCGATCAGTTCGGGCGCTTCGTCCTGCAATTCCGTGCTCGGCGCGATGCGTGCGGACGCCCGCGCCAGCAATGCACGCGAGGATTCCTTGAGCACGCGCGATTCGCCCAGCTTCCACAAGCGGCGCATGGCGGACAGGCGCGACGCCTGATCGGTCGCCGCATAGGCCAGCCGCAGCTGCCAGCCGTCGCTTCCGCTCAATTCATTGGGGTCGGTGGCGTCATAGATCCAGGCGTAGAAATCGGTCAGCGCCTGCGACGACAGCACGCCAAGCCCGGTTGCGATCCGCGCCGATTCCAGCCGGTCCCGCAGCGGGATCATCGGTGCCGTCGCGTACCACGCACGTACCTGCGTCGGCGCGTCCGTCATCAGCCGTTCGGGCGGACTCATCGCCGTCGCCGTGGCGAGGCCGTAGCGCCACGCGGTGAGCGCCTGCACCGGTTCCCATTCGATCGTCGCCGCAGTGCCCGTGTCAGCGGTCGCGCCGACCACCTTCTGCGCCAGGGCGAGATCGATCCCGCCGACCGTTCCGCGCCGCCGGGCGGATTCGATCAGCGCCTTGGCCCGTTCCGGCTCGCCATTGAGGCCGGCGCAAATGGCCTGGACCAGCGCGGTCACCCGCGGTTCCGCCTTCTGGACGGAGTCCGATACCGGGCACAGGGCAAGCGGATCGGAATTGGCGAGCGCGCTCTGTACCGCGACCTGCGCCATCTTGGGCGTGAACTTGTCGGTGTCGACGCTGGCGATCACCAGTTCGGCCGCGTCCGCCTCACCCAGGCGAAGCAACAGCCAGGCGCGCTCGGCTGCCCAGTCGACGGGATTGATGCCGCGCGGCGCACGCGCGCTTGCCAGCATGGCATTGCGCAGGCCGATATGCGCCCAGCGCGAAGCAACCGGCGTCTTCATCCGCCGCATCAGCGTTTCGAGGAAGGCGCCGCGCGCCTGGCCCCACGGATCGGTGCCGAGCCCGGCGCTCGCCGGGTCGAGCGCACCGGTGACGAAGGGATTGCGCTGCGCGAAATCCGGATATTCGACCGGCGGGGGCGGCGGTTCCAGCGTCACGTCCTGTTCGACCACGTCGTCAACCACCGCGGTGCTCGGCCGCGAAACGGCGGGCGCCGGGCTCGGGGACGGGGTTGGCGCGGGGGCCGGCGTGGCCGGAGCGGGCTGCGTCGTCGCCGGCGCGGGCGGCGCGGCCTCCTGCACCTGCGCGATCGCCGGGATCGCGAGACCCGCGGCGCTGGCCAGGAGCAGGAACCGCCTAGTTAGTGGTGGCATTCGTGACGTCGATCTCGGTTGGCTGGGTCGGCACTTCGCTCGCCTGACTGGACAGGAAGGCGATCGCTCCTGCAAGAATGACGAGGATGACGATCAGGAATACTACGGCTCGCGGCATCGGCCCTTCCGGGTTGAATATTGGGAAGCGGCGCTTTTGCCCGACCTTCGGGGCAATTGTATAGGCCCCGCCAATGGAAAAGCTTTCCAAGCACCTTGATCGTCCAATCGTTCTCGTCGGCCTGATGGGTGCAGGCAAGTCGACCGTCGGCCGGCGGCTGGCCCGGCGGCTGAGCCTGCCGTTCGTCGATAGCGACGACGAGATCGAGGATGCGGCCGGCTGTTCGCCCGCGGAAATGTTCGAACGGTACGGAGAGGCCGACTTCCGCGACGGCGAACGGCGCCTGGTGGCGCGTCTGATCGACGGGTCGGTGCGGGTCATCGCGACCGGCGGCGGCGTTTTCGTCGACCCGCGCACGCGCAAATTGCTGAACGAGCGTGCGATCACCGTCTGGCTCGACGCGCCGATAGACGTGCTGGCCGAGCGGACGGGGCGGCGCGATACCCGGCCCCTGCTGCGCACGCCCGATCCCAAGGGTACGCTGGAAGAATTATCGAAGGCGCGCGGGGCAGCTTATTCCGAAGCGCACATCCGGGTGACGAGCGGCGAAGGCGCCCATAGCAATGTCGTCGAGACCATCGTCGAAGCGCTCGAGGAGCATCTGGGCCGGGCCTAGGCCTTGGCCGGGGCCGCCTGATCGTCCGGTAGCGGCCGGTCCGGCGCGAAGACGATTTCTTCCCCCGCGTGGAGGTCGCCCGAGCGGCTCTGACGCTCCAGCCGCTCGCAATCGCGCGACCGATATTCGCGCTCGACCCGATCGACCTCGACCGGATTGATCTTGATCGCGTCCAGCGCCGCGCGGCCCATGGTGATGGCGCTTTCGAACATTTCGCGCTGGGCGAAAGCGAGATCGAGCTGGTCGAGCTCCATCAGGTGCACCCGGTCGAACGTGCGGACCATCACCGCGGCCTGCGGAAACGCCTCGAGCACGGCGGCCAGGGCCTCGTTCGTCAGGTCGCCGTCCTGATTGTCGTTGCAAAAGGCAATGACCTTGGCGGTTTCGGCGCCGGCGGTCCGCAGCAGCTCCAGTCGCAAGCCGTCGCCATAATAGACCTTGGTGCCGAACTCGTCGGCGCGTTCGATCATTTCCGGCTTCTTGTCGATCAGCGTGACGGCGATCCCCTTGGCCATCATCATCTGGGCAACGGTCTGGCCGAAGCGGCCATACCCGACGACGATCGCCTGTGACTCGGGCGATTTTTCGGGGCCGTCGAGGCCATCTGCGCTGGCGCCTTCGCGCCGGTCGAGCCAGTCCGTCAGGCGCATCAGGAACGGCGTGCTGGCCATCGACAGGGTGACGATGGCACCGAACAGCGAGGCGGCTTCGGGCAGGATCAGCCCGGACGCCGCCGCCTGAGCGAACAAGACGAAGCCGAATTCGCCGGCCTGGCTGAGCATCAGGCCAAGGCGGATGGCGGCGTGCCAACGGTTGCCGAACAGGCGCGCGAGCACCGCGATCAACCCGCACTTGATGACGATCACCGACGCCGCGATGCCGACGACGAACAACGGCCGTGCGGCAATTGTCGCAAGGTCTAGCGTCATTCCAACGGCGAGGAAGAACAGGCCGAGCAGGATCGAGCGGAACGGTTCGACGTCGCTTTCGATTTCGTGCCGGTAGGGCGATTCGGCGAGCATCACGCCGGCGACGAAGGCGCCCAGCGGGACAGACAAGTGCAAAGCGTGCATCAGCGCCGCGGCGCCGACAACGGTCGTCAGGCCGGCGACGATGAACAGTTCGCGTTCGCCCAGCCGGCCGACCAGCCGGAACAGCGGGTTGAGGATCACGCGCCCGGCGACCACCAGCCCGGCGACCGCCGCCACGGTGTAGAGTGCCAGCGTCCAGCCCGTCGGCACCGCCGGATCGGGCGCAACGCGCGACATCGCGGCGATGATCGTAATCATCGGCACGATGGCGAGGTCCTGCAGCAGCAGGATGGAGAACGCCCGCTCGCCGCGCGGCGTATTCTGCATCCCGTCGGACCGCAGCATCGGCAACACCTGCGCGGTCGACGACAGCGCCAGCGGCATGCCGATGGCGATACTTGCCGCCGGGGTCACGCCAAGCGCGAAATGGATGAACATGGACAGCGCGAGGCCGCACAGCACGACCTGGGCGAGGCCAAGCCCGAAAATGTCCTTGCGCAAGCGCCACAGCCGGCTCGGCCGAAGCTCCAGACCGACGATGAACAGCAGCATCGCAATACCGATTTCGGTGATGCCAAGCGTGTTTTCCGGGTCTTCGATCAACCCCAGCATATGCGGCCCGATGATCGCGCCGGCGACGATATAGCCGAGCGTCGCGCCCAGCTTCATCTTGCGGAACAGGGTGACGAATATCAGCGCGAACACCAGCATGATCGCCGAGCTTTCGAGGATCAGCGAAGTGGTCTGGGCGACCTGTTCGGTCTCGGTCATCGTGCGCTTTCAATCGCCGCGCGGAGCGCGCGCAGCGGCAAGAGGATGGCAGGATGCCGTGAGGCGCGGCTGCGCGCCGAAGCCAGGGTTTCGAAGCCCGGCCAGTCCGGCGGCACGTCCCGCTGACCCGACAACCATGCCGACAGCTGCTCCAGCGCTGTCTCTACCTCGTCGCCCGTCCGCCCGGTGGCGTGGCGGGCGACGATCGCCGCCGCCGCCTGGCCAAAGGCGCAGGCCTGCACGTCCTGCGACACCTGCTCGATCCACCTCGCGTCGTCGAGCTGGACCCGTGTCGTCACCGTGCTGCCGCAGGTCGGCGACCGTTCGACGCCCGTGCCGTCAATGCGGTCCAGCGCCGCCGGCGCGGGCAGCGCGCTCGCCAGCCGCAGGATGTCGATGGTGTAAAGGGGAGCGTTCATGCCTTGCGCCAAGTGGTGCCGCCCGGCCCGTCTTCAAGAAGGATGCCGTCCGCCTTCAATTCGTCGCGAATCCGGTCTGCGGTGGCGAAGTCGCGACTGGCCTTGGCTGCGGCGCGTTCGGCAATGCGCCGTTCGACATCCGCATCGTCACCGCCGCCGCGAAACCATTGGTCCGCCGACTGGGTCAGCAGGCCAAGCAACGATGCGCTCGCACGCAAGACTGCCGGGTCGGCAATTGCGTTCAGCCGCGATAGCGCCAGCGGCGTGTTGAGGTCGTCGCTCAATGCGTCGACCACGCTCGGGTCGATCTCCCCGGGCTCGGCATCTCCCGCCGCCCGATACAGGCCGTCGAGCGTCGCCTTGCTCTGCTCGATCAGGCTGTCGGTCCATGGCAGCGGCTGCCGGTAATGCGCGGACACCAGCGCCAGGCGCAGCGTTTCACCATCGTGGCCGCGATCCATCAGGTCGGCGGGCGTGATGATGTTGCCGAGGCTCTTCGACATCTTCTCCGCGCCCATGTCGACGAAGCCGTTGTGCACCCAATAGCGGGCAAGCGGCGCGCCTTGATGGGCGCAGCGGCTTTGCGCGATTTCATTTTCATGATGCGGGAAGATGAGGTCCAGCCCGCCGCCGTGGATGTCGATCGTCCGGCCAAGGTGCGCCTCGATCATCGCCGAACATTCGATGTGCCAGCCCGGCCGCCCCCGGCCCCACGGCGAATCCCAGCCGATCACGTCCTTGGGCGACGGCTTCCACAGCACGAAATCGGCCGGATCGCGCTTGTAGGGCGCGACTTCCACCCGTGCGCCGGCGATCATCTGTTCGCGGTCGCGGTTGCTCAGCCGGCCGTAATCCGGATCACTGGTCACGTCGAACAGCACGTGGCCCTCGGCGGCGTAAGCGTGGCCGCCGTCGATCAGCGCTCCGATCATCGCGATCATCGCGCCGATTTCCTGCGTTGCGTGCGGCGCCACCGTCGGCGGCTGCACGCCCAGCGCGCCCATGTCGTCGAGATAATGTTGCTCGTACCGCTCGGTGATCACCGACGGGTCCACGCCTTCCGCGGTCGCGGCGGCGATGATCTTGTCGTCGACGTCGGTGACGTTGCGGGCATAGGTCAGGCTGTCCGCCCCGAACTGGTGCCGGATCAGCCGCGCCAGCGTGTCGAACACCACCGCCGGCCGGGCATTGCCGATATGCGCGCGGCCGTAGACCGTCGGCCCGCACACATACATCGTGATGCGCTTCGGGTCCGCGGGCTCGAACAGGCGCTTTTCGCGCGCCATGGTGTCGTACAGCCGGATCATCCTTGGCCCGTTAAGCCGGACCGTACGCCCGCGCTAGTGGCGGACGGGACGCATGTCTTTATTCCTGCCCGGCGGCGCTGCCGAAGGGGGCCGGTTCCAGCCGGCGGGTTTCGACCCAGTCGACGATCGCTCGGCCGCTGGCGTTCAGCAGCGGATAGGTGCGCGAACTGGTCATCCACGCCGGCCGGTCGGCATCCGCGCCGTAAATCATGTCCGTGGCGAGGTTGGCGAAAAGGAAGAACAGCGTCGCCGCAAGCAGGCCCTTCACGACCCCGAAGCCGCCGCCGAGCAGCCGGTCGATCGGTCCCAGGATCGACCGCCGCATCTTGCCGCCGATCGATCGCGCCAGCACCTTGACCAGGATGAAAGTCGGCAGGAACAGCAGCGCGAAGGCCAGAACCGACGCGCCGGCCGGCGTTCCCACAGCTCCGCCCAGTCCGCCGGTCAGTTGCGTATGGAACAGCTTGATCATCGCGATGGCCGCCGCCCAGGCCAGCAGCGACAGCACTTCGTAGACAAAGCCGCGCACGAAGCCGACTGCGCCGCCGCCGAACAGAAGCAACAGGACGAAGATGTCGAGCGCGCTCACCTGTTCCGGCTAGCTTAGCCGATGCGCCGAAGGAAGAGCATGGACGCGACGGTTAGCGGACCGGCGTTACTTCGCAGGTGATCGGGCGATCGTCGCGGGTCGCCGTAGCTCCGCAACTACCTTTCGATGCCGCTACCGCCAGAGCTGCAGCGACCGCACTCCGGCGGCGACATCCGAGCGTTCGTCCTGTAGCGACAATATCCGCTCGACCTGGTGCCAGCGCCGCCGGACCCGCGACTTCTTCCACAAGTCGGTGACCCACATCTTGCCGGACCAGTCCTCGCGGTCCAGCGTCGCCTCCAGATCCAATTGCGTCGCGAACACCGCAACTCCGGCAACCGAGCGGGCATAGATGTCGCCGAAGCGATAGGATTTGCAGCGGAAACGGACGCCCGCTGCCGCAAGCCAGCTTTTGGAATCGAGGATGACCGCCGGTTTGGACCCCACGACCATCCGGAAATTGCGCGATGTCAGCGCTTTCAGGGTCTTGGTGTCGCCAGTTAACCAGGCGCGCATCAAGCGATGCTCCATGGTTTCAATGATTGCGTGAATGTCGGCCATGATCCCTGCTTCACTTAACGGCCGAGGATCTGGTCCACCAGCGCGCGCAGATTGGCAAAATGGGTGGCGCCGATGCCGTCGGCCGGCTTCACATCCTTGGGCACCCATGCCCTCTCGAAGCCGAGCTTGGCCGCCTCCTTGAGCCGCAGCGGCGCATGCGCGACCGGCCGGATTTCCCCGGACAGGGCAATTTCGCCGAGCACGATCGCCTCCGCCGGGATCGGACGCTCCGACAACGCGGAGACGAGCGCCGCGGCGACCGCAAGGTCGGCGGCGGGATCGCTGAGCCGATAGCCGCCGGCGACGTTGAGATAGACTTCGGCGGTGGCGAAGCTGATCCCGCAGCGGGCTTCGAGCACGGCGAGGATCATCGCCAGCCGCCCGCTATCCCACCCGACCGCCGCGCGGCGCGGGGTCGCGCCCGACGCCAGCCGCACGACCAGGGCCTGGATTTCGACCAGCACCGGGCGCGTGCCCTCGATCGCCGGAAAGATGCTGGCGCCGCTGACCGGTTCGTCGCGGCGAGTCAGGAATAGCGACGAGGGATTGTCGACCTCGGCCAAACCCTGGCCCTCCATCGCGAACACGCCGATTTCGTCGGTACCGCCGAAGCGGTTCTTGAGTGCGCGCAGGATGCGATACTGGTGGCTGCGTTCGCCTTCGAAGCTCAACACCGTGTCGACCATATGTTCGAGCACGCGGGGGCCGGCGATGCTGCCGTCCTTGGTGACATGGCCGACGAGGATGACGGCGGTTCCCCGTTCCTTGGCGAAGCGGACCAGTTCCTGCGCCGAGGCGCGCACCTGGCTGACCGTGCCCGGCGCGCCTTCGATCAGGTCGCTGTGCATGGTCTGGATGGAATCGATGACCAGCAGGTCCGGCGCGCTTTCGCCCATCGTCGTCAGCACGTCGCGCACGGACGTCGCCGCGGCCAGGCGGACCGGCGCGCCGCCAAGGCCCAGCCGCAGCGCGCGCAACCGCACCTGCTCCGCCGACTCCTCGCCCGACACGTACACGACATCGCGACCGGCGCTGGCCAGCCTGGCGCAGATCTGCAGCAGCAGCGTCGACTTGCCGATGCCCGGGTCGCCCCCGACCAGCATCGCCGATCCGGGCACGATCCCGCCGCCGATCGCGCGGTCGAATTCCGCGACCCCGCTGGCGATCCGTTCGGGCAGCTTGGCCGGCGCGTCGAGCCCCACCAGCTCGATCTTCCGGCCGCCGCCCTGAAGGTTGTGCTTGGCGGCGAAGATGCTGGTCACCTCGGCCGCTTCCTGCACCAGCGTGTTCCATTCCGCGCAGTCGGGACACTGGCCCTGCCAGCGCGGGGTCACCGACCCGCAGGCCTGGCATGTATATCGGCTTTTCGCTTTCGCCATGCGGGCAAGTTAGCCAATCCGCGCCGCCTATCCTAGAGGTCGGGCATGTCCGAAATTCCCTTCATGACCATTGGCCTGCTGCTGCTGGTCGCCAGTCTCATCGCCATCGGCACCCGCCGCATCGGCCTG
Organism: Sphingomonas sabuli; assembly: GCF_014352855.1. GTDB lineage: Bacteria > Pseudomonadota > Alphaproteobacteria > Sphingomonadales > Sphingomonadaceae > Sphingomicrobium > Sphingomicrobium sabuli. The sequence goes on along the minus strand of NZ_CP060697.1, from coordinate 2,371,884 downwards.
CCCTACAGCGTCGGGCTGGTCGCTGCGGGCCTTGCCATCGCGATGATTCCCGACACGCCCGAACTGCCGCTGTCGCGCGAATTGATCTTCAACGTCTTCCTGCCGCCGCTCGTGTTCGAGGCGGCCCTGCAACTCAACTGGAAGAAATTCCGGCGCGAGCTTCCGGTGACGCTGCTGCTGTCCTTTGGCGGCGTGGCCATAGCTACCGCGGTTGTCGCAGCGGGAATGCATTACCTTGCCGGGTGGAGCTGGATCGGCGCGGCGCTGTTCGGAACGCTGATCGCCGCCACCGACCCGGTCGCGGTCATCGCCGCGTTCAAGGAAATGCACGCCGAAAAGCGCCTTGCCATCGTCGTCGAATCCGAAAGCCTTCTCAACGACGGCGTTGTCGCGGTCGCGTTTGCGGTGCTGGCCGGAATCGCCGCCGGGGCCCCTGCCGAAGCAGCGACGATCGTTCCGGAATTCGCCTGGACGCTGATCGGCGGCGTCCTGATCGGCGGCGCGGTGGCCGGTGCAATCCTGCTGATCGCCGGGCGCACGCGCGATCATCTGGTCGAAATCACGCTAACCGCCATCACCGCCTATAGCTCGTTCCTGATCGCCGAGCATTTCCACGCGTCGGGCGTACTCGCCTCGCTGACCGCCGGTTTGGTCGTCGGCAACATCGGCTGGATGGGCGCGATTTCGGACGAAGGCCGGCCGCACGTGCTCGCCAGCTGGGAATTCTTCGCCTTCCTTGCCAACAGCTTCGTCTTCATCCTCATCGGCATGCACGAAGCGACCCAGCCGATCGGGCTGGTCAGCCTGCAGGTCGCGTCGCTGGCCATCGGCCTGGTGCTGATCGGGCGGCTGCTGGCGATCTATCCGCTGGCGGCGGTGTTCGCACCGACCAGGCTCAAGCTATCTCTCCCCTACCAGCACGTCTTGTTCTGGGGCGGGCTCAAGGGCGCGCTGGCACTGGCGCTGGCGCTGGCGCTTCCGGCCAACGTGCCGGAGCGGATGGAGATCGTCGTCACCGCCTTTATCGTCGTCGCCTTTTCGATCTTCATCCAGGGACTGACGATGCCGGGCCTGATCCGGCGGCTGCACCTGACCCGCGGGTCGGCGGACCCGGCCGAAGCCGCGTCCACCGAGACCTACGAGCCTTAGAAGGCGGCCTTCGCCTGCCCGCCCAGCATCTGCTGCCGAACCAGCGGAATCGGCGGGCCGCCGTAGCTGAGGAACTGGTCGTGGAACGGTTTCCACGCCGCCCTGCCGCCGCGCGTCGCGGTCCAGTCGTCCCGCAACTTGCGGATCATGAGCTTGCCCAGCGTGTAGTTGAGATAGGCCGGGTCGTAGGTGCCGCGGGCCGCCTGCTGCCGCGCGTTGCCTTCATCCTGGAAGCATTGCTCGCGGAACAGCTGGTAGCTTTGCTCCTGCGTCATCGTGCCGGAATGCATGCCGATGGCCGACAGATAGCGGCAGTCGCGCAGCAGCGCGTTGGAGATCTGCCCGATCAGCGTTTCGTCGCTGCCGCCGCCGACCCCGGCAACGCGCATCATTTCCTCGGTGTAATGCGCCCAGCCTTCGGCGAACGCATAGCCAACGAAGACGCGCCCGAAGATGTGCGGCGAGCGGTTGGCGTGGAGGAAGTTGAGGAAGTGCCCCGGCCAAACCTCGTGGATCGAGGTGAACAGCAGGTCCGCCTCTCCGGGCACGAAGCCGTCGCGGACTTCCTTGGTCCAGCTGGGGTCCGGCGGCGCGATATAATAGACCGACGGCAGGCCGTTTTCATACGGTCCGGGGATGTTGATGTAGGCGAAGTTCTGCCGGCGATAGGGCGGCGCTTCCTCGACCTTGGCTTCCTCTGTGCCGGGAATGGACACGAGGTCCTTTTCGATCAGGAATTGCTTCAGCCCCGCCAGCTGCGCCCGGGCTCCGGCGACGGCGCCGCCTTCGGGCTTGTTGGAGCCCATCTTGTCCATGCAATGCTGGATCGACTGGCCCGGGTCATAGCGGCCGCAAGCCTCGCGCAGCAGCGCTTGGTTCGACGCCAGATCGGCGCGGCCGATGGCTTCGAGTTCGCTGAGCGGGAGATCGACCATTTCGGTATCGCGCAGCATCTGGCTGAACCGACCAGCGCCAAGTGCGAAGTTGGTGCCGGCATTGGGCCGTTGCGCTTCGATCCATTGGGCGGTCTGCTTCATCGCGGCCGACGCGGCCTCCGACGCAGCCTTGAGCGCCGCTTGGTCGGCCGCGGTGCCGACGCCTGCAAACGCCTTCATCCCGTCGCCGACATAATATTCCGCGTAACCGCCGAACGCGCTTTTTCCGTAATCCACGAATGAAATCGGCAGCGGCGTGCGCAGGTTCGCCTGCATCTGCTGCAGCGCGGTGGGCACGTTGCGCAGATATTCGACATAGGCCTTCATCCGCACGTCGGCCGCGGCATAGGGCACGCTGACGTAGACCGACGGGCCGAGGTTATTGGCATAATAAGCCGGATTGGTGTGCGGCTGGTCGGCGACTTCCTCCCAGAACAGGTTGCCGCGCGCGTTGGCGATCAGATAATCGCGCTCGAACCGCTGGGTCTCGCTCAGGCTAGCGGGGTCGAACGCCTGCGCCCGGGCAATTGCCTGTTTCAGCCGCTCGCGCTCGGCCATCAGCCCGGCCTCGCTCCAGTCCGGCAGCTTGCCGTCATATTCGTGCTTGCCCGACGACACCGCGAACGGCGGGTTCGCGCGGAAGGAACTGTCGATGTAGCTTTGTAGGAAGCCGGCCCAGCCATTGTCGGCCGGAGCGACAGCGGGCGGAGCTTCGGCCACCGGGACCACCGGCACCGCCGCCACGGGCGGCGGAACCGTGCTGCAGCCGCTTACGATCGCGGCCGCTGCCGCGCAGACCAGAAACCTGCCTGTGTTCATGGTATTTCTCTCCCTCTCTCGCTCCCTTGTCGCCCGATCGGGCCGCCGCGTCCACCCGCGCCGAAGCTTCGTCGTGCTGGCGGTGCGGCTGGCCTTAAGCGGGTATCGGCGTCGGCAACGCGGGCATCCGCCGATGCGTTCGCCGGGGACAGAAGGAGAAATTCATAATGCCCTACGCCAAAGCCAAAGACGGATGCTCGCTGTTCTACAAAGATTGGGGCAAGGGCGACCCCGTCGTCCTCATGCACGGCTGGCCGCTGACCGCCGACACGTTCGATTCCGCCGCGATCGCGCTGGTCGAGGCCGGAAAGCGCATCATCGCGCCTGATCGCCGCGGGTTCGGCCGGTCGGAACAGAGCTGGGACGGCCACGATTATGACACTTACGCCGAGGACGTTGCCGCGATCCTCGACGATGCCGGCATCCAGGGGCCGGTAGCGCTCGTCGGCTTTTCCATGGGCGGCGGCGAAGTCGCGCGTTTCATCACCAAGTTCGGCAAGGACCGCGTGTCCAAGGCCGTCCTGATCAGCTCGGTCGTGCCCTACATGCTCAAGACCGACGACAATCCCAACGGCGTTCCGCAATCGACGTTCGACGAGATGACGAAGAGCATGAAGCAGGATCGCGCCGCCTTCATGCAGGATTTCGCCAAGGATTTCTTCGGCGTCGGCATGGTGTCCCACCCGGTCAGCGACGCGGTCCTCGACGACTTCTGGCGTCAGGCGATGATGGCGGGCCTGCGCCCGACGCTGGCCGCCGCCAAGGCGTTCGCAACCACCGACTTCCGGCCGGACTTGCCGAATTTCGAGGGCATTCCGACCTTGATCATCCATGGCACCGAGGACGCGACCGTTCCGATCGATACCAGCGCGCGCGAGGTTGCCCGCAAGGTGCCGCACGCCGAACTGAAGGAATATGACGGCAGCGCCCACGGCCTGTTCGCCATCGAAAAGGAACGGTTGGCCACCGACCTGGTCGACTTCCTTGGCGCCGGCGTGCCGGGCGTCGGCGCGGATCAGCCGCAACTGGCCGCCGAACCCGCCTGATTGCGGGCATAGCCAAGGCCGATTAGGGGCGGGGCGTGATCCCCGCCCCGCTTCGTTTACCCGGCTTCCGGGCGTTCTGGCTGGCCCGGCTGCTGACCACCATCGCGCAAATGGCGATGGTGATCGTCATCGGCTGGCAGGTCTACGACATCGCCCGGGAATCGATGCCGATTCACGACGCGGCGTTCCAGCTTGGACTGATCGGCCTGGTCCAGTTCATCCCGCTATTCATCCTGACGCCGGTCAGCGGGTGGGTCGCCGACCGGCTCGACCGCCGCCACATTGCCCGCGCCGTCATCCTGCTGGAAATGCTCTGCGCGCTGTCCCTGTTCTGGGCGACATGGAGCGGGCACGTCAGCCTGCCGATCCTCTTTTCCATCGCTGCTTTGCTCGGTGTCGCGCGGGCGTTCGCCGGCCCGGCACTGGGCGCGCTTGCCCCGAACCTGGTCCCGCGCGACCTGCTGCCGCGCGCGATCGCGCTCAGCTCGACCGCATGGCAGGCGGGCGCGATAGCCGGTCCCGCGATCGGCGGCTTCCTCTACGACGTCACCCCGCATTTGCCCTACGCGTTCAGCGCCGCCTTGTTCGGCGTGTCCGCGGTCTGCCTGTTCCTCGTCGGCCCGGTGCCGCGATCCACCATCGCGCCGGGCAAGCCGATCCAGCGCATGGTCGAAGGGTTGCGCTACGTTCGCCGCAACCGGCTGGTGCTCGGAGCAATCACGCTCGACCTGTTCGCGGTGTTGCTGGGCGGGGCGACGGCGATGCTGCCGCTCTATGCCCGCGACATCCTCCACGTCGGCGTCGAGGGGCTGGGGCCATTGCGCGCCGCCCCCGCGCTGGGCGCGACCGTCACCGCCATCGTCTTCTCGATCTATCCGCTCAGGACCAACGTCGGGGTGAAGATGCTCGCCGCGGTCGTCATCTTCGGCGCTGCGACGGCAATCTTCGGCATCTCCACTTATTATCCGCTGTCGCTGGCGATGCTGGCGATCCTCGGCGCGGCCGACATGTTCTCCGTCTACATTCGCCAGTCCCTGATCCAGCTGCACACCCCCGACGCGATGCGCGGGCGGGTCAGCGCGGCGTCGACGCTGGCCATCTCCGCCTCCAATGAACTGGGCGAAACGCGCAGCGGCTTTGCCGCCGCCTTCCTGGGACCGGTGGTGGCCACGACTGGAGGCGGGGTCGCCGCCGTGCTGGTCACGTTGACCTGGGCCGCGATCTTCCCCGAACTGCGCCGTGCGCGGACGTTCGAGTCGCCGGAGGAGCCGCCACCCGACGGATCGGTCATTCCCGGCGGCGTGTGACCTGTTCAAGCCGGTGGCGCTTCCCATATAGGCGAGCGGCAACGAACCGCCGCGCAGGAGACCCACGGCCATGAAGGCAGCCAATATCCTCGAGACCATCGGCAACACGCCGCACATTCGCATCAACCGCCTGTTCGGCGACAAGGCCGACGTGTGGGTCAAATCGGAACGGTCCAATCCCGGCGCGTCGATCAAGGACCGTATTGCGCTGGCCATGGTCGAGGACGCGGAACGGTCGGGCAAGCTGAAGCCCGGCGGGATGATCGTCGAGCCGACGTCGGGCAATACCGGCATCGGCCTGGCCATGGTCGCCGCGGTCAAGGGCTATCCGCTGACCCTCGTCATGCCCGAAAGCATGAGCCTTGAGCGGCGGCGGCTGATGCTGGCGTATGGCGCGAAGTTCGACCTGACGCCCAAGGAAAAGGGCATGAAGGGCGCAATCGCCCGCGCCGAGGAAATCCTCGCCGAGAACGACGGCGCCTGGATGCCGCAGCAATTCACCAATCCGGCTAACGTCGACGTCCACGAACGTACGACGGCGCAGGAAATCCTACAGGACTTTGGCGACGAGCCGTTCGACGCGCTGATCACCGGCGTCGGAACCGGCGGTCATATCAGCGGCGTCGCGCACGTCCTCAAGAAAGCATGGCCCGGCCTCAAGGTCTTCGCGGTCGAGCCCGAACTGTCGCCGGTTATAAGCGGCGGTGACCCGGGTCCGCACCCGATCCAGGGCATCGGCGCCGGCTTCATCCCGGCCAATCTCGACAAGGACGCGCTCGACGGCGTCATCCAAGTCAGCGCAGACGAAGCCAAGAAGATGGCGCTCCGGGCGGCTCGGGAAGAAGGCATGCTGGTCGGCATTTCGTCCGGCGCCACGCTGGCGGCGATCGGCAAGAAGCTGGCGGAGCTGGGCGACAGCGCCCGGGTCCTCGGCTTCAACTACGACACCGGCGAGCGGTACCTTTCGGTGCCGGAGTTCCTGCCCACGGAAGCCTGATGGTTAATGCGCGCTAACCGTCCTTGTTGAGCGCGCTTTCATCCACGGTGGATTAAAACCTGCGCATGTGCGGGGGACCTCCCGCGAGGGAACCCCATGGCGCGTGCGCGTTTTGCCAAAGCCGTAATCCAGCCGCCCCGCACGCCGGAGCGGGCGTCGGTGCGCGACGCCTTGTGGTTCGACATCCAGACCGCCGAAACGCCTGACGACTGCTCGCTGGCCGAATCACGCGTATCGCTGTTCGACCATACGGCGATGTTGCTGGCGGTCGCGCACGCGTTGCTCGGACTCGTCTGCCTGATCCGCCATCCGGCGCTGCTGGGCGAAGACCTGCTGGGCAATCCGCTGGTCCCGCTGATCATCCTCGCAGCTGCCGACACGATCGCGATCCTGCTGCTCCGCCGCCGCTTCGAGCTGGAGCTGGCGCCGCACACCGTGTCCCGCGCGATGTGCATCTACCTCGCCATTGTCGGCGTCGTTTGGGCCCTGTTCTGCCTGGCGGTGATCCTCCACGTCGGTCTCGACGATCCGGTGATCCCTATGGCGGCGTGCGCGGGGATCGCGATGACGGCGATCGTCGCCGTCGTTTCTCCGCCAGTGGCAGTGGTCAACGCCTTCGTCGCGACCGCCGCATCGGCCTTCTTTTCGCCCTCGCCGATCGTGCCGGTGGGCATCGCCATCCTGTCGTTTTCGCTGGTCGCCTACAGCGTTGCGACCACACAGACGAACATCGCGACCACCCGCCGCAGGCTCAACCTCGACGCCGAAGCGCGCAAGGCGCTGACCTTCATCGACGAGTTCGAGAACAGCGGCCGCGGCTGGTTCTGGGAAACCAACCCGGAAGGCACCCTGTCCTACGTGTCGCAGCAGCTCGCGGACGATTTCCAGTGTCATGCGGCGCAATTGCTCGGCCGCCAATTCACCGCTTTGCTGTCGGTCGAAACCGAAGGCAGCGCCGGCATCGAAGAGCGCAAGACGCTGGGCTTTCACCTGTCGGCGCGCTTCCCCTTTTCCGACGTCATCGTCCGCGCCGCCAGCGACCGCGATATTCACTGGTCGCTGTCGGGCAACCCGGTGTTCGACGAGCGCGGCCGGTTCCTCGGCTTTCGCGGCATCGGCACCGACCTGACCGAACAACGGCGCAGCGAGCAGGAGATCACCCGCCTCGCCCGCTTCGACTCGCTCACCAGCCTGCCCAACCGGGCGATGATGCGGCAGACGCTGGAAGAAGCGCTGCGCAACGCCGCCCACCGGCGCAAGGGCTGCAGCCTGTTCCTGATCGACCTCGACCGGTTCAAGAACGTCAACGACACGCTTGGCCATCCGGTCGGCGACGCGTTGCTGCGGCAGGTCGCCGAACGGTTGAAATCGGTGATGGGCGATCATGGGCAGGTCGGCCGTCTGGGCGGCGACGAGTTCAAGGCGGTGCTGCCCGGAACGGTCGATATCGGCTTGCTGGAATCTCTGTCGCGAACGCTGATCGAACAGGTCTCGCGGCCCTACAAGATCGAAGGCCACCGCGTGCTGATCGGCGCATCGGTGGGCATCGCCATCGGCGACCCCGGCCGCGCCTGCGCCGACAGCCTCATTCGCAACGCCGATCTCGCGCTGTACGCGGCCAAAGCGGCCGGGCGCGGCAAACATTGCTTCTACGAACCGTCGATGCACAGCGAGGCCGCCGACCGCCAGGCGCTTGAAAACGACCTGCGCCAGGCGATCGACCGCGGCGAGCTGGAAGTAAACTACCAGCCCATCGTTCGCGCCGCGTCCGAAGAGGTGTCCGGCTTCGAATCGCTGGTCCGCTGGAACCACCCCGTCCGCGGCCCGATCTCACCGGCCAAGTTCATCCCGCTGGCCGAGGAATGCGGCCTCATCGGCAGCATCGGCCATTGGGTGATGGAAACCGCATTGAAGGAAGCCGCCCATTGGCCAAGCCATGTGCGCATCGCCATCAACCTGTCGCCGATCCAGTTCAACGACCCGGGCATCGTCGACGCCATCGCCAAGGCGATCGACGACAGCGGCATCAACCCCGGCCAAGTCGAGCTGGAAATCACTGAAGGCGTGTTCCTGGCCGAAGGCGAGAGCGCCGACGAAACGTTCGCCCGCCTCAAGAACCTTGGCGTGCGCCTTGCGCTGGACGACTTCGGCACCGGCTATTCGTCGCTCGGCTATTTGAAGAAGGCGCCGTTCGACAAGATCAAGATCGATCAGAGCTTCGTCCGCGGCGCGGCTTCGCCGACTAACCGCAACAGCGCCATCATTCGCGCCATCGTCACGCTGGCGGAAAGCCTGGAGATGGAAACCTGCGCCGAAGGCGTCGAGACCCACGACGACCTGGCGCTGATCCGCGAGCTCGGTTGCTCCCACGTCCAGGGGTACATCTTCGGCCGCCCGGCAAAACCGGAAGAAGCGCGCGAAGTCGCCAACCGCAGCCGGGTCGAGGCCGACGGCTTCCAGTGCCTGCGCGAACCGCGCCATCGCCTGATGCGCCGCGCGATCGCCATCGTGGACGGCGTCGAGGAGGAGCTTCGCCTGCGCAACATCTCGGTCACCGGCGCGCTGGTTGAATGCAACCGGCCGGTGGCGCCGGGCACCCACCTGAAAATCGACATCGTCGGTGTCGGTCCGGTCATCGGCACGGTCAAATGGGCCGGCGCGAACAAGTTCGGGTTGCAGTTCGACGGCGAATTTGAACTCGGCCGGCTGGCGCCGAAGAAGGCCAAGGGCAACGATGTCACCATGCTGATGCCGCACTTCATCGATCGTCGCGATACCCAGCGCGCCGCCGAAGGATAATTGCAGGTCGATCTATTTACAGGCTTGTGAATAGTATTTGATTGCCTATTCTCAAGCACATGGCCGCTTTTCAATTCCCGATCGACATTCGCGAAAGCGACATCGACCACATGGGCCATGTGAACAACAACGTGTACCTGAAATGGGTGCAGGACGCGGTCGTCCGCTACTGGGAAACGCGCGCTCCGGCGGACGCCGTGGCCCGTCACCTGTGGGTCGCGCTCAAGCATGAGATTACCTACCGCAAGCCTACGTTCCTCGACGATATCGTCGTTGCCGACGTGGTGGCGGAGAAGGTCAAGGGCGCCCGCGCCTATTTCACTACGGTGGTGATGCGCGGCGAGGATGTGCTGGCCGAGATCAAGAGCTGCTGGTGCTGCCTCGACGCGACGAGCCACCGCCCCGCGCGCCTGGCGCGGAGCGTGGTCGATCGTTTCCTCACGCGCTAGGCGCTTTTCCTAAAAGACCTCTTCGGGCAGCGCCATGACGGTTTCGGCGCCGGCTTCGATCTTGCGCCGCAGCGACGGCGATTCGACCAGTTCGCGCTGCGCATAGAAGCGCGCGGTCGCCAGCTTGGCTTCGTGGAACTGCTTGTCCGAAGCGCCCGCATCGAGGGCCTTGGACGACACGCCCGCCATCTTCATCCACATCCAGCCGAGCGTCACCAGGCCCATCAATTCCATGTACGGATACGCGCCCGCACCCGCATTGTTCGGGTCCTGCATGCCGTTCTGCGCCAGCCACATGGTCGCCGCCTGCAAGTCCTTGAGCGCGGGTTCCAGCGCCGCAGCCACGCCGGCCGGATCGCCGGCCGCCTTGGCCTCGCCGATCTCCCGCCCGACGAGCTCCAGGTAGGTGCGGATTGCGCGGCCGCCGTCCTTGGGCAGCTTGCGGCCGACCAGGTCCATCGCCTGCACGCCATTGGCGCCTTCGTAGATCATTGCGATGCGGGCATCGCGGACGAACTGTTCCATGCCCCATTCGCGAATGTAGCCGTGCCCGCCGAACACCTGCTGCGCCAGGATCGTCGCTTGGAAGCCCTTGTCGGTCAGATAGCCCTTGATCACCGGGGTCAGCACGCCGAGCAGGTCTTCCGCCTGCTCCCGCTCCGCCGCGTCCTGCGACTTGCGCGACAGGTCGACCTGCAGCGAACCCCACAGGACCAGGGCGCGGGCGCCCTCGTTCCAGGCGCGGATCTGCATCAGCATGCGGCGGACGTCGGGGTGGACGAACAGCGGATCGGCCTTGGCGCCTTCGTCGCGGTCCTCCGGCTTGAGTGCCTTGCCCTGCTTGCGGTCGCGCGCATAAGCGACGGCGTTCTGATAGGCGACTTCGCCCTGCGCAACGCCCTGCAGCCCGACGCCGAGGCGCGCGCCGTTGACCATGATGAACATCGCCGCGAGGCCCTTTTCGGGCTCCCCGACCAGCCAGCCCTTAGCGCCGTCGTAATTGAGCACGCAGGTCGCGTTGCCGTGAATGCCCATCTTCTTCTCGATGGAGCCGCAGCTGACACCGTTGCGCTCGCCCGGGTTGCCGTTTTCATCGACGATGAACTTGGGCACCACGAACAGCGAAATCCCCTTGACGTTGTCGGGCGCGCCGCTGCGCTTGGCGAGGACCATGTGGACGATATTATCGCTCATGTCGTGTTCGCCGGCGGAGATGAAAATCTTGGTGCCGGTGATCGAATAGCTGCCGTCGTCGTTGGGCTCGGCCTTGGTCTTCAACAGGCCGAGATCGGTGCCGCAATGCGGTTCGGTCAGGTTCATCGTCCCGGTCCATTCGCCGGTCACCAGCTTGGGCAGGTAGGTTTGCTTCTGCTCATCGCTGCCCTTGATGTAGAGCGCGGCGACCGCGCCCGAGGTCAGGCCCTGGTACATTTCGAAGCTGTGGTTGGCCGACAGCAGATATTCGCTGAGCGCGGTGCCGATCACGTTGGGCAGGCCCTGCCCGCCGAATTCTTCCGGCGCCGTCAGCGTCGGCCAGCCGGCCTCGCGGAACTTGTCGAACGCCGCCTTGAAGCCCGGCGGGGTGGTGACGCTGCCGTCGTCGTTGCGCTTGCACCCTTCCTCGTCACCGACCGCGTTCAGCGGTTGCAGGACTTCGGCCGCGAACTTGCCGCCTTCCGCAAGGATCGCTTCGACCATGTCCGGAGTCGCGTTGGCGAAACCCGGCAAGTTCGAATGATTCTGGATCTGGAGCACGTCGTCGAGGACGTAGAGCGTGTCTTTGATAGGGGCGGTATAGGTTGGCATCAGGCGTCCTCTGCGTTGCTGTCGTCGCCAAGCTGGGCGACAAAGTTTTTCAGGTCTTCAATGGTGGCGTCGATATCGGCTTTCTGCCGTTCAAGGGTCACGATCCGCTGCTTGCAGCGTTCGAGCGTGACCAGCCGCTGCGTCCGGCGATGGTCGCCAAGGTCGTACAGGTCGAGCATTTCGCGGATATCGTTGAGGCTGAACCCGACGCGCTTGCCGCGCAGGATCCAGGTCAGCCGGGCGCGGTCGCGATCGGAATAGAGCCGGGCCGTCCCGCGCCGTTCCGGTGCGATCAGCTGCTCGTCCTCGTAGAACCGCAGGGCCCGCGGCGTGACCTCAAAGGCGTCGCACATTTCGCCGATTGACCAGGGGCGCCGGGGGCTGTCCATCGCGCAGCATTAGCTTTACGTTCACGTAAAGGTCAACCGGCTTCGCGCGCCGCCGCAAATCCGTGGAATCGTCGAACCGAGCCTTTTTTGCCGGGCTTGGGGGCGACAAACGCCGAAGCCGCCCTATATACGAGCCCTGCCAGCAAAGAGCCGGGAACGATGCTGACCACGAATCCTTTCGACGACGACAAGCTGCGTGAAGAATGCGGCGTATTTGGCCTGTGGGGCGCGGCCAACGCGGCCAGTTTTGTCGCGCTTGGCCTGCACGCGCTGCAGCACCGCGGGCAGGAAGCCGCAGGCATCACCAGCTTCGACGGCGGGCAATTCCATTCCCATCGCGCGCTTGGCCAAGTCGCCGGCAATTTCGGCGACGACGACGTCATTTCGAAGCTTCCGGGCGGGTCGGCCATCGGCCATGTCCGCTATTCCACCGCAGGCGGCGCGGGCATCCGCAATGCGCAACCGCTGTTCGCCGAGCTTAACGACGGCGGCTTCGCGCTGGCGCAGAACGGCAATCTGTCGAACGCGATGAAGCTTCGCCGCACGCTCAGCCGCCGCGGCTCGATCTTTCAGTCGACCAGCGACACCGAAGTGATCATCCACCTTGTCGCGACATCGCATGAAACCACGTCCGTCGACCGGCTGGTCGATGCGCTGAAGCAGGTCGAGGGCGCCTATTCGCTGCTGGTCCTGACCGAACAGGGCCTGATCGCCTGCCGCGATCCGCTCGGCATCCGGCCGCTGGTCATGGGCAAACTTGGCGAAGCGACCATCTTCGCGTCGGAAACGGTGGCGCTGGACGTCATCGGCGCCAGCTACGTCCGCGATGTCGAGCCGGGCGAAATGCTGGTCGTCAACGCGAGCGGGCTGCGGTCCTTCCGCCCGTTCGAAGCGGCCAACCCCCGCCCCTGCATCTTCGAACACGTGTATTTCTCGCGCCCCGATTCGATCGTCGACGGCACGTCGGTCTACCAGGTGCGCAAGAACATCGGAGCGGAGCTGGCGATCGAATCGCCGGTCGAGGCCGATCTGGTCGTGCCCGTGCCCGACAGCGGCGTGCCGGCGGCGCTGGGGTTCAGCAACCAGTCCAACATCCCGTTCGAACTGGGCATCATCCGGTCGCACTACATCGGGCGGACGTTCATCCAGCCCAACCAGGAAGTGCGCAACCTTGGCGTCAAGCTGAAGCACAATGCCAACCGCTCGCTGATCGACGGCAAGCGGGTGGTGCTGATCGACGATTCGATTGTGCGCGGGACGACCAGCCTGAAGATCGTCCAGATGATGCGCGACGCCGGCGCCCGCGAAGTGCACATGCGCATCGCCTCGCCGCCGACGACGCACAGCTGCTTTTACGGGGTCGACACGCCGGAGCGGGCCAAGCTTCTCGCCGCGCAGATGAGCGTCGAGCAGATGCGCGACTATATCAACGCCGACAGCCTCGCCTTCATTTCGATCGAGGGCCTGTACCGGGCGCTTGGCGACGCCCGCAATTCGAACGACCCGCAGCGTTGCGACGCCTGCTTCACCGGCGACTATCCCACCACGCTGACCGACCAGGGTCAGGGCCCGGCCGGCCGCGGCCTGTCGCTCGTCGCCAGCCGCTAGGCCGCCGCAGTAAGTGAGCGAGGACGCGCCCCTTTCCGGCAAGCTGGCGCTCGTCACCGGCGCCAGCCGCGGCATCGGCGCCGCCACCGCCGAGGCACTGGCCCGGGCCGGTGCGCACGTCATCCTTGTCGCCCGCACCACGGCATCGCTGGAGGAGGTCGAAGACCGCATCCACGCCGCGGGCGGCAACGCGACCATCGCGCCCGTCGACCTGGTCGACGGCGAATCCATCGCCCGGCTGGCGGCCGCGGTCGGCGAACGGTGGGAAGCACTCGACATCCTGGTGCTGAACGCCGCGATGCTTGGGTCGCTGACTCCGGTCGAACATATCGATGCCAAGGAATATGCCCGCATCCTGACGCTGAACGTCATCGCCAATCAGGGGCTGATCGCCTCGTTCGATGCAATGCTGCGCCGCGCCCTGCGGGCCGACGTCGTCGCCATTACCTCGTCCGTCGGGCACGAACCGCGCGCCTTCTGGGGCGGGTACGGATCGTCCAAGGCGGCGCTCGAAAACCTCGTTCTCGCGTACGGCGACGAAACGGAACGGTCGGGCAAGGTTCGCGTCCATGTCGTCGATCCCGGCGCCACGCGCACGCGCATGCGTTCGCTGGCCTTTCCGGGTGAGGAGCCGGAAGACGTCAAGCCGCCTGAAGTCGTGGGCGAGTTCATCGCGGCGCGGCTTGTGGCGGACGTCCCAACCGGCCAGCGGGTGCGCGTCGAGGGCTAGCCTTCCAGCACCCAGCGAATGCGCTGGGTGACGTTGTCGGTGGTCGGGTTGCCGCTGCTGTCGCGGGCGGGCGTAAAGCGGGCCCGGCTGCGCAACACGCGGCAGGTCGCGGTGTCCAGCGACCGCGATCCGCTCGACGAACTGACGGCGCAATCCGAAACCCGGCCGGTGGTGGCGACGGTCAGGCGCACGGTCACCGAACCCTGTTCATTGTCGCGCGCCGCGCCTTCGGGGTAATCGTCGCCGCGGAACAGGTTCTGCAGATCGCCCGAAGCGCTGCGCGGCGGGATTGCCTTCACGACCGGAGCGGGCGGCGGTGCCGGACGGGCCGGAGGCGCGGGCGGCGCCGGCGTAGCGCGGGGCGTGATCACCGGCGGCGGCGCTTCGCGCACCACCTGGACCGGTGACGGCGGCGGCGTCCGCGTGCGCACGATCGGCGGCGGCGACACGATCGGCGGCGGCGGCGTTTCGACCCGGCTTTCGGGCGGCGGCGGCGGCGGTTCTTCCGGCGGCGGCGGCGGCGGTTCGTCGACAACGTCGAACGTCTTCAGGTCGTTCGCCGCCTGCTTGATCACATTATACGCCAGCCCGGTGACGATGACGTAGCCGAGCAGGACGTGAATCAGGGCGACGACGATGATCGCGACCGTGCGGTTGGATCCGATCTGACGTTGTTGGGCGTAGGACACTCGCATTTTCCTCGGTTCGTCCGAACCGGGACGAAGGAGGTCACCGCAATGCCGGAAGAGCGGCCGGAATGGCTCGCTTGTAAACCCAACATATTGGATTTGTTGAAGGTTCCTTGTTGCCGCTATCTTTTACCGGCCGGCGCGGCCTCAACAGGTCTTGAGCGTCGTTTCCCGCGCCAGCCGCGACTGGCCAGGCGGCCCGTAGCGCGCGTCGCCGACGTAAACCCTGGCGTCGCAGCCTGACCGTTCGACCCGCGCCTGCGGCAGGATCGACCATTTAAGGAATTTGTGCAGGCTGGCCGATCCGGCGATCGTCCGGCGTACCAGCGGATCGTCGAGTCCGGTCGGCTCGCAGCCGCCGACGGAGCCGAGGCCGGCGACCGGGCTGTAGCTCGCCCGCCGGTAACAGGCGGCCTCGCGCCAGACCATGTCGCGGCGCCACGGGTAAAAGGGCGGCGGCGAGGCGAAGATCGCATCCACCGGGCGCTGGCCGGCCCAGGCGCGGACGTCCGCACCCGCGCGGGCGCTGATCGCCAGGTTGGCGGCGATATAGACCAGCGTCACGGCAATCGCGGTTCGTGCCGGGGTGCGCCACGCACCGCCCCGCTTTTCCCGCCGCTTCGACCAGAAAATCGCGCCGCCGACGAACAGCCAGATCCATAGGTCGATGATGAACAGCCCGTCGGAATGGTACCAGCCGCTGGAAAAAGGCGACAGCAATTGCACCGAATAGGTCGTCAGCACGTCGAGCATGGGGTGCGTGATCGCGCCGACATAACATAAGGCGAGCAGCCGCCACGGCCGCATTTCCAGCCCGCTTCGAAACACCGTGCCGCGACCGACTTGCCAGCGGTCCAGCAATAGCAACAGCCCGGCCAGGATCGGCGGCATGACCAGTACGCCGCCGACCAGCCCATGGGTAAAGCCGCGATGGATCGACAAGGGTTCCCACGGCACCCAGCCGAAGAAGACGTCGATATCCGGCATGTTCGCGCCAAGGATCAGCGCCGCCAGCCCCTTGCGGCTCTCGGTCTTCAGTCCGGCCTGGCCAAGCACCCAGCCGGCCATTGAGTGCGTGAGATTGTCCAAGCGAACCTTTTAGGCGGGAGTGGCGAACCAGATGACGTGGCGCGGTCCCTTGCCGTTGGCCCGGGCGCGCACGCCTTGTTCTTCCACGCGAAAGCGTGCCGCCGCAAGCCGTTTGGCGAAGGCCGGGTCGGGCGCGGCGGACCAGATGGCGAGGATGCCGCCGCGAGCCAGCGCGCCGCGCGCGCCGACCAGGCCCGCTGCGCTATACAGCCGGTCGTTGTCGGCGCGGACGAGGCCGTCGGGACCATTGTCGACATCCAGCAGGATCGCGTCCCACGGACCTTGAGCGATACTGTCGGCGACATCGCCGATGCGGACCGTGACGCGCGGGTCGTCAAGGCTGGCGCCGGTCAGCGCCGCCATCGGCCCCCGTGCCCAATCGACAATCTCCGGCATCAGTTCGGCGACGGTGATCCGCGCATCCGCGGGCAGGACGCCGAGCGCCGCGCGCAGCGTGAAGCCCATGCCATAGCCGCCGATCAGCCAGCGCTGGGCGGGCCGCCGGCCCAGCCGCTCAGCGGTCATCGTCGCCAGCGCTTCTTCGGAGCCGCCCATTCGGGTCGACATCAATTCTTCGCGGTCGACCAGGATCATGTGGTCATCGCCGCGGCGGTACAGGGTCATCTCGCCGCCGCCCGGGATGTGGGCCGAAGCGACGCGCTGGCGCGGGATCACGGGCGGATCACTCCGCGCGCGGTTCCTTCAGCACCTGCCAGGTCTGGCCCTTGCTGACGAGCTTCTGCAGGTCCGGGGCCTTGCCTTCGGCGGCCTTGGCGTTCTGCTCGATCACCGCGCTTTCAAAGGTCGGGCGCGGATCTTCGTAAATGACGCCGAGGGCGACCGGGAAGCCTTCGGATTGCTGCATCTCGATCAGCATCGCCGCCATGCCGCGGTTCTTCGGGTTATGGGCGATGACCGCGGGATCGTCGCCAGCAACGACCTTCAGCGCCAGCGCCTCGGTGTCCAGCGCCAGGCCCTTGGCGCCGCCGTCGAACAGCAGCTTCTCGCCCGCCTGCAGCCATAGCTGGGCATGCGGTGCGTTCTGCTTTTGCGTGAAGGCGGCAAAGACGTCGTCGTTGTAGACGATGCAATTCTGATAGATTTCGACGAAGCTGGCGCCCTTGTGCGCGTGCGCCGCCTTGAGCACGTCGGGCAGGTTCTTGTGCACGTCGATGCCGCGCGCGATGAACCGGGCGCCCGACCCCAAAGCGAACATGCACGGATTGACCGGCCGGTCGACCGATCCGAACGGGGTCGATGGGCTGCGCGTGCCGATGCGCGAGGTTGGCGAATATTGCCCCTTTGTCAGCCCGTAGATTTCATTGTTGAACAACAGGATCTGCGTGTCCAGGTTGCGGCGGATGACGTGCATCGTGTGATTGCCGCCGATGCTGAGCGCATCGCCGTCGCCGGTGATGATCCACACGTCCAGTTCCGGGTTGGCCAGCTTGACCCCGGTCGCGAACGCCGGCGCGCGGCCGTGGATCGTATGAAAACCGTAGGTCGACATGTAATAGGGAAAGCGGCTGGAACAGCCGATGCCGGAAATGAACACCGTCTTTTCCCGCGCCACGCCAAGGTCCGGCATGGTCCGCTGAACGGCCTTCAACACCGCATAATCGCCGCAGCCCGGGCACCAGCGCACTTCCTGGTCGGACGCCCAGTCCTTGGCGGTGGTCGTCGGGATGGGGGTTGCGTCGTTCATGTGCCTACATCAGCCAGAAAATAAGGACCACGACCACGATCAGCATCGCGATCATCGGGATTGGGTTGATCTGCTTCATCCGACCATCGCCTCTATTTCCGCCTCAATCTCTGCGATCCGGAACGGTTGTCCGGCCACCTTGGACAGCGATTGCGCATCGACCAGATACTGATCGCGCAGCAGGGTCTTGAGCTGGCCCATGTTCATTTCCGGGATCAGGATTTTTTCAAAGCCCTTGAGCAGCGGCCCGAGGTTGCGCGGCAGCGGCCAGATGTGGCGGATGTGGATATGGCTGACGTCCATCCCGCGCGACCGGGCGCGGCGCACGGCCTGATGGATGGGACCGAAGGTCGACCCCCAGCCGACCACGGCCAGCTTGCCGCTGTCCTCGCCCAGGCACACCTCCTGATCCGGAATCGTGTGCGACACTTCCAGCACCTTGGTGTGGCGCGCGTCGGTCATGTCCTGGTGCGCTTCGGGACTATAGTCGATGTCGCCGGTGCTCGGCGCCTTCTCGATCCCGCCGATGCGGTGTTCGAGACCCGGCGTGCCCGGACGGATCCACGGCCGTGCGCCGTCGCATTCGCGGTCGTAAGGCATCACGCGCTGGCCTTCGGGCGGCGCTTCGTCGTGGAATTTGACCGGGAAAGGCTCGTACGTGGTCATGTCCGGCACGCGCCACGGTTCCGCGGCATTGGCGATATAGCCGTCGGTCAGCAGCATAACCGGCGTCATGAAGTGAGTCGCGATGCGGCACGCCTCGATCGCGCAATCGAATGCGTCCGCGGGAGACCGCGCCGCAATAACCGGCAACGGCGCGTCGGCATTGCGGCCGTACACAGCCTGGTAAAGGTCGGATTGTTCGGTCTTGGTCGGCAGCCCGGTCGACGGGCCGCCGCGCTGCGAATTGACCACCACCAGCGGCAGTTCGGTCATGATCGCCAGTCCCAGCGCCTCGGTCTTCAGCGCGATGCCCGGCCCGGACGAGGACGTGATGCCCAGCGACCCGGCGTAACTCGCGCCGATCGCCGCGCAAATGGCCGCAATCTCGTCCTCCGCCTGGAACGTGGTGATCCCATATTCCTTGAGCCGCGCGAGGTGGTGCAGCAACGGGCTCGCCGGCGTGATCGGATAGGAGCCGAAGAACATCTTCACGCCCGCCAGCTGGCATCCGGCGACCAGTCCGAGCGACAGCGATTCCGCGCCGGTGACGGTGCGGTAAAGACCCGGTTCGACCGGCGCAGCGGCGATATGTTGCGGCGAGACAGAGGGCGCCCCGATCTCGACCGTTTCGCCATAGGCATGGCCGGCATTGAGCGCGGCGATATTGGCTTCCGCCAGTTCCGGCGCCTTGGCGAACTTCGTGTTGAGCCAATCGACGATTGGCTGGCGATCGCGGTCGAACATCCACAGCGCCAGGCCCAGCGTCCACATGTTCTTGCAGCGCAGCGCTTCCTTGTTGCCCAGCCCGAACGGCTTCACCGCGTCGAGCGTCAGCTGCGAGATGTTGAAGCTGAGCACCTGCCACCTAGCCAGGCTGTCGTCGTCCAGCGGGTTGCTGTCGTAACCGGCCTTGCTGAGATTGCGGGCGTTGAATTCGCCCTCGTCGGCGATGATCAACCCGCCTTCGCGAAGCTGGCTGGCATTCACCTTCAGCGCCGCCGGGTTCATCGCGATCAGCACGTCGGGCTGGTCGCCGGCAGTTTCGATCGCGGTCGACCCGAAATTGATCTGGAAGGCGGAAACGCCGAAGGTCGTGCCCTGCGGCGCGCGGATTTCCGCCGGAAAATCGGGGAATGTGGCAAGGTCGTTGCCGGCCAGCGCGGTGGACAGGGTGAACTGCCCGCCGGTCAACTGCATGCCATCGCCGCTGTCCCCGGCAAAGCGGACGACGACCGCTTCCCTGGGCGGATGGGCGTTGGACTCGGCTTCGGTGACGCGGTGCGAGGCAGTGGCCATGAGTCGCCACTTAGGACGCCGGCGCGCCTTTCGCCACCCGAATGCGCAGGATCGCGATGCGGCCTAGGCCGGTCGCCGCCATCCCGCTACCATGACATCGACATCATCGGGGGGACGGCATGATCCAGGCTTCGCGGCGCGATTTCTTCATCCTTGGCGGCATGGGGGTAGCGGCGGTGAGCATGCCGGCCCTAGCCCAGTCGGGGGAGCCGGCGATCGACGCCATCGTCCGCAAGCATCTGGATGCTTTCGCGATCCCGGGCGCATCGGTTGCCATCATCCGCCCCGGCCAACCGGTCTTCACCCGCGGCTATGGCGTACGCGAAATGGGCAAGCCCGCGCTGGTCGACAGCGACACGCAGTTCGCCATCGCGTCCAATTCCAAAAGCTTTACCGGCGCGCTGCTGGCGATGCTGGTCGAAGACAAGAAGATCGGCTGGGACGAACCGGTCGTCACATATCTGCCCGAATTCAAGATGAGCGATCCCGAGGTCACCCGGATGGTCACGGTGCGCGACCTGCTCGTCCATCGCAGCGGGCTGGCGCTTGGTGCGGGCGACCTGATGCAATTCCCGACGTCGGACCGGACCGCGGCGGAAGTCCTCAACGGGCTTCAGTATCTGCCGCTCGCGCGCGGTTTCCGCTCCGGCTACGCCTACGACAACATCCTCTACATCGTTGCCGGCTTGTTGATCGAACGGGTCAGCGGCCAGTCGTGGGGGACCAACGTCCGCGACCGCATTTTCCGGCCGCTCGGCATGCGGTCGCTGCCCTTCATCGATCCCGCCAACCAGCCCAACGTCGCGGGCCGGCATGCCCGGCTTGGCCCGCCGGTGCGCGGTATCGGCCCGCAGCGAGTCATCGCGCCGGACGAAGGGCAATTGGTCGCCCCGGCCGGCGGCATCCAGGCCAGCGCGCGGGACATTGCCCGCTGGCTGGAGGTGCAGCTTGGCAAGGGCCAGGTTTCGGGCGGCCCGCGTCTGTGGAGCGAGGCGCAAGCCAAGGAAATGTGGACGCCGCAGGTTATCACGTCGTCCGGTCCCGGTCCGTCCGCGGACGAGCCGACGCGGTCGGTGATGAGTGGCTACGCCCTCGGCTGGTTCGTCCAGCAATATCGCAGCCGGCGCCTGATCGCCCATTCCGGCGGGCTTAGCGGGCAGGTCACCCACACCGCCTTTTTCCCCGAAGACGGCATCGCCGTCGCCGCGTTTACCAACGCCGAAGACGGCTATGGCGCGGCCGCGTTGCGCAATGCCTTGCTCGACCATCTGGTCGGCGCGCCGCCGTTCGACTGGGTCGCGTGGGGCAAGAAAAAGGTCGCGGAAGGCGAAAACGAAGTCCGTGCGGCGCTGGCGGGCGGCGGCATGGTCGCCAAGCCCGGCGGCCCAACCCTGCCGCTCGACGCTTATGCCGGGCGCTATCGTGACCGCTGGTACGGCGATGTCGTCGTCGCCCGCCGGGCCGATGGCCTGCACATCGATTTCACCCGTTCGCCGCCGTTCAAGAGCCGGCTCGAACCCTTCGGTCCCGACACCTTCCGCACGCACTTCCCCGAAGGCGCGGGCGAGGACGCGCTGGTCACCTTCGTCGTCGAGGGCGGCAAGACCGACCGCATCACGATGAAGGCGCTCTCCCCGCTTGCCGACTTCAGCTACGACTTCCACGACCTCGCGTTCGAGCGCGTGAAGTAAGCGCCCTTGCGGCGGATCGCTGCAGGCCTAAACCGGCGCGATGACGACCGACGACCATCAGTACCGCCGCGGCGCGGGAATCATGCTGCTCAATCGCGACGGTAAGGTGTTTGTCGCGGCGCGCATCGATAATACGGACGAAGCGTGGCAGATGCCGCAGGGCGGGCTCGACGACGGGGAAGATCCGTGGGCCGGCGTCCTACGCGAACTGGAAGAGGAAACCAGCATCCCGCCATCGCTGGTCGAGCGGGTCAGCGAGTGCCCGGAGCAGCTACGCTACGACCTGCCGCCCGAATGGCGGCATAAGGTGTGGGGCGGCAAATGGAAGGGCCAGATCCAGGACTGGTTCCTTGGCCGTTTCACCGGGAGCGACGGCGACATCGATCTCGCCACCGAGCATCCTGAATTTCGCGACTGGAAGTGGATCGAGCCGAAAACGCTACCGGACCTGATCGTCCCGTTCAAACGCGACCTGTATCGCCGCTTGCTCGACGAGTTCGCGCCCTACCTCAAAGGTTGAGGTTGAAGGTGTAGGACACGCCCAGCCCGGCCGAGAATTGGTCGGGCGACCCATATTGGCGAACGATCGGTGAGTCCTTGGCATCGCCGACCAGCCGGTCGTAGCGGCCGTAGCCGAACAGGCCCAACGGGCCGCCCAGCGAATAGGTAAAGCCGGTGGTCGCGCCGATTGCGTGAAGACCGCCGCCCGCGTCATAAGCCGGCAGGCCCGACAGCACCGCGACGGCCGGAGTCACGCCGTAATAAGCGTTCATGAAATCGTCGTCGCCGAAGCGCACGCGCGGGCCCGCGGTCAGCGTCCAATTGTCGCCGTCGCGCGCAATATAATCGGCGCCGACATTGCCGATCAGCCCGTCATGGCCGCCAAGGCCATTGCGCACTTCTGCGCGGACGCGGAAATTCTCACCGATCATCTGCTGCGCGAAGGCGCCCACCTCGATCGTCCGCTTGACGTCGCCAACAGGCGCGCCGACGTCGCCGTCGTAGCGCGCGGATTCCAGCGCCGCCACCGGGCCAGCGGAAAAGCCGCTGGAGCTGAAAAGCGGGATGGCAAAGCTGTCGTCGGGGGCACCGACGCTGAACAGCGAGTCACCCTTCGCCACCGACACTTCGGGATACGGATTCACTTCCAGCGAATCCGCGCCGGGAAAGTCAGGCTCGACCTGCGCGCCAAGCCCAACGCGAACGCGATAGGGCGTTGCTGCATCGGCCGATACGGCCGGGACGATGAGCGCTGCCAGCGCCAGGCAGGGGAGCAAATGTTTCATAGGCGGCACAACATCAAAAATGCGACTTTGTTGCAAGCTTCGAAACGCGGCGCAGCCTGTGGCCTTCCGTCTTCGGCGCGGCTAGGAACCCGCCATGCCGACCCTTTCCGACGTGGAACAGGACGCCGTGAACCGCGCGCAGGCCGAGCCGATGCTCGACCAGGTGCGCGCGTGGAGCGCGATCAACAGCGGGTCCCGCAACCTGCCCGGGCTGGAGCGGGTCGCAGGCGCGCTTGCCGACGCATTTTCCGTGCTTCCGGGAGAGCTGACGCTGGAGGATGCGACCGACGTCGAGCAGGTCAGTGAGAACGGTGCGACCTTTACGCTGGACCACGGCCGCAACCTGCACCTTGCGGTTCGTCCCGACGCCCCGGTGCAACTGCTCTTCACCGGCCACATGGACACCGTGTTCGGCGCCGACCACGCGTTTCAGGACCTGCAATGGCTTGAGGACGGGGTGCTTAACGGCCCCGGAGTCGCGGACATGAAAGGCGGGCTGGCGGTCATGCTGGCCGCACTCAAGGCGGTCGAGGCGGTGCCGGGTGCCGACCGGATCGGTTATGAAGTCGTCGTTAACAGCGACGAGGAAGTCGGCTCGCCGGGATCGGCGGCGCTGCTGGCCCGGGCGTCCCGCGGCAAGCGCGCCGCGCTGACCTATGAGCCGTCGGCCTTGCCCGACGGCACGCTGGCCGGCGCACGTCCCGGAAGCGGCAATTTTTCGATCGTCGTGAACGGTCGGTCCGCGCACGCTGGGCGCAACCCCGAAGACGGACGCAATGCGCTGCTGGCGGCCGCCGACCTTGCGCTCCGCTTCGACCAACTTCGCCGCGACGGACTGAGCGTCAATCCGGCGCGGATCGACGGCGGCAGCCCGAACAATGTTGTTCCCGACAAGGCGGTGTTGCGCGTGAACCTGCGTCCCCGCACGCCGGAGCTTCAGGCCGACGCTGAAGAAGCGATCGCGGCCATTGTCGCCGCCGTCGCTGCGGAGCGCGACGTGACCATTCACGCGCACGGCGGGTTCGGCCGGCCGCCCAAACCAATGACCGACGACATGCTGAAACTGTTCGAGCTGGTGAAGCAGGCGGGCGCCGACCTTGGCCAGCCGATCGGCTGGAAAGCCACCGGCGGCGTGTGCGACGGCAATAATATCGCCGCTTGCGGCGTGCCCGTGATCGACACGATGGGCGTGCGCGGCGGTAAGATCCACAGCATGGAGGAATTTCTGATCAGCGAAAGCCTTGGCGAGCGTGCGGCGCTGTCCGCGCTGACCATCCTGCGCATTGCCGAAGGCCGCCTGTGACCTTCCGCGTCAGACCGGCGCGGCCGGACGATTATCCCGCCATCTACAAGATGGCCAAGCTGACCGGCGGCGGCTTCACCAACCTGCCGCCCGACAAGCCGACCCTGGTCGCCAAGCTGGAACGGTCGGCCCAATCCTTTGCGCGCAAAACAGACGAACAACGCGGCGATCTTTACGTGTTCGTGCTCGAGGATCCGAAGACCGGCGCGATCCGCGGCACCTGCCAAGTCTTCGGGCAGGTCGGCGTCGTGCAGCCGTTCTACAGCTATAACGTTACCACGCTGACGCAGGTCAGTCCGGAACTGGATAAGACCTTTCGCAACCAGTTGCTGTCGTTGACCACCGACCTTGAAGGGTCGTCGGAGGTGGGCGGCCTGTTCCTCCATCCGGAAAGTCGTGCCGGCGGGCTTGGCGCCCTGCTGTCGCGCAGCCGCTATCTGTTTATCAAGCTCCACCGCCAGCGGTTCGGCGAGCGTACGCTGGCCGAATTGCGCGGAGTCATGGACGAGGCCGGCAATGCACCCTTCTGGGACGCGCTGGCGGGTCGCTTCTTCGACATGACCTTCCCCGAGGCCGACGAGTTCAATGCCGTTCACGGCACCCGCTTCATCGCCGATCTGATGCCACGAACGCCGATCTATGTGTCCTTGCTGCCCGACAGTGCCCGGGCCGTGATGGGCCAACCGCATCCCAGCGGCCGGGCGGCCCTGAAGATGCTGGAGAACGAAGGCTTCGTGTTCGATCGCTACGTCGACATTTTCGACGGCGGGCCGACCGTCGTCGCGCAAACCGACGCCATCAAGACGGTGCAGGATGCCAAGCCGCTCAAGATCGCGGCGGTCGGTGACACCGGCAGCGAGCGCGTGCTGCTTGCTGCGGGCCAGTTGATGGACTTTCGCGCCTGCTGCGCCAGCGTCGCCTTCGACGGCGAGGACAAGGTGATCATCGACCGCGAAGCGGCCGACCTGCTGGAAGTCGGCGAGGGGGACGAGATCCTCAGCGTGGCGCGCTGATGCCGCTGCGCGAGATCAATTTCGACGGCATCGTCGGCCCCAGCCACAATTATGCCGGGCTCAGCCTTGGCAACCTCGCGTCGACGCGCAACGCGCGGCAGGTCTCGCAGCCGCGCGCCGCGGCGCTGGAAGGCGTTGAGAAGATGCGCGCCAACCTGCAGCTCGGGCTGGCGCAGGGCATCTTCCTGCCCCACCCGCGGCCGGACCGGGACTGGCTGGCACGGCTTGGCACGACCATCGAGCAGGCCGACGACGCGCTTGCCGCCAACGCCATGTCGGCTTCCGCCATGTGGGCCGCCAATGCGGCGACCGTATCGCCAGCGCCCGACACCGGCGACGGCACCTGCCACCTGACCGTCGCCAACCTGCGCACCATGCCGCACCGCAGTCACGAATGGCAGGCGACGCTGGCACAATTGCAGGTCGCCTTTGCCGACCGCGCCGCCTTCACCGTCCACGGTCCGGTGCCGGGCGTGTTCGGCGACGAAGGCGCGGCCAACCACATGCGGCTGTGCGCCAGCCATGGCGAGTCCGGTGTCGAGGTGTTCGTCTACGGCCGCACCGGCGGCGCCTTTCCGGCGCGCCAGCATATCGAGGCATGCAAGGCCATCGCTCGCTTTCATCAGCTCGATCCCGAGCGCACCATCTTCGCCGAACAGTCGCCGCAGGCGATCGAGGCCGGCGCCTTTCACAATGACGTCGTCGCCGTTGCCAACGAACGCGTCCTGTTCGCGCACGAACAGGCGTTCGCCGACCGGGATGCGGTGGTCGCAGGGTGCGAGCGTCTGGTGCCGGGGTTCGAACTGGTCGAAGTGAGCGCCGCCGATGTGCCGATCGCGGACGCCGTCACATCTTATCTGTTCAACGCGCAACTGGTCAGCCCGCCGGACGGCGAAATGACGCTGATCGTTCCCAGCGAAGCGCGGGAAACGCCCAGCGTCTGGGCCTGGCTGCAACGGCACCTGTCCGGCAACGGCCCGATCCGGAAGGTAGAAGTCGTCGATGTTCGCCAGTCGATGGCCAACGGCGGTGGGCCAGCCTGCCTGCGGCTGCGCGTTCTCGCCGATCCGGCAACGGTCGATCCGCGGTTCATGGTCGACGCTGCCAAGCTCGACCGGATCGCCGCGGTGATCGAGGCGCACTGGCCGCAGACGATCGGCAATGACGGCTTGCGCGATCCGGCACTCGTCGAAACCATCGAACGGGCCCGGCTGGCGCTTCTGAACGAGCTCGACCTCGCCCAACTCGCCTGAATCCCGAAACGGGACAAAAGCGCTAAAAGTTACCGCCGATTTAACCTTGTCCCTTAGGATTTAAACGGCTCAAAACTGCGTCTGGCTCGTTCAGGCGTTAACAAATGGCGATGTTGAAGAAAATTGGCCGGCTCTTCCGGATTGAAACGCGCTTCGAGGCGTGGGTGGTGATCTATGCCATCGCGCTCGGCGCGGTCGAACGGGGCCAGCATTACATGGCCGATTACCCCGGCGCGTCGGGCTACATCCTCGCCCTCGCCTGCACGGGTGTCGTGTTCCTGGCCGGTGCGAAGCTGCTCGATTCGGTCCCGCGCAAGGGCGCGCTGGCGACGGCCGCAGTGGCTAGCGGTAATCCGCCCATAGCTCGCCGGACGCGCTTCGATTCAACGTCACGGCCTTGGTCTCGCAAAGGTTCAGCCGAGACCACACGACCACGCGGCCGTCCGGCAGCGTCGCCTGAAGATCGAACGCACACTCCGGATTATTAAAGTCGACGTTTCCTTGCCCGCCGCTACGCGTCACGGGCACGGGCTTCACCACCAGCGGCAACCACTGGTTCGAGCCGACCGGGCGCACCTGGACGGCGCTGAAGTCGATGTCTGTGTTGTTGACGATCAGGAAGCGGCCCGCCTGGGCCAGCGCGGGCGCGGGCGACAATGCAATCGCGGCCGCCAGCAGAATCGGAAGACGCAGAAACATTCGCCCCTCCTACCACAATCCGTGGATGAGGGGCGAATGGCAGATTTACACTTGCCGGTAGGTTAAGAGGCCTGCTCGATCGTCGGATACACCGGCCATGACCGGCGGGTGACCGTCGCGGTCTGACCCTGGCAGTGCGATTCCGCCAGCGGCAGCGCGGTCGAACAGAAAGCGCATTCGGCGCTGAGGCGACCGATATGCCAGTGGCTGCGGCCGCAACCGGGACAATGATTGACCGCTCCTTCGCGATAGGCGACGTGATAGCCGCGCGCGTTCGGATCGAAATGTCCCCGGCCAAAGGAAGTAGTGTTGAGCACGGGATGTTTCCTTTCAAGACTTTACGCCACAACGAGCACTCACTCGATAGGTTTCCGCGATCATCCATTGTCCGGCCGACTGTGTCATTCGTGCATATGCGGCTGTGCCGGGGCGGGACGCCTGTGGATATTAACCATCTCTTAGGAACTCGGGCGCATCGTCCGTCCCGACCAGAGGGGGGTTCGATGGAGTCAAATCACCGTTATTATCGGCGGCGGGCTGTGGAAGAGCGCTTGGCGGCGCAGCGCGCGATCACCGATACGGCCCGTGCCTGGCACAGCAAACTGGCCGAGGATTTCGCCTCGCGCGCGGAGTTGAGCGCCAGCGTCCTCGCCTAAGCCTCCTCCATTTGCAGGCCGAGCAGGCGGTCGGCCTTCAGGGCGGTAACGCTGGCGATGGTCTGATCCAGCGAGCTCGAAACGAGATAGCGCGGCTGGAACGCGTCGTGCCGATAAGCGGTCGCCACCGCCCGCCCGACCGTAAAGGGCGTCCGCTCCACCCTTTCGTCTTCCAGGCTGAAATGCGCTTCCCCGAAGCTGGATGCGAGCCCGGCGCCAAGGATCTTCAGATCGCCGCCTTCCAGCGCCAGACCGAATTCGACGCTGTGCCAGTACAGGCGGGCGACCCGCTCGCCCTCCCCGCGCGCCACCGCGGCAAGGCCCAGCCGCCCGACATGTTCGACCATGTGCGCGAAATCGTGATTGGCGAGCATCGGAATGTGGCCGAACAGGTCATGGAAGCAGTCGGGCGCTTCGAGATAGTCGATCTGGTCGCGGGTGCGGATGAAATTGCCGACCGGGAACACCCGTTCCGACAGCATGGCGAAGAAGACGTCGTCCGGCACCAGCCCCGGCACGGCGACAGTCCTCCATCCGGTGCGGGGGACGAGGATCGCGTTAAGCTCGCCAAGCTCCGGGATGCCGGGGTGCGACAGGCGCAGCAGGTCGATGCCGTCGAGGAACGGCGCCACCACCCGCGATCCCAGCAGCTGCGACTGGCGCTCGAACAGCAGGTCCCAGACCGCATGGTCCTCGGCCGAGAATGCCTCCCACCCCTGCGGCACGACATAGGATTGCCAGCCCTGCTTCGGCGGGTCGGTCTCGCGATCGTTGGCTTGCAACATGGTCCGGTCCTTCTTCGGCAACAAAAAACCCGCCGAGCGAAGCTGGCGGGTCGAGGTTGGTGGTCTGTGCTTTAGCGCGCGTCAGCCGATCCCAACCTCGTCGGGATAATAATAAGCGGCGGTGGCGAGCATGAGCGTCATTGCGATCCTGTTGTGACAGGTGCCGCCTGAACGCTCAACAACCGATTTTTCGCGAGGGAGTGGAAAATGGCGCGCCCGGAAGGATTCGAACCTCCGGCCCCCAGATTCGTAGTCTGGTGCTCTATCCAGCTGAGCTACGGGCGCTGATGCCGCGACAAGCGAGGCAGCGGGCACATAGGGGGAGCAGCAATATGTGGCAACCCTGCACGGGGCAGATTGCGCCGCGCCGCCGCGCTTCCTAGACACGCTCGCAATGCGCCCGCTGCTCCTTCTCCCCCTCGCCCTTCTGGCCGGATGCGCCAGTCCGGATGGGCCGATCCCCTCGCTGGCGCCGCGCGCCGCCGAATCGATCGATCCGCGCGTTCCGGTCGCCGACCCCGTCGTCGCGGCCGAGGCGGACCCGCAGCTGGTGCAGCGGCTGAATACGCTGGTCGCCCAGGCCGAGGCTGGCGACCGCGGCTTCCAGAGCGCGGCATCCGCGGCACGGTCCGCTGTCGCGTCGGCGGGCGCGGCGCAGGGCGAAGGCTGGGTCGCCGCCCAGCAGGCGCTGTCCCGGGCGGTCGCAGCGCGCGCACCGGTGGCGCTGGCGCTGAGTGAAATCGACTCGCTTGCCGCCGACCGGCTGATCGCCGCGGGCGGTATCGGCGCTGCCAATCTGCGCGCGATCGGGCAGGCGTCCGCGCAGGTCTCGGCGATCGACGAGCGCGAGGTTCAGGCGATCAGCCAGATGCAGGCGGCGCTCCGCCGCTAGCGCGGACCAAGCGCGGCCGTGCGGGCCGCCGGCCATTCCGCGGCGTCGATCCGGTGGATGATGGACGGGTTGAGGTCGCCCGGATCGTCAAAGCGGGGATCGATGAAATCAAGGTCCGGGCGGCGATGCATGCCAAGCCGCCACATCAGTTTCTGGCTGTCGCGGTTGCCCGGGACGGTCAGCGCAACGACGTGGTCAGCGCCCAGCGTATCAAAGGCCAGGTCAAGCGCGGCGATCGCCGCTTCCTTGGCATAGCCCTGCCCCCACGCGTCCTCGCGCAGGCGCCAGCCGACTTCGAATTCGCCATGCATCGCCTCGCCGCCCGGCGAATTGACCCGCTTCAGCCCGCAAAAGCCGAGCAGCGCGGCGTCAGCCTTGCGCTCGACCAGCCACAAGGTGTGGCCATGGTCGCGCTGAATTGCCTGGATGCGCTCGAAGCCCTGACGATGCTGGTCGAGCGGCCAGACGCCGCCGAGCCAGCGCATCACCGCAGGCGTGTTGGTATGGCGGACGAATTCGTCGAGGTCGGCGTCGTCCCAGGTGCGCAGCCGGAGACGCTCCGTCTCCGCGACCACTTCAGCCATTGAGCAGCCGCGCCGCGTCCAGCGCGTGATAGGTCAGAACGCCGGTCGCGCCCGCCCGTTTGAACGCCAGCAACGTTTCCATCATCAGCGCGTCGCGGTCGCCCGCGCCTGCGCGCGCGGCATGTTCGATCATCGCATATTCGCCCGACACCTGGTAAGCGAAGGTCGGCACCTGGAAGGTGTCGCGGACGCGCTGGACCACGTCGAGATAGGGCAGGCCCGGCTTGACCATCACCATGTCCGCACCCTCTGCGATGTCGAGCGCGACTTCGCGCAGCGCCTCGTCCGAATTGGCCGGGTTCATCTGATAGCCGCGCTTGTCGCCCTTCAACCGCCCGCCGCTGCCGACCGCGTCGCGGAACGGGCCATAGAAAGCTGACGCATATTTGGCCGCATAGGCCATGATCGCGGTGTCGCAGTGACCGGCGTCTTCAAGCGCCGCGCGGATCGCGCCGACGCGGCCATCCATCATGTCGGACGGGGCGACGATATCGGCACCGGCCCCGCACTGGACCAGCGCCTGTTCGACCAGCAGCTTGACCGTGTCGTCGTTGACCACGCAGCCGTCGGCATCGACCAGCCCGTCGTGGCCGTGACTGGTGTACGGATCGAGCGCGACGTCGGTCAGGACGCCGATGTCCGGCACCGCGTCCTTGATCGCCTTGACCGCGCTGCAGATGAGATTGTTGGCATTGAGCGCTTCGCGTGCGTCCTCGCTCCGCAATTCGCCCGGCGTGTTTGGAAAAAGGGCGATGCAGGGAATGCCGGCGCTGGCGGCTTCGCGGGCGCGCTCGCCCAGCCGGTTGACCGACCAGCGGCTGACGCCCGGTAGCGCGTCGATCGGTTCTTCGCATCCATCGCCGGAACAGACGAACAGCGGCCAGATGAAATCGCTTGGGTGCAGCCGGTGTTCGGCCAGCATTTCGCGCATCCAGGGTGCACGGCGGCCGCGGCGCATGCGAAGCGACGGATAGGCTGGCTGGGACATGGCGGGCCCTCTAGCGCAAGCGACCGGGGATAGAAACTCGCCGCGGGGGGTTAGGTCGAGGCCATGCCCCAACCCCTTCCCAAACAGGCGATCCTTATCGTCAACGCCATGAGTCGCCGCGGCGCCGACGTTTTCGATGACGCGGTGGCCAAGCTGACGGCCGCGGGCGTCGACCTTATCGATAGTCATGCGGTCAAGAAGCCGGAGGACATGGACCCGATCGTCAAGAAGGCCATCGCCAGCGCGCCGATGGTCATTATCGGCGGCGGCGACGGATCGCTCAGCAGCAACGTCGATCATTTCGTCGGCAAGGGCACGGTCTTCGCCGTGCTACCGCTGGGCACCGCCAACAGCTTCGCCAAGACGCTGGGCATCGGCGACAATCTGGACGCCGCGGTGGATGCCATCGCCAACGGCGTGCGCCGGCGCATCGACCTTGGCATGATCGACGACAATTATTTCGCCAACGCCGCGGCGCTGGGGCTTAGCCCGCTGATCGCCGACACCGTGCCGCACAACCTGAAGAAGTATCTGGGCATGTTCGGTTACATGCTGTGGGCCGCGCGCGTCGCCTTCAAGTTCCGGCCGTTTCGGTTGCGCGTGACCATGGAGGACGGGAGCGTCCACAGCGCATGGGCGACCGAAGCCCGCATCGCCAATGGATCGCACCATGGCGGTGTGCAGCTGGTCGAGGGCGCGGAAATCGACAGTGGTGAAATCGTCATCCAGGCCGTGACCGGCAAGAGCTTATGGGGCTTGAGCTGGAGCTGGTTCACCACCCTCCTCCACATGTCCGCCAAGGACCTGACCACCACCGAATGGAGCGGAAAGAAGATCCTGCTCGAGGCGCGGCCGCGCCAGAAGATCAGCGTCGACGGGGAGATCGAAGCCAAGACCCCGGTCACGGTCCGCGTAGCCGGCGCCTGTATCGAGGTAGCCGCGCCGTCACCCGACTCGGCGGCGGATCAGCCCAGCCGTTCCAGCGCCGCGCGATAGCGTTCCGCGTCGCCAGCCTTTTCGGCATGGTCGGCGCGCGCTTTCTCGACCGCTTCGGGCTTGGCCCGCTCGACGAAATTGGCATTGCCGAGCCGCGCCGCGAGACTGTCGCGTTCTTTCTCCGCAGCCTCCGCGGCCTTCGCCAGCCGCGCCTTTTCCGCCGCAAGGTCGATCACGCCTTCGAGTGGCAGCGCGTAGCTGGTCCCGCCCGCGAGCAGCTGCGCGGCGCCCTTGCCGTCGAACGCCGACAGCTGGATCGAGTCCAGCCGGGCAAGCCGCGACAGCATCGCATGTTGCCGGTCTAACCGGTCGACGACGTCCTGCGGCGGATTGCCAGTGAACAGGTGCAGCTTGGCGGACGGCGGCACATTCAGTTCGGTGCGGGCCGAACGTATCTGGCTTACGAGGTCGATTGCCCAGTCCATCTCGGCCTTCGCCTGCGGGTCGATCGACGCTTCGGGTGCCGGCCACCTGGCAAGAATGAGTTCGTACGGCCTCTCGCCCATCGCCGCCCACAACTCCTCGGTGATGAACGGCATCAGCGGGTGCAGCATGACCAGGATCTGGTCGAACGCCCAGGCGGCGACGCGCTTGGTCTCGTCGTCGAACTGGCCCTTCACCAGCTCCACATACCAGTCGCAGAACGTGCCCCAGGTGAAGTGATAGATGGCGTCGGCCATGTCGTCGAAACGCAGCTCGGTGAACGCGCGGTCGAGCTTGGCCAGCGTGTCGACCACTTCGCCGATGATCCAGCGGTTGACCGGCAATGCCGCGTCCGGCGCGGCAATGCTGTCGGACGCGCCGACCCCGTTCATCTGCAGGAAGCGCGCGGCATTCCACAGCTTGGTGGCAAAGTTGCGATAGCCCTCGACGCGCTTTTCATCGAGCTTGATGTCGCGGCCCTGGCTTTCCATCGCCGCCAGCGTGAAGCGCAGCGCGTCCGCGCCATATTTGTTTATCAGGCCGAGCGGATCGACGACGTTGCCCTTCGACTTGGACATCTTCTGTCCCTTGTCGTCGCGCACCAGTCCGTGGAGGTAAAGCGTCTTCCACGGCGCCTCGCCCATCAGTTCGAAGCCCTGCATCGCCATCCGCGCATCCCAGAAGAACAGGATGTCGAAGCCCGAGATGAGCACGTCGTTGGGATAGTGCCGCTTCAGCTCCTCGGTCTGTTTCGGCCAGCCCAGCGTGGCGAACGGCCACAAGGCGGATGAGAACCACGTGTCCAGCACGTCATCGTCCTGGCGCAGCGGCTTGCCGCCGGCCTGTTCGCGCGCCTGCTCCTCGGTCGCCGCGACGAACACCTCGCCATCGTCGCCGTAGAAAGCGGGAATGCGGTGGCCCCACCACAATTGGCGCGACACGCACCACGGCTGGATATTCTCGAGCCAGTTGTACCAGGTCTTCTTCCACGTTTCCGGAACGACCCGGATCGTCCCGTCGCGCACGGCCGCGATTGCCGGTTCGGCCAGCGTCTTGGCATCCACATACCATTGATCGGTCAGCCACGGTTCGATGACCACGCCGGACCGGTCGCCGAACGGGGTGGCGATCACCCGGTCCTCGACGGAGATCAGCGCGCCCTCGCTTTCAAGCAGTTCGACCACGCGCTTGCGCGCCTCGAACCGCTCGAGGCCAAGCAGCGCCTCGGGCACGAGCCCGTCGGCGGTCTGGACGATGTTGCCCTGCGCATCGAGCATGTTGAGCATGGCGCGGGCTTCGATCCCGGCCCGCTTGCCGACTTCGAAGTCGTTGAAGTCGTGGCCCGGCGTGATCTTGACCGCGCCCGACCCAAGCTCCGGATCGGCGTGTTCGTCGGTGATGATCGGGATCAGGCGTCCGGTAATCGGCAGCCGCACCTGCTTGCCCACTAGCTGGGCGTAGCGTTCGTCGTCCGGATGCACCGCCACCGCCATGTCGGCGAGCATGGTTTCGGGCCGAGTGGTGGCGACCGAGATCGATCCGCTGCCGTCTTCCAGCGGATAGCTGAGGTGCCAGAACTTGCCCTGCTGTTCCTTGGTTTCGACTTCGAGGTCGGAAATGGCGGTCTGGAAGCGCGGGTCCCAGTTCACCAGCCTTTTGTCGCGATAAATCAGGCCGCGCTTGTGCAGCTCGACGAACGTGTGAGTGACCGCCGACCGATAGGCGTCGTCCATCGTGAAGCGCTCGTTCGACCAGTCGCAGCTGGCGCCCAGCCGGCGCAGCTGGCGCGTGATCGCACCGCCGGATTGCGCCTTCCATTCCCAGACGTGCTCTAGGAACGCCTCGCGCCCAATGTCGGCGCGCTTGACGCCCTGGCTGTCGAGGTTGCGTTCGACCACCATCTGCGTGGCGATCCCGGCATGGTCGGTGCCGACCACCCACAAGGCGTCCTTGCCCTGCATCCGCGCGTGGCGTGTCAGGATGTCCTGCAGCGTGTTGTCGAGCGCATGGCCGATGTGCAGCGAACCGGTAACGTTGGGCGGCGGCATGACGATCGTCCACGGCGTCGCATCGCCCCGTTCGGGACGGAACAGGCCGTGCGATTCCCAATGGGCATACCAGCGCGTCTCGATCGCGCCCGGATCGAAGGCTTTGGGCAGTTCGCTCATGCTTTCGCGACTAGCGATGCTGCGGTGCAGCGGCAACCGTCTCGCCTTGCCCAGAACCGATCGAGGCGGCAATCATGGCCGCCATGGGAACGTTCACACGGATCGCCGCCGCTTTCGCCCTGCTGACGGGCTCCGCCGCCGGGGCGCAGGACTCGCCCGGTTTCCTCGACGTCAAGGGCACGCAGATCGTCGACGGCCAGGGCCGGCCGGTCATCCTGCGTGGCATGGGGCTTGGCGGCTGGATGCTGCAGGAAGGCTATATGCTCAAGCTGGGCGAGGTCGGGCCGCAGCACGCCATCCACCGCAAGCTGGCCGAACTGGTCGGGCAGGAAGCGGTCGACGCCTTCCAGCGCGCCTGGCTCGACAATCACATGACCAAGGCGGACCTGGACGCCTATGCCCGCTGGGGGTTCAACAGCGTGCGCCTGCCGATGCACTGGAACCTGTTCCTCGACCCGTCGGCCCCGGCCGGGACGACGCGCTTCAACGAGGACGGGTTCCGAAGGCTAGACGCGTTGCTGCAATGGGCGGCGGCGAACCGCATGTGGGTGATGCTCGACCTCCATGCCGCGCCGGGCGGGCAAGGCACCGATTTGCCGATTTCCGACCGCGACCCGACCAAGCCGTCGCTGTGGGAAAGCGCGGAAAACCAGCGGCTGACGGTGGAATTGTGGCGTGAGATTGCCCGCCGCTACGCCGACAATCCGTGGGTCGGCGCGTACGACCTGGTCAACGAGCCGAACTGGGACTTTGACGGCCAGGGCGGCCACGGTTGCGAAGACAAGAAGAACGGGCCGATCGAAGCGCTGTACAAGCGCATCACCAGCGCCATCCGCACCCACGACAAGCGCCACATCATCGTCATCGAAGGCAATTGCTGGGGCAACAATTACGCCGGGATCACGCCCGATTGGGACCCGAAACTGGTGCTCAGCTTCCACAAATATTGGAATCGCAACACCGACGCCGCCCTCGCCGGCATCCTCAAGCTGCGCAAGGAAACCGGCCGCCCGATCTGGCTGGGCGAAAGCGGCGAGAATTCCAACGGCTGGTATCGCGATGCGATCAGGCTGGCCGAAGGCCACGGCATCGGCTGGGCCTGGTGGCCGCACAAGAAAATGGGCTTCAATCAGCCCCTGGAAATCCGTCCCAACCCGGGGTGGGATGAGATCGTTGCCTGGATGACCGGCAAGGGACCGCGACCGGACCCAGCCGCGGCGCGCACCGCGATGATGCGCGTTGCGACCCACGACATCGCTTTCCCCAATCTGATCCAGCACCGCGACGTGGTCGACGCGATGATCCGCCAGCCGCACGATGACACCACCCTGCCCTTCGCCGATCATCGACTCGGCCCCGCCGGGGTGGCCATCGCCGCGGTCGATTACGACCTTGGCGCGCCGGGTATCGCCTATCGCGACACCGTCGAAGGCAACTACCATGTCGATACCGGTGGCGAGCGCACCCCGTGGAACGACGGCACCACCTATCGCAACGACGGCGTCGACATCGCCCGCGAAGCCGACGGCGCGCCGTTCGTCACCGCTTTCGAGCGCGGCGAATGGCTTCACTACACGGTGGCGGCGGACGGCGCGGGCGTTCGCCCCGGTCGGCTGGTGATCGCCGCCGAATCGCCCGCGACCCTGTGGGTCAGCCTCAACGGCGGCGCGCGGCTCGCCTTTGCCGTACCGGCAGCGCAAGGCTGGAGCGACGTGCCGCTGCCGCCGCTGGCTTTCCAGGACGGCACCAATCGGCTGGTCGTCGGAGTCGCGGCCGGCCGTGTCCGGCTGCAGTCGATCCGGTTGGGCCGCTAGCTCAGCTGCTCCAGCCGTTCGTCGGTCAGCGAACCGGGGATCATCATCACCGGGCAGGCCATGTTGCCGGCATCCTTGCCGGTGAAATGGGCGACCAGCGGGCCGGGGTCGCCGCCCGGCGCGGCGCCCAGCACCAGCGCGGCGATGTCGTCGCGGCCGGCCAGATATTCGTTGACCACTTTCACCGCGTCGCCCTGACGCAGCACGATCGCCGGCTTGATCCCCGCGGCGTCGAAAATCTCGCCAACGGCGCCGGACACGACGCCTTCGATACGCAATTTCTGTTCTTCCTCGATCGCCGCCTGGACCCCGCCCCACTGGACGAAATCCTGCGGCGGGACGACCGCCAGCACCTCGACGCTGCCTTCGGTCTTCGCCGCCCGGCGCGCAGCAAAGCGAAGCGCGACGCGCGCTTCGTCGCTGTCGTCGATCACGACCAGATAAGTGCGCACCTGCGTCCTTCCCCCATTTGCGTTATGAAGCTGCGGTAAAGCGCGGGTCAGCGCAAGCGCCAAGCCGCTCGCCGTCGCGGGCTTGACCCTGCCCGCCGCATTGGCTTTGTGCCGTGGGCCATTCGAAAAGGACTCCAATGCCGATCGAGCTCAAAATGCCTGCGCTGTCGCCGACGATGGAAGAAGGCACGCTCGCCAAGTGGCTGGTCAAGGAGGGCGACACGGTCGCGTCCGGCGACATCCTCGCGGAAATCGAAACCGACAAGGCGACGATGGAGTTCGAGGCGGTCGACGAAGGCACCATCGCCAAGATCCTCGTCGCCGAGGGCACGGACGCGGTTAAGGTCGGCCAGCCGATCGCCATCCTCGCCGGCGAAGGCGAAGACGCCGCCACTGCGGCAAGTGCGGCGCCCGCAGCCGATGCGCCGCCCGCGAAGGACGCGCAGCCCGAGAAGGCGGATACGCAGCCCGCGCCTAAGGCGGCAGAAGCCTCCAAGGCCGCACCGGCCGCGCCAGCGCCCCGCGCCGACGGAGAGCGCATCAAGGCATCGCCGCTGGCGCGCCGGATTGCAGAGGACAAGGGCATCGATCTGGCCGCGCTGAAGGGCAGCGGGCCGGGCGGGCGGATCGTCAGGGCCGACCTCGATTCGGCACCGGCCAAAGGCGAAGCGGCAAAGCCGGCGACCACCGCGGCTGCCCCCGCCGCCGCCGCCGCCGCCGCCACGCCGGTCGAACCGGGCGACATCCCGCACGAAGCGGTCAAGCTGTCGAACATGCGCAAGACGATCGCGCGCCGGTTGACCGAATCGAAGCAGCAGATCCCGCATATCTACCTGACCCTCGACATCCAGCTCGACGCGCTGCTCAAGCTGCGCGGCGAATTGAACAAGGGCCTGGAACCGCGCGGCGTAAAACTGTCGGTCAACGACTTGCTGATCAAGGCGCTGGCGATGGCCCTGATCGAAGTGCCGGAATGCAATGTCAGCTTCGCCGGCGACACGCTGATCAAATACAGCCGCGCCGACATCTCGGTCGCGGTATCGATCCCCGGCGGACTGATCACCCCGATCGTCGCCAATGCCGACGGCAAGAGCGTGTCGGCCATTTCGACCGAGATGAAGGACCTCGCGTCCCGCGCCAAGGACGGCAAGCTGGCGCCCGAGGAATATCAGGGCGGCACCGCCAGCCTGAGCAACATGGGCATGTTCGGAATCAAGCATTTCGAAGCGGTGATCAATCCGCCACAGGCGATGATCATGGCCATCGGCGCGGGCGACAAGCGGCCGTACGTCATCAACGACAGCCTGCAGATCGCGACGATCATGTCGGCCACCGGCAGCTTCGACCACCGCGCCATCGACGGCGCCGACGGCGCCCGCTTGATGAAGGCGTTCAAGCGGCTGATCGAAAATCCGCTGGGGATGCTGGCCTGACGCGAACGCGCGGCCACACAAAATTAACCTGCTGGCGGCCTATTCTGCGGTGCGATACTATCGCCTGGTCGAAATCAGGTCGGGGAGGCCCGCGACATGAAGTGGATTACCGCTCTTATCATCGGCGCGGCATTGGGCGTTGTCCTGCCGACCGCTTACGACGGCCGCACCGGCCAGTGGATGCACAGCTGGGCCGGCGTCGGCACCATTCGCCCGCTGCAAAGCTCGCCCGGCCTGCTGCTGTCCATTCCCCTGTTCCTGGGCGTCGCGGCGCTGACCCGCTGGTTCTTCAACTGGCACGACAGCTGAGGCCGGTATCGCCCGCACGCCGATAATCCGCGTCACGGCAATGCCCGCCGACACCAATCCGTACGGCGGCGTGTTCGGCGGCTGGCTGATGGGGCAGATGGGTCTGGCCTGCGGGTCGTTCGCGTCGCGGCACAGCAACGGCAAGGCGATCCTGGTCGCGGCCGACGCGGTACGCTTTCCCGGCGCGATGGCGGTGGGCGACGAATTGTCCGTCTACGTCGACCTGCTCAGGCAGGGGCGGACGTCGCTGCGGCTGAAGGCCGAGGCGGTCGCCCGCGTGCGCGACGGCGAAGCGGAAAAGGTCGTCGCGGAAGGCGAATTCACGTTCGTCGCGCTCGACGGCGACGGCCAGCCGCGCGCAATCCCGGCTAAGCCCTAATCCTCGACCATATTGGGGTCGCGCAGCCCTTGCGCGATCGACGCGCGGACGCTGTACGCCTGCACGCTGGTCACCGGATAGGCGCAATAATCGGCGGCATAAAAGGCGCTTGGCCGATGGTTGCCCGACAGGCCGACGCCGCCGAAAGGCGCGTTGGACGGGGCGCCGTTGGTCGGCTTGTTCCAGTTGATCACCCCGGCGTGAACATGCGCCCAGAATTGCTCGAACATCTCGGGACTGCCGCCGACCAGGCTCGCGGCCAGTCCGAAGCGTGACTTGTTGGCGGCGGCGATGGCGGCGTCGAAATCCTTGACCCTGACGACCTGCAGCACCGGCCCGAAGATTTCCTCGTCGGGAATGTCGCGGGCATCGGTGACGTCGATCAGCGCGGGGGTCAAATACGGCCGGTCCTCGAACGGGCGGTCGAGCCGGCGGATGGGCTTGCCGCCCTTCATCATCAGCTCCACCCACTGTTCCTGCAGATGGTCGGCGGTGGCATTGTCGATCACCGGGCCCATGAACGGCTGCGGCTCCGCGAACGGTTCGTCGACGATGATCCGGTCGATCATCCGCGCGATCGTATCGATCAGCGGCTTTTCCTGCCCGTCCTCGACGATCAGCTGACGCGCCGCGGTGCAGCGCTGCCCGGCGCTCAGATAGGCCGACTGGACCGCGATCGCTGCGGCGGCGTCAAGGTCCTTGGGGTTCCAGATGACCAGCGGGTTGTTGCCGCCCAGTTCGAGCGCGAGGATCTTCTGCGGCGTTTCGGCGAACTGCCTGTGCAGCGCGGTGCCGGCGCGGGCCGACCCGGTGAACAGCAAGCCGTCGATGCCGGCGTCGCCCGCCAGCGCCTTGCCCTGGTCCGGACCGCCCTGCAGCAACCGGACCACGCCTTCGGGAATGCCGGCCTGGTGAAAGCAACGGACCAGGAATTCGCCGGTCGCCGGGGTTTTTTCCGACGGCTTGAAGACCACGGCATTGCCGGCGATCAGCGCCGGGACGATGTGCCCGTTGGGCAGGTGCGCAGGGAAATTATAGGGGCCGAGAACCGCCAGGACGCCGTGCGGCTTGTGGCGGACGGTGACCTTATTGCTGAGCGCTGCCTCGACCGTCCGCTTGGGCGTGCGTTCGGCATAAGCGGCGATCGAAATCTCGACCTTGTTGATAACCGCGCCGACTTCGGTCTGCGCTTCCCAAAAGGGCTTGCCGGTTTCCCGCGAGATCAGCGCGGCGAAGTCCTTGTCGTGCTTGCGCACCACGTTGGCGAAGCGGCGTAGCGCCTCCATCCGGAAGGACGGCGAATGGGCCGCCCAGTCCGGCAGCGCGGCGCGGGCCGCGGCCACTTCGGCGGCGGCGTCGCCCGGCGTGCCCGACCAGATTTCCTCGCCCGTCGCCGGATTGTTCGAAACAAGGCTGCTGTGCATGGTGGGCGCTCCACCACGCTCGGCAATCCGGGTCAAGCCAAGTCACAGCCGTCTTCGATCAGTGCCTGCCCCATTCGGCGAATCGCGGCCACTTTAGCGTCCAGCGGCGACCAATCGTCACGCTCCGCGATCGCCGCCCAGATCGCCTCGACCTCCTCGATATGCATCGAACACGGCTCAGCATCCGCCCAATAACCGTCAACAGGCGGGCGGGCCCGTCCGTCGAGCTGCGCGGCCAGCTGGCGAAACGGTTCGGCGGGATAGGCCTGCGCTCCCGGATCGCGACCGCCGCGCCAATCGTGGAAGACGCGGTCGATCGTGTGGGTCCGTTCGGCAAGCGCCGCGACCAGCGTCCGGGCCAGTTCTCGGTCCGACGCGTCGCCGCGCGGCGCAACGCCCAGCCGCCACAACAGCGTGCCGACCAGCGCCCGGTCGAAGCGGTCGCCCCAGCTGTCGAGCGTTTCCGACAAGGGCGCGCTTTCGGCCAGCAACGCCAGGCAGCCCGCCAACTGGGCCAGGTCCCAGTGGATTGCCTCCGCCTGCCGGGCGAACGCGTAAAGGCCGTAATGGTCGAAATAGGCCGCGGTGAAATCGGCGTCCCAATAGGGCGTGAAGCGCCATGGACCGTAATCGAAACTCTCGCCCGTGACGTTGATATTGTCGCTGTTGAGGACGCCGTGGACGAAGCCCGCGGCCATGTAGCTGGCGGCCAGTTCGGCGGTGCGCTGCGCCACCAGATCGAACAGGCGCGCGGCATTTTCCGCCGCGTCCGCCGCCGGCGTGTCGCCGTAGAGATGGGAAAGGCAATAGCGGACCAGCCGGTCGAGTGAGCCCGTGTCCTGCGCGAAGGCGTGGCGCTGGAACGTGCCAATGCGGATATGCCCGTGGCTCAATCGCGTCAGCACGGCGGACCGGGTGGGCGACGGTTCGTCGCCGCGTTCCAGCTGTTCGCCGGTTTCAAACAAAGCGAAGGTCCGGGATGTGTCGACGCCCAGCGCCTCGAGCATTTCGGCGGCGAGGATTTCGCGAACCCCGCCTTTCAGTGTCAGCCGTCCGTCGGCGGTGCGGCTGTAGGGCGTCTGTCCCGACCCCTTGGTGCCAAGGTCGAGCAAGCGTCCGTCGCTGTCGCGTAGCTGGGCGAACAGGAACCCGCGCCCATCGCCAAGGTCGGGATTGTACACCCGGAACTGGTGGCCGTGATACCGCAGGGCCAGCGGCTGCGGCAAATTGTCCGGCAAGGCGTCGAAGCGGCAGAAATGCGCTGCCCACGCAGCCTCGTCGAGCTTCAGTCCGACGCCGGCGGCTGCCCGCTCGTTCCGGAAACGCGGGATGCAGCCGGGAAAGCGCGCCGGGTCCACGGGGTCGTAGAACAGGTCGCCCAGTTCGGTGATGCGGACGTTCGGGCGATAATCCATCAGCCGGCGATGCGCCGGATCTTGTCCAGCGCCGGACCGTCCTGTTCGTCGGGCGCGATGGTTGCGACGAACTTGCCGTTGCGGTCGAACAGCAGGACCGTCGCCGTATGGTCGACGCTATAGTCCGCGCCGTCCCCCGGCACCTTGGCCGAATAGATGCCGAAGTCCTTTTTGACCCGGTCGATCTGTGCCGCTGTACCGGTCAGCCCGACGATCGGCGTGTTGAAGGCATCGGCATATGCGCCGACTTCCTTCGGTCCGTCGCGATCCGGATCGACGGTGACGAAGACGATCCGAAAGGCATCGTCACCCTGCCCCAATTCGGTGCGCAGCTTCGCCAGCCGCGCCAGCGTCGTCGGGCAGACATCCGGGCAATGGGTGAAACCGAAGAACAGCGCATAGGGCGTGCCGTTGAGCTGACTGCTGGCGAAGGGCCGGCCCTGCGCATCGACCAGATTGAACGGCGCGCCGAAGCTGGACTGGACGGCGACCTGCGGCGCGTTCGCAACGGGCGGCGCCGGCCGCAACAGGAGGAATGCAAGCCCGGCGAGCGCCAGCGCGACGAGGCCCCACAGGACGAGCCGGAGCTGCTTCACAGCGCATTCCCCGGCCGGACCGCCGCGGTGACGTCGCGCACGCCGGACCTTTCGAACGTCAGGCGCAGCGGCACCGACTGTCCGGTGCTGAGCGGCTGGGCAACGCCAGTGATCATGACGTGGGTTCCGTGCGGCTTCAGATCGACCGTGGCGTTGGCCGGGATGTCGAGGCCGTCGAGGGCGCGCATCCGCATCACGCCGCCGTCCATGGTCGACGCATGCAAGGCAGCATTTCCGGCGGGCGTGGAGACGCCGACCAGCCGGTCCGTCCCGCCGCCCCGGTTGGCGATGGTCAGATAGGCCGCGCCGACCGATTGGCCGGGCAGCGTCGCGCGCACCCAGGCGTCCTGCACGGCGACGTCGGGGGCCGGCGCCTCCCCGCTGCAGGCGGTGAGCAGGACGGCGGCGAGATAAAGGGCAGGTTTCATCACGCGGCCCTGTGGGCCAGCACGCTTGCCGGCGTCAACCGAAGCCGCTGCCCTGACGAGGTCGGCAAGCTGCCGATACGTATTTGGAGCCTAGCGCAGATGCCCGTGCTGCAACGCCTTCAAGGCGGCGCGAGTCCGGTCGCGGGCGCCAAGCTTGAGCAGCAGGTTGGAAACGTGGTTCTTCACGGTGCCTTCCGCGAGCGACAGCACGTCGGCGATTTCCTTGTTGCTGTAGCCCGCGCAAATGAGGTGGAGGATCTCGCGCTCGCGGGCGGTCAGCGTGTCGCCCTTGAAATCGTCGGGCGGGGGTTCGGCGTTGCGGCGGATGGCGGCCATCAGGCTTTCGGTCATCGCCGGCTGCAGCGCCGAGCCATTGCCGGCCAGCGATCGGATCGCCTCCGCCAGCTGTTCCAGCGACACGTCCTTGAGCATCAGGCCCTTGGCCCCGGCCTTGGCCGCTTCGAGCGCGGCATCGCCATCGTCGAACGTCG
Organism: Sphingomonas sabuli; assembly: GCF_014352855.1. GTDB lineage: Bacteria > Pseudomonadota > Alphaproteobacteria > Sphingomonadales > Sphingomonadaceae > Sphingomicrobium > Sphingomicrobium sabuli. Next base: position 2,328,930 of record NZ_CP060697.1, on the reverse strand, counting down.
TCAGCACAAGCGTCGGCGGCAACGCGTCCATGGCGGCCAGCCCCTTGAGCACCGCAATGCCGTCGAGCCGCGGCATGCGCACGTCGAGCAAAAGCACGTCGGGCTTGAGCTCCGGCACGACCGCCAGCGCTTCCTCGCCGTCGCACGCTTCGCCGACGACTTCGATATCGGGCAGGAGTTCGAGCAGCCCCCGCACCCCTTGGCGGACGAGCATCTGGTCGTCGACAAGGACAACCCGGATCATGCGGGTTGCGGCGGTCCCAGCGGCAGCCACGCATCGACGGTGAAGCCTGCGCCGCGCTCCTTGCGGACCGCGAGCTTTCCGCCCAGCAGTTCGACCCGCTCGCGCATGCCGCGCAGTCCGGAACCGGCCTTCGACGGCGCCGGGCGGGCCGCGCCGTCATCCTGCGCGATCAACCGCACGCCGCCTTCGTCGGACGCGACCTGAAGCCACAGGTTCTTGGCCTGGGAATGGCGCACGGCATTAGTCACCGCTTCCTGCGCGCACCGCATTAGGGCGTACGCCTGGTCGGGCGTGAGCTGCACGCGCGACGATACGTCGACGTGCACGGCCGGCGACGGCACGCGTTCGGCCAGCGCTTCGAGCGCTTGCTTTAGGTCGCAGCGCTCGGCTTCGCGCAATGTCGAAACGACGTCGCGGACCTTCCCCAGGAGTTCGCTGGCAAGACCGCGCGCCTTGAGTACATGGTCGTTGGCGCGCCCGAGGTCGCTGACATGGCTGGCGATTTCCAGCTGCAAGCCGAGCGCGGTGAGTTCGTGACCCCAGGCATCGTGGAGTTCGCGGGAGATACGCGTCCGTTCCGCGTCGCGGGCATTGTTGGCGATGACCGCATGCGCGCTTGCCAGCGCCTCTGCGGTTTCCGCTTCGCGCCGCAGGGCGACCGCGGTGACCAGCGTCGACATCTGCAGCCCGAACGCCATCCAGTTGACCCAGCAAAGGTCCGGGTTGGGCACGATGGCGAGGACGAGGTTGGCGACGATCGTTTGCGCCAGGACCAGCCCAACCGCGCGAAGGGCCGGCAGAGCAAAGCCGACCTGCCAGGCCAAAGGCACGAGAAACATCGCCATCAGCGACCAGTTGAGCAGCACGATCATTGCCAGGATCGAGACGAACTGGACCGCGATGAGCGACCACCATTGCACCTTGGACAGCCGCAGCGTCATCGAGCCAAGCATTGCTAGGCCGCACAGCGCAAACGGGACCAGCCATAACGGCGAGACCAGCGACCCTCGCAACGGCGTGGCGGTGACGATCGATTCGACCACCCGCGCACCAATCACGGCCCAGACGAACAGGGCCGCGAGACTGAAGAGCCAGCGATGCCGGCTGCTGAAATGGCGTGTCATGGCGCGAATTTGCCAGATAGTCTGCGGAGTTGCCATAGGTCGGAAGTCATGGTTACGCGCCCGCCGCGATGCGCGGATCATGGCGCGCCCGGCACCCGGAGCATCTGCAGAACAATCGTGGAATGCGCGTTGAAGCCGCGAGAATTGCCCAACACGATTGCCCCCGCCCCAGTTTGCGGGTCGAAGCCGATGTAGGATTGAAATCCGCTGGTGCGAGCGCCGTGGTGGATGATCGTACGGCCGCCGCGTTGGAGGTGCTGCCAGCCGAGGGCGACGCTGTCGCCCCTGTCGCTGGTGGGCCTGCGCGGCTGATGCGCATCCCGCATCGCCGCCTCCAGCGGCGATTGTGGCGCGCCGATATTGGCTTCGAGGTAGGTCAGCATGTCGGCGGCAGTTGAACGCAGCCCGCCTGCCCCGGCCAGAACGGCCCACGTCCAGTGAGGGACGACCTCGCCCTGCGGATTGTGGCCCTTGGCCATCGGATGGCGCAAATTGGACTGGCGACCGAAACCCGTTGCCGACATGCCAAGTGGAGCGAGGATGCGTTCGCCGATCAGGGCGTCTATCGAAGCAGCGCCTGCCGCCCGGGCCAGTGCATGGCCGAGCAGGCCGCCGCCGAGGTTCGAATATTCGAAGCGGGCGCCAATATCTCGATCTAGTTCGTAGGACGACAGGAAGGCGTAAAGGTGCTTGGCCTCGAACGCTGCGAACGGATTGTTCATGTCGGGTACCTGGTATCCGACGGGCGACCGCGGCAGGCCCGACATGTGCGTCGCAAGATCGACTAGAGTGATCTGCCGCCCGCCGCGGGATGGCACGCGCACGCCGGCGGGCAGATACTTGGACACGGGGTCATCCAGCGCGACTTCCCCCTTGCGGACCATGTCCGCCAAGACGGTCGTGGTGAAGGTCTTGGTGATCGACCCGATCTCGAAACCCGTGTCGCCGGATAGCGGCGGCTCGCCTGTGCCCGCATCGCCGAAGCTGACGATTCGGCGGCGGCCGTCCGGTTCGAGCAGGCCAAGCACGACGCCCTTGACCTCGCCGCGGCCGACGACAGTGACGAGCATCTTCTGCAGCTCCTCGTCCGGCGGGAAATAGCTTGCCGCCGCCTCTTTGCCCGGCGAAGCCGGGGCGGTCGGAACCGCCGCGACCGCGGCCCCGGCCGACGACATCAGAACGGCAAGCGCAATCAGCGCAGGGCGCGTTCGTCCCGCCATCAATATTTCACCGAGCAGCCGTAGGGCCGGGCCGTCGCGACCGACACCTTCTTGCCGGCCTTGATTTCCGCGAGCGCGGCAAGGACGTGGTTGCGGGCGGTCTTGATGTCGGCCTGGTCGGCGCTCGGCTTGTCGTCGATGCCGCCTGCGTAAACCAGCGTCCCGGACTTGTTGATGATGTACATGTGCGGCGTGGTCTTCGCGTCATAGGCGTGGCCGACCTTGCCCGACGGATCGAGCAGGTAAGCGGTCGGCCGCGCGCCGGACTTGGCCACGACGCCCTTCGCTTCGGCAGCGGTCATGTGCCCCTGGTTTCCGGGCGCGCCGGAATTGATCGACAGCCACACGGCTCCGTCCTTGATCGCCGTGGCCTGCGTCTTCTGCATATTGCCGCTACCGTAATGCTTGCGCACGAACGGGCATTCGGGGTTGGTCCATTCCAGCACCACGGTCTTGCCGCGATAGTCGGACAGGCTGACCTGCTTTCCATCGATGCTGGGAAGCGTGAAGTTCGGCGCGGGCTTGCCGATGACATTGGCGGCCTGAACCTGGGGGGTATCGGTGCACGCGGCCAGCAAGGCCACGGTGGCATAGATGGGCAACGACAGTCTCATGGGTTTCTTCCTTCTAGCTGACGAGTGAAATGAGGCGGGCCGGGGTCAGCACCTGCGGCAATGTCACGACCGGACGGCCCGGCGCGTAGAAAAGGTAGAGCGGGACGCCCGAGCGGCCGTGGGCTTCGAGAAACCGGCCGATCGCCGCATCGCCCGTCGTCCAGTCGCCGACCAGGACCGCGACCTCGCCCGTTCCGAAGGCCTTGGCGACGTCGGACCGTTCCAGCGCGACCTTTTCGTTGACCTTGCAGGTCAGGCACCAGTCGGCGGTGAAATAGACGAACACCTTGCGCCCGCCTTGCTGCAGCTCGGCCAGCCGCGCCTCACTGAACGGTTCGGTCTTGAGATTGCTCTCGGCCGACTTGGAAGCTGGCGTCACGGTGCTGCCCGCGGCGGGCAGGAAAACCAGGGCTGCAACTGCCGCAGCGGCCGCCGGCACAAGGCCCAGCCAGGCGCGCCCGCCGCCCTGCTGCCGGCGGCCGGCGATCCACAAGGCAAGAGCGAGCGCAAGTGCCGCGGCAAGCCCGAGGGCCATGCCATCGGCGCCCGATTGCCGCCCGAGCACCCACGCCAGCGCGAGTGCAGTGACGAACATCGGGATCGACAGCAGGCGGCGGAAACGCGCCATCCAGGGTCCCGGGCGCGGCAGCTGCCGGCGCAGGGCCGGGACGAAGCCGAGAAGCAGGAAAGGCAAGGCAAGCCCGAGGCCGAGACCGGCAAAGATCGCCAGCGCCGCAGCCACTGGCAGGATGAGCGCAGCACCGAGGGCGACCCCCATGAAGGGTCCCGTGCAAGGGGTCGCCACGAAGGCCGCCAGCGCACCGGTCCAGAACGACCCGCGCGCGCCGCGTTGGCCGGCCAGCCGGTCGCCGCCAGTAACGGCGGGCAGTTCGAACAGTCCCGCCAGGTTGAGCGCGATGGCCGTGACCAGCAGCAGGAGGATGAAGATGACTCGCGGATCCTGCAGCTGGAAGGCCCAGCCTGCCGCAACGCCGGTCGCGCGCAGTGCCAGCAGCCCGGCGCCGAGCGCAAGGCAGGTCAGCACCGCGCCAGCCGTATAAGCGAGGGCATCGCGCCGCGCCGCGCCTTCTTCTCCGCCCGCCTTGGCCAGGCTGAGGGCCTTGAGGCTGAGGATCGGAAAAACGCACGGCATGAGGTTGAGCAGCAGCCCGCCGAGGATCGCGCCGAACAGGGCCGCGAGGATGGCCGTCAGCCCCGTTTCGGACGTGGCACCCGGTGCCGCCCCGGCAGCAGCCACCGGTCCGGGAACAGCCGTCAGCGACAGGCCGGTGCCCGTACCGAGATCGAGTACGCCCGCGACCTCCGTCGGCGCTGAGCCCGCCGATTCGACGTCGACGATCAACGTGTCGCCGGTGCGAGTCACGGTCTGCACGGCATTATGTTCGAACGCGCCGTAACTGAGCGGATAGAAATAGGGCGATTTCGCCGCCACCCCGGCCGGGAGCGGCACGGCCAGCCGGAACCGGTCGCCGGCAAGTTCGAACCGCGCCTGGCTGCCGAGCGGCTTGGGCAGGGCCTTCCTGAAACCATCGAACGTCGCCGCATTGGCGGTGCTCGGCGCCCCGGCGCGCAGGGTCAACGCAAGCTCCGCCTTTTCGGGAACGCACACCTCCGACGTGCAGGCGATATAATCGACCTTCGCCCGCACCGGCAGCGACGAGCCCGCCGCAATCCCCTGCGGCACGGCGATGTCGACCAGCAGCGCGTAACCGCTTTCGTAGACGTAATTCATCATGCCGGAGAACAGCAGCCGGTGCGGCACCGGATATTGTAGCGGCCCCGCGGTGACACCGGCCGGGAGCGTCCAGTCGACCTTGGTTTCGCCGCCGCTGTCGCCCGGGTTCTGCCAATAGCCATGCCACCCCGGCCGCGGCTGCATGGCAATCGCGAGCGTCACCTTCCCGCCGGGCGCGACCGTCGGCGATTCCGCCAGCAGGCGCGCGCTGATCGCGTTCTCGCCAGCGGGCGGAAGCTGCGCCCGGGCCACTGAGCCCAGCAGCAGTGCCGCAACAATCGCATGAGCGGCCCAGGCCGCGATCCGAAGGAAAAGTCTGGTCATGACGGCATTGCTGGCACCGTTCGCAGGTCGAAACAGGTGCCGAAGGTCATGGTCTTGGCGGGGCTGACCGGCACTTATGCTGCGCACCGGCGACCCGCACATTTGCCCGACACAATGGGAAGGGCTTTCATGATCCGGTCGTTTGGCGCTGCAATTTTCCTACTCGCTTCCGCCGCCCCCGCGCTGGCGCAGCGCGCCGATGAAAATGCGGTGAAGTCCGCAGGTGACGCTTTCGGCACCAGTGTCGGCAATGAGAAGATCGGCCTGTACAGCCCCGATGACGTGCGCGGCTTTAGTGCGGGCCAGGCCGGCAACATCCGCCTGGAAGGTCTTTCGCTGACAGAACATGGCGGCTTCGGGCGGATTGCCAGCGGGTCGACGATCCGTGTCGGGCTGACCGCGCAAAGCTACCCCTTCCCGGCCCCGACCGGCATCGCCGACTTCGCGCTGCGTAAGTCCGGCAACGAGGCGGTGTTGAGCCCGGTCATATCTTGGCCCGTTCGGCTCTCACGGGTTCGATCTCGACGGCCAGCTGCCGATCGTCCGCGACCGCCTCAGCCTCGCCGCCGGCTTCTCCTACCGATACCAGGAGGCGTTCGACGGCGACGATAATCGCAGCACGCAGTTGGGCGGCGTGCTCCGCTGGCGGCCCAGCGACCGGGTCGAGGTCAACAGTTTCTACGGCAACGTGATGATCCCGCACGACCGCAACATGCCGCTGATCTTTACCGGCGGCGCCTACCTGCCGCCCAAGGTGGAGCGGCGATATTTCGGGCTCGACTGGACAATCAGCAAGGCCAGGCGGCACTTCTTCGGCAGCCTCGCGACGGTCGCGCTGTCGTACAGCTGGCAAGTGCGCGGCGGGCTATTCCGCTGGGAAAACGTCGCCACGCAATTGCGCACCGAATTGTATCGCAACGTCCAGCCTGACGGATCGGCGAACCGCACCGTGGTGGCCAGTGAAGACGCGTCGTCGCGGTCGACGTCCGGCGAGGCTCGCCTGTCTCACACACGCACCGAAGGCGGCCGGCGGCATACCATCCACGTCACGGCGCGCGGGCGCGCTACCCGCCGCAATTACGGACCGACCGCGGTCGTCGACCTTGGCCCGGCCTCGATCGCGACCCGGGTGGATGCGCCCGAACCTGAATTCCTGTTCGGGGCGGATTCCGACGATCACATCCGCCAGCTCACCGGCGGCATCGGCTATGAGGGTCGCTGGCCGGGCGTCGGCGAGCTCAGCTTAGGCGTCCAGAAGGCCAACTATGAAAAGGTCAGCAATCTCCCGGGCCTGTCGCCGCTAGTGACGAAGGACGATCCGTGGCTCATCAACGGCACCGTCGCCGCCTATCTGACGCCGAAGCTCGTCGCATATGCCGGCTACACCCGCGGACTTGAAGAAAGCGGCACCGCGCCCGCGAATGCGGTCAACCGCAACAGTGCACCGCCGGCGCTGCGCACCAGCCAGCGGGACGCCGGCATCCGCTATACGATCGCGCCTGGTGTCAATTTCGTCGCCGGCCTGTTCGACGTGCGCAAACCCTATTTCACGCTCGATCCCGACCGCGTCTATCGCCAGCTCGGCACGGTCCGCCATCGCGGGATCGAACTGTCGCTGGCGGGACAGCCCGCGCCGGGGCTGACCGTGATCGGCGGCGCCGTCCTCCTCGATGCCGAAGTTTCGGGCGAGGCCGTCAGCCTGGGCGTGATCGGGCCGAAGCCGGTTGGCATCGCGGGCCGTACGCTGCGCTTCAACGCCGATTATCGCCTGCCCTTCTTCGCCCCATTGTCCATCGACTTGGGTCTCAACAACCGCAGCAGTCAGGCCGCCGGCTCCCAGGTGCACGAAGCGCTGGGCGGAGAACAGTTGACGACCGGCCCCAAGACGACGGTCGACATCGGCGCGCGCTACCGGTTCAAGCTTGCTGCGGTCCCGGCCGTCCTGCGCGTCCAGGTGACCAACCTGTTCGACAGCTACGCGTGGGACGCGGCGTCGAACGGATCGCTGCGCTTCAGCGACACCCGCCGCGTCGCCGCAACGCTCGCGGCGGATTTCTGAACGAGGAAGGTGGAGGTGCGGCCAGTTGGAGGAGCACAAGTCTCCACGGAAATTCCCTGAAAATGGTAGTTTACAGGGAAATTCTTCTTATCTGCCGCCGAAGACCGCGAGGCGCCCCCGCGGGAGCGGCAGTTTTCCGCTGTTTTTGAAGGCGAGTTCCCTAATCAACCGAACAGGGAATTGATCCCCCGTTACAGGGAAGCGGAACGACACGAACAGGGACGCGCCAGGCGCAGGTTATGGCGAAACAGCGAAGGGCTAGTGTCCGTTTTCGACCCAAGTCCGACACTTGAGGCTTGGTCAGTCGGTGCGCCAGCATGTCTCAAGAAAGGTGCGCAACAGTCACTTTCGTGCCGGGGTTCTGGTCCGCCACCTCGACAGTGGCATCCAGTTGTTTCGCGAGAGCTTCGACAATCCCAGTGCCAAGTCCAGGCTTTGTATCGCTCTCCGCGGGCATGCCGTCCCCGTCGTCCTCAACCGTCAGAGTCCAACCTTCCTCGCTCGATGAGTAGTCGACTTCGATTTTGCCCTTCTGATTCCGGCCGGGGAAGGCGTGTTTCAGGGCGTTTATGACAAGCTCGGTAACTATCAACCCAAGGCTAACCGAAATATTAGCATTCGTGACGGTGTCGTCGACATTGGACGACAGGGAAATGCGGTTAGGGTTGTCGATCATTGACGCGCCGATGCTGGCGCACAAGTCAGCGAGATATTTCATCAGTTCGACCTTGTCCGCGCTTTTCATTGCAAGTTGCTTTTGAAGTGTAGCGATGGACATCACTCTTTGATGCGCGTCAACCAAGGTACAATCTGATGAAGAACTATTTCCTAGCCGCTGTTGCGGCTGCTGCGATCGCGTCACCCGCGCTCGCTCAAACCGTCGGCCCGTATGTCGGCATCGAAGGCGGCGTCATGTTCCCCAAGGACACGAACGTGAACGCCAACGTGAACTACATGAGCCCCGCGATTCCGGACGCGACGTACAAGAATGTCGCAACCGTCAATTCCAAAACCGGGTTCGACGTGGACGCGATCGGCGGCTACGATTTCGGCATATTCAGGCTCGAGGGAGAGCTTGGCTACAAGCGCGCGAAGACCGACAGCCTCCAGCTGAATCCGTCATTCGTTACCGCCTATCGGGACGCAACCGGAGTTACGCTGGCAAACAGCAATTTCGATCTCAATGACAAGGTCACCGTCCTTTCCGGGATGGTCAACGGCCTCGTCGACTTCGAGCTCGGCGGAGCGTCGGTGTACGGCGGTGTCGGCGCCGGACGCGCCAGGGTCAAACTCCTCGGCGACAGCGACAATGCCTGGGCCTACCAGGGCATCGCCGGTGTTCGCATCCCGGTTACCTCCAGCGTCGGTGTCGGCCTGAAATATCGCTATTTCCGGACAGCGAAGCTTAACTTCAACGAGAATGCGACGGTCGCCGACGCCGGCGTTGGCTTTGCAAGCAGCAACCACTTCAGCTCGCACAGCGTTCTCGCCAGCCTGATCTACAATTTCGGCGCGCCGGCCGCGGCGATGGCTCCGATGCCTGTCGCCGCACCGGCACCTCCGCCGCCGCCTCCCCCGGCGACGCAGACCTGCCCCGATGGCACGGTTATCATGGCAACCGACATTTGCCCGGCTCCGCCGCCGCCGCCGCCACCACCGGCCCCGGCACCAGAGCGCGGATAAAACTAGCTAAGCACTGACAGACGGCCCGGGCGAGAAATCGTCCGGGCCATTTTTCTAGACCCGAGTCGGAGGTACCTAATAAACGCGCCTCTCCGCGGCCGCTGCAGGGTGGGGCTAGCGTCCGCTTTCCACCCATTGCGGACATTCAGTCAGCTAAAAAACAAGCCTCCCATCGCCGCCGAGCCCAGGACGACTGCGGGTACATTCAACTTGGATCGCCACAGATACAGGACGGCCAGCCCAATCGCGAAGATGATTGTGGCGACCGGCAGCGAAGGTACGGAGCGACTGACGTTCCACGCCAGCTGAATCGCGGTGACACCGATTAGTCCAACGACGCCAGCAGCAACACCTTCGAGAATAGTGTGGAGGTGCTCGTTCTCCACCACTTGCTCAAGGCGCTCGTAGAAGAGGAACGCGAATGCAAAAGCGGGCATGAAGATGCCGGCTGTCATCGCAAGGGCGCCGGGAAGCCCTCCCGCGACATAGCCAACGAAGGTCGCGAAGATTATGAGCGGCGCTGGAATGATGCCCGAAAGCGCGAGGCTATCTAAAAACTGTCCTTCGCTAATCCAGCCACGGCCGACTGCGTCGCCCCGAACAAAGGGAATGGCCGTGTAAGCTCCCCCAAAAGTCAGCAGGCCCGCCTTCAGCCCGGAAAGGAACAAGGCAAGCGGTGCGACGCTGCCCCACGGTACTTGTGCAATCGTCCCGGTTGGCACTCTCGAGCCCAGAAGGAGCGTATTGCCAGTCGTCAGGACGGCCAGGAGCAATGCGACTCCGATGATGACAATCGCCACTGCGTAGCGGCGAGCCGAGAGGGCCGCGTAGGTCAGTCCCGCCGCCGGCAACGTGATCCAGAAGCTGACGTCCAGGGCCGCGCCGGCAGCGCATGCGGGACCGATTGCCCACAACAAGGGATCGGTCAGCGTGTGATCGGCAATCCGATGCACCGCGCGAACGATAAGGCTGATGACGCCGATCTGAATCCCGAGAAAGACAATTGCTATTCGCGGATCGTGAAGATCCAGCCGTTGGTAGAGCCACGCGATTATCAGGATCAGGACAAGCCCCGGCAACATGAAACCGAGGCCGGCAAGAAAACCGCCGAGACGCCCGCGCTTCAGCATGCCGAAATGTACGCAAAGCTCGTGCGCTTCCGGTCCGGGAAGGACTTGGTAAATCGCAAGAAGCCGGTTGAAGCGGGACGGCTCAATCCACCGCTGTTCCTCAACGAGCTCGCGCTTGATCAAGGCAATCTGCGCAACTGGTCCACCCCAGGCGAGAAAGCCGAAGCGAAGGAAACGGAGAAATATCGCGAGTAACGTTTCTTCGCGCGCGTTCGTCGTCATCCGCCGCTCCGTGAAGCGCCGAAGTTGCAGAACGGCGATTGCCCGGTCAATCGCTAGGGAAAGTTAGGCCAGACCGAGCGTCCGTTTTCCACCCAAAACAGAAGCTAAGCGGATGATCGTCCGTTGGTGTTTTCTTTCGAGGAGGCACCAATGCTCAATCCATCCACGACCCACCTCCAACAACATTTCAGGGGTGCCAAGCTTCCGCTGAAGCCGATGCACATCTCGGGAATGCGGGTGAGGCTCCAGGTGGAGAGACGTTGGCGCGATCTGGCGCTTCTCGACGTTGCGATCGACAGCAAGCTTCGCGGCTGCGACGTGGTGACACTCCGATCGTCAGACGTGCTCGTCGGTGCTGTAGTGCGCAAGCGGGGCATGGTTATTCAGCAAAAAACCGGCCGACCCGTTCAGTTTGAGATTACCGACCAAGCGCGCCAGTCGATCTCCAGGTGGCTGGAGCAGCGAAGGGCAGGCTCAAAAGACTGGCTGTTTCCGAGCCGGATGAATCGAGAGTGCCACTTGTCAGCTCGGCAGTATGCTCGGCTCGTCAAACAGTGGGTAAAGCTAATCGGGCTCGAACCTTCGGCTTATGCAACTCACAGCCTCAGACGTACGAAAGTCTCGCTGCTTTACCGGAAGACCGGCAATCTAAGAGCGTGCCAGCTGCTCCTTGGCGACACCAAGCTGGAGAGCACCGTCCGCTATCTCGGCGTTGAACTGGACGATGCCTTAGAAATGTCGGCCGCGCTGGAGATCTGAATGTACGCAATGGGTGGAAAGCGGACGGCAGCTTTGGGTGGAAAACGGATATTAATCAGTGGATTGGAAGCGTCGATCCACAAGCGGCGCGCACGGCTTCGCGCAGCCAACGGTGTGCTAGATCTCCGTCTAGACGTGGATGCCAGAGCAGGGAGAGCGTGAACTCCTTGGCCGGTAAAGGCACCGGAAAGGTGTGCATACCTTCGCGGAGGGCAGCCGTGTGTTTTTCCGGCACCGTGGCAATGAGCTCTGAGCCGCGGCACAAAGCAAGAGCGGTCGCGAAACCGTCGACCGTTGTCATCACCTTCCTTGCCAGCCCGAAGTCATCGAGCAACTCGTCGACACGACCGAGATCCAGACCGGCACGCCAGGCGATCACATGCGGCCAGCCAGTGTAGACTTGGGGCGTCATCTTCCGACCGATCAGCGGGTGCTGGGCCGACACAACTCCAACGTAACGGTCCGTGAACAGGGCTTGCGAGCGGACCTCAGGACTGATCGGCCCTGCAACGACGCCGGTCTCCAGGTCGATGGACCCTTCGCGCAATCCGGCGCTGTCTTTGTCGAGCTTCCGCACGAAGCGAAGCTGAACGCCCGGCGCTTCGTCGTGGATCTTGCGGATGAGAGCCTGCCCGAACGTCTCTGCAAATCCGTCGCTGGTGCGCAGAGTGAATGTCCGCTGGAGGGTCGAGAGGTTCAGCCCTTCCTGAGGTCGCAATAGGATGTCAGCGTCCTGCACCAGGCTTCGCACCTGCTGCCGGATGTCCTCGGAACGCTTGGTTGGAACGAGGCCCCGGCCTGCCCGAACCAGCAGCTGATCGCCGGTAACCTCTCTTAGCCGGGCGAGCGTCCTGCTCATCGCCGAAGGGCTCAGATGGAGCCTCCGCGCCGCTTTTGCGACGCTGCCTTCCTCAAGCAGAACGTCGAGCGTGCGAAGCAGGTTCAGATCCGGTTGCATTGCGTGGTATATATAGCGTCAGGCGCAATGATAGAATGCAAATAGTGCGCCTACCGCCTCATGTTAAACGAGCGTAGTTCGGTGCTCTGACCGCAGGAGGCTGATACGTGGAACGCACGGCTCTCGATGATTTTGCCGATAGGGTTGCAGGTGCTTGGGGCCCGATCAGCTCCGAGTTGGTTGACACCTGCCGCAGCGCACTTGCCAAGTTGACGTGCGCCGACGCTGCCGAACTCTGGCTTGCGTCGCTGCGACAGGAAAAGCCCGCGAGCCGGGAGCTTCTTCGCAGCCCCACGCAGGGCTTTATGCTGCTTGCGCACACAGAGAACCAAGGTCTCTTTCGGCCGCCGCACGATCACGGACGCGGCTGGGTAGTCTATGCCGTGCAGTCGGGCGCTCTCGAGATACGAACTTACGGGAAAGTCGCTCGTCCCGACGGAACGCTCGAGCTTGTCTTGCGGGACGAGACCATTCTCGAACCTGGAACCGCGCTGGCCTACCTTCCCGGCGACATCCATGACACGCGCTGCCTCAGTCCAACGGCGCTGCTGTTCCGGTTCACCGAACGGGACCTGCGACACGAGGACCAGGTTGAACGCAAGGTCACGCGCTTCGTCGAGCGGGATGGAAGATGGGTCGCGCCGCAGCCGTGCGAATGACGGGTCGCGAAGTCGCTGGGACCATCGCCGTTCTCCTCGCGATGGCGCTGGTGGTGCTCGATGCGGGGATCACCAACGTGGCGTTGCCCACGATTTCCGCGGCGCTTCACGTCTCGCCGGCAACCATAGTCCTGGTGACGAGCTCATATCAGCTTGCCCTCCTGATGGCCTTACTTCCGGCGGCGCACGTCGCCGGCCGGTATGGCAGTCGCAGGCTGTTCGTACTCGGCGTGTCCATCTTCACCGCGGCGTCATTGGCGGCGGCGCTTGCCTCCAGTTTCCCTGCGCTTGTCGTAGCTCGGTTCGTGCAGGGCATCGGCGGCGCGGCCGTGATGGCTTTGGGCATTCCGTTGCTGCGAAGCGTGCTCGGACGCGATCGTCTTGGCGCGGCGATCGGCTGGAACGCGCTAAACGTGGCAATCTGCGCGGCCGCGGCGCCCGCGATCGGCGCATTCGTGCTTGCTGCGGCATCCTGGCCGGCGCTGTTCCTGCTTAACCTGCCCGTCGGGATGCTCGCGTTCGCCGCCGCCTCCGCGCTTCCGGCGGATAGCGGCAGGGGTACGCGTGCCGACCCGCGCAGCATCGTATTCCACGCGGCGGCAGCGGCGCTTCTCTTCTTGGCCCTCGAAAACCTCGTCGCGATACCGTTTGCAGCCGCACTTCTCGCGTTCGCAGGAGCAGCGTGTCTTGGCTTTCTGGTCCGGCGCAACCGGTTCAGAGCTGCGCCGCTCCTCCCGCTGGACCTCATGGGAGACCGTAGTTTGCGCCTTGCAGTCAGCGCCTCGATGCTCTGCTTCGTTGCCCAGTCTGCGGGTCTGCTTGCGCTGCCCTTCTACCTGCAGAACACATTGCGCCAGAACGCAGTTGTTACCGGCCAGGTGCTTGCCTGCTGGCCGCTGACGGTCGCGTTGACCAGTCGGTTGGCTGCAAAGCTGGCGGAGCGGGTCAGTACCGCCACTCTGTGTGCCTCGGGCACGCTGATCCTATCGGCAGCGCTATTGGCGATTGCAGCGTTGCAGCCGGGCCCGGTGGTGCTTGCCTTCTACGCCACCGTGTGCGGCGCCGGATTCGGCCTGTTCCAGATACCGAACAACCGCAACCTGTTCCTGCTGGCGCCGGAAGACCGGGGCGAAGCAGCGGGCGGAATCCAGGGAACGGCACGGCTCACCGGTCAAACCGCCGGCGGTGTGATTGTCTCACTCACCTTCACCTTGTCGCCGCCAATCGGTACGCTGCCCTGCATCTTTTTTCTAGCTGCGCTATTCAGCTTAGCCGCCGCGCTTTTCTCTCTGCGGCAGCTGAGCCACGCGCCACGAGGACCAGCCCTATGCGACGCGTGACAACTGCAAATCGCACCCGGGAGCTTCGTACGGAGCGGCTACGCATGCGCCGCGCGCGCGCTTGCGATCTCTCAGCCATTCACGCGATCATGTCGGATGCCGAAGTGATGCGCTTTTGGTCGACGCCGCCGCACGTTGATCTCTCGCAAACGGAGGCATGGCTCGCAGGCATGATTGCGGCCGACGCGGCGCACGAAAGTGATGAGTTCGTGATTGAGTACGATGGCGTCGTCATCGGCAAGCTCGGCACCTGGCGCCCTCCGGAATTAGGCTTCATCATCAGCCGCCACTGCTGGGGCCGCGGCTTTGCGAAGGAGGCGCTTCAAGCGTACATCAAACATGTGAAACGGCGCGGCTCCGATGAGCTTACCGCCGACGTAGACCCGCGCAACGCCGCCTGCCTTCGGCTTCTCGAAAAGTGCGGGTTCGTGGAAACCGGGAGGGAGACGGCGACCTACGTCGTCAACGGGCGGCCCTGTGACAGCGTCTACCTGCAACTCGACGTCCAACTCTACGCCGAAGGGGAGAAGCGCGATGAAACGGGCACTTAAGATCCTTGGAGGAGTCGTCCTCGTCCTGCTGCTGGTCGTCGCGGGACTAGCGCTTTACGTCTACCAGTCAGCAATTGAGCCTAAGCGGCCGGTGGGCTTCCAGCAGATCGCCATTGCCGATCCGGGACATTCGCGGATTGCTGCCGGCGTCTGGTATCCAACGACAGCCAAACCCGGCTTCATGCTGCTGGGGAGCGGCGGGCAACGCGTCGCGACGAATGGTCCGGTAGACGGCGCGCGGCTGCCGCTGATTATATTCTCACACGGCACTGCGGGATCTGCCGTAAGCCACGCCGACACAGCGATTGCGTTGGCCGAGAACGGGTTCATCGTCATCGCGCCGACGCATCCCGGCGACACCTTCGAAACAGCAAGCGACATCGAGCCGTGGCTCCTGAACCGCACGCGGCACATACAGAAGACAATCGACGGAGCGCTCACCTCGTGGAAGGATCGCGCCCACGTCGATGCACAACGGATCGGCATATTCGGATTTTCTGCAGGCGCTACGACAGGCCTCATCGCCATCGGCGGCAGACCGGACCTGAGCCGCATTTATACTGAGTGTGCGGCGCACTCCGAGTTCATCTGCAAGACGACCTTACCGAAGAGATACGAGAATTTCCGGCGGACATCCTGGCCGTCAGACGGACGTATCCGAGCTGCGGTCCTGGCGGCGCCCGGCCTTGGCTTCACATTCGACGCGGCAAGCCTGTCCGGCGTCAATGTGCCCGTGCAACTCTGGGGTGGCACTGCTGATCAGACGGTGCCCTTGCCGACCAACGCGAAGCACATTGCAAATTTACTCGGAGCGAAGGCGGAAATGCATGCAGTCCCGAATGCAGTTCATTTCTCGTTCCTCATGCCTTGTGGTTTGATCGGCCCCCGCGAACTGTGCAGCGACCCGAAGGGCTTCGCCCGCGCAGCCTTTCATCAGCAGTTCAACGCGGATGTGGTCAGGTTCTTCAAGTTGACGATGGGGCCCTAGTGTCCGCAATGGGTCGGAAACGGACACTAAGCGCAGACCGTCACAGCGACAGACTGACTGCTAAGAGGCGGTTCGGATCCTGCGAACATTAGAGTGGCATTTGCGACGAGACGTTCTGTTTTGTAGCTGGTTTGTTCTTGCTTTGTTTCGCAAATTGGCTATCTTATCCTGCGGGTGAAATGCGGCTTCGGAAGGGGGGAGACGCAAATGCGGTGGGGGAAACAGAGTGTCGAATACACGTGTCGCAATCGCGTACAGAAAAGTCTCTGAGCTAAGACCGTACGAGCGCAACGCTCGAACACACTCCAAAAAACAGATCCGACAGATCGCTGATTCGATTGAACGGTTCGGATTCACGAACCCGATCCTCATCGCCGACGACGGGTCAGTCATCGCCGGTCACGGCCGTCTTGCAGCCGCCAAGCTGCTCGGGCTCGAAGAGGTCTCGACACTGCCGCTGTCGCATCTCAGTCCAGACGAACGGCGTGCCTACGTTCTCGCGGACAACAAGCTGGCTCTCAATGCTGGATGGGACCGCGAGATACTGGCGATCGAGCTGCAGGCACTCGTAGACCTCGAGTTTGACGTCGAGCTGACTGGTTTCTCGCTCGCGGAAATCGACCTGGTGCTCGACGCCGCAAGCGAAAGCTCTGCTGACGGTGCGGATCAGCCCGAAGACGAAGTTCCCCCGATTGCGGAGGTGACGGTTAGCCGACAGGGTGATCTCTGGCACCTGGGCCGCCATCGTCTGCTCTGCGGTGACTCCCGGAAAGCGGACCATTTCGCGTTGCTCTTGGACGGAGCGAGCGCCGATCTCGTCTTCACTGACCCGCCCTACAACGTGCCGATCGACGGCCACGTCTGCGGACTGGGCCAGGTTCGCCACCGCGAGTTTGCAATGGGCGCCGGCGAGATGTCCGAGACTGCCTTCACCCAGTTCCTGACCGAGACCCTCGGCAACGCCGCAAAGTGCTGCCGCGACGGTGCCATTGCTTATGTCTGCATGGACTGGCGGCACATGGGCGAGTTGGTCACTGCCGGGCGCTCGGCGTTCACCGAGTTCAAGAACCTGTGTGTATGGAACAAAACCAACGGCGGGATGGGTGCCTTCTATCGTTCCAAGCACGAGCTCGTATTCGTGTTCAAGATCGGCACTGCCCCGCACACCAATAGCTTCGGCCTGGGTGAGACCGGTCGCTACCGAACGAACGTTTGGGATTATGCAGGCATTAGCAGCCCGACCGCCTCGCGCAACGAAGAGCTGGCAATGCACCCAACGGTAAAGCCCGTGGCGCTGATCGCCGACGCGATCCGCGACTGCAGCCGGCGCGGCGAGATCGTTCTCGATTGCTTCGGGGGCTCGGGTTCAACCTTGATTGCTGCCGAAAAGACCGGTCGCTGCGCCCGCCTAATCGAATTCGATCCCGCGTATTGCGACACGATCATCCGCCGATGGGAAAAGTTCACTGGCAAGCGTGCAAAGCTGGCAGGACGCGACTGCTTCGAGGATGTCGCCGAGCAACGTTCCGCTCCTGAGTTGGGAGCGGCCGCATGAGCAGAGACGACAAGGAAACGAGTAAGGGGTACCTCGTCGGCTACGGCAAGCCGCCCGCCGAACACCGGTTCCAAAAGGGAGTGTCGGGCAATCCGCGTGGTCGTCCAAAGGGAGCGAAAAACAAAACCCCACTGAAAGGCTCCGACAGACCGACGCAGGACATGTTGCTGGCCGAAGCATATCGCCCCGTGGTCCTGCGCGAGGGTGATACTCTGATCGAGCTGCCGGCGATCCAGGCAGTGTTTCGCGCCATGGGCGTAGCCGCGGTGAAGGGTAATCGCTTCGCTCAAAAGACACTCGCACAGCTGGTGCAGAACATCGAGAAGGAGCAGTTCCAGGCTCAGTATGAGCTGATGGAGTCGTTCACCGAGTACAAAGTGAAATGGAACCAGGAAATCGAGCGCTGCAAGAAGCTTGGCCTTCCCGATCCCCAGCCGCTCCCACATCCGGATGACGTCCTGATCGACTATCGCAGTGGTTCTTTTCGAATCGCGGGTCCGATGACTAAAGAAGAAAAGGCAAAGTGGGACGAGTTGATCGCGCGCCGCAACGAAGCTCAGGGAGAGGTTCTCGAATACGCTCGCCTCGAAAAAGAAGAACCTGAGTACGCAGAGCGCTACCGAGACTGGCGCCTCTTCGAGCAAAGGATTTTCGACAAGATCAACGACGCGCTGCCGGAACGCTATCAAGCCAAGTTGGAAGGTCGTGCCCGGGTTGCTGACAACGAGGAAGAAGACGGTGACGATTCCGAGTCTGAGGCCGCTTGAAAACCAACTCGACTTCGACCGCAAAGCGAGCATTGCTGTTCATGTGAATCGCGGTCGCTGATGCGGCCGCCGCCCTAGCCGGCGCGACCGGCGGGGCTGTGGGTGGTGGGACAGCAATCATGCTGGCCCACGACAGAGGACGCCCACAATGACCAAAGGAAAAGCGAACAAGCGACAGGCATCGGCTAAGCAGCCGAGCACGAAAGACACCGCGCTCGAAATGCTCCGGCGCGACGGCGGTGCCACACTCGACGAGATCGTGGAAGCGACTGGCTGGCTTCGGCACAGCGCGCGCGCAGCGTTCACCGGCCTGCGCAAGAAAGGCTTCACGATCGACAAACGGAAGGTCGATGGCGCAACGCGCTATTCGATCAGAGCCGAGCCGGTCGCGTGAAGAAGGCCGATCGGATAACAGCGGAGGTTCGAGCGCTCGAGGCGCTCGACCTCCATGGTCTGAGAGACGAATGGCGCAGGCGCTACGGCGAGCCGCCGAAGATGCGCTCGACGGAATTGCTCGCGCGACTGCTTGCGTGGAAAATCCAGGCGGATGCGTTCGGCGGGCTTGATGCGGCAACGATTCGCCTGCTGAACGCTGAGACACTCCCGCCGCCCACACCCGTGCTGGAGCCCGGCACGCGACTGTCGCGCGAATGGCAGGGCCGGCGTCACGAGGTCGACGTCTTGGAAAGCGGGTTCAGGTATGACGACCACGATTATCGCAGCCTGTCACAGGTTGCGCGGGAGATCACCGGCACGCGCTGGAACGGCCTCAGGTTCTTCGGGCTTCGAGAACAGCCGAAGTGACCAAGCGAGTTCGCTGCGCGATCTACACGCGCAAATCGACCGAAGAGGGCCTTGAGCAGGAGTTCAACAGCCTCGACGCGCAACGCGAGGCCTGCGAGGCCTACATCCGCTCGCAGACCGGCGAAGGCTGGAACGGCCTCCCCGCCCGCTACGACGACGGCGGCTATTCCGGCGGCAATCTCGATCGGCCCGCGATGCAGCGCCTCCTTGCCGACATCGACGCCGGCAAGGTCGACATCATTGTCGTCTACAAGGTGGACCGGCTCACCCGCTCGCTGATGGACTTCGCGAAGATCGTTGAACGCCTGGACGCGCGAGGAGTCTCGTTCGTCAGCATAACCCAAGCCTTCAACACCACGACCAGCATGGGTCGGCTGACGCTCAACGTGCTGTTGTCGTTCGCGCAGTTCGAGCGCGAGGTCACCGGCGAGCGCATTCGCGACAAGATTGCCGCGTCGAAAGCCAAGGGCATGTGGATGGGCGGGAACATCCCGCTCGGCTACGATCTCCAGGAACGCCGACTGGTGGTGAACACGGCGGAGGCCGACCAGGTGCGGCACATCTTCACCCGCTATCTCGGCCTCGGGTCAGGCGTGGCGCTGATGAAAGAGCTGCGCCGCGACGGAATCCTCTCGAAGCGATGGACGTCGCGCTCGGGCAAGGAGCATGGCGGCAAACCGTTCAGCTGCGGCGCGCTCTACTATCTGCTGCAGAACCGCCTCTACCTCGGCGAGATCGTCCACCGCGGTGTAGTGCACGACGGCGAGCACGAGGCGATCGTGAGCAAGCAGCTGTTCGACGAGGTCCAGGCGGCGCTTGCCGAGAATCGAAAGAAGCGGCGTGAGGCACCGAAGCGCAAGGACGAGTGTTGGCTGGCTGGTTTTGCTCGCGACGCTGATGGCAAGGTCATGACGACCAGCTTCAGCTACGGGCGCGGCGGCAGGCTCTACCGCTACTATGTGTCGGGCTCGCTGGATCCCGGGCCAGACAGCCCCAAGCCGGCGAGAAGGGTTCCCGCTGCGCGCCTGGAGCGGCTTGTGCTCCACACGCTCTCCAGCCTCTTCCAGCGGAGTGTCACCTCCGAGGATGCGCTGTCGCTGCTCGATCGCGTCGAACTGCGCGATCGGAGCATCCAAATTGTGGTTGACGCCGGCGCGCTACTGGAGCCGCACGAACCTGCAGCGGGGGCAACTTCGCGTCTGCAGGCGCATATTGAACCGCATCGCGTCGCCATCGAGGGCAACCTTCTCCGCACTGTCGTTGACCGGCAGCCCGTCTTCCGCGGGGGCAGATTAATCGGTCGCGTCGCGGTCGAGGCCGCGAATGGCGATGCGATTTCGCTGCTCCGGTCCGCGCACCGGCTTCTGCGGGAGCATTCGATGTCGCCGACAGAACCACAGGAACACCGTCGGGCGAGAGCACCCTCATGGCAGCGCCAGCGGCGTGTCATGGCCCTGGGACTTCTCGCGCCGGCGGTCCAGAAAGCAATTCTGAAAGGGAAGCGCTCGGAGTCTCTCGAGCTACTTGCTGCGGAACGGGTTTCACTTGCATGGGCTGATCAAGTTTAAACAGCGGTAACCTGATCGGAATCGCTTTCGGCTGATGTTGGCCGTTAGCAAACGGTCTTCTTACAGTCGTTTGAGGGTCGATTTGAGACCTGCACGGGCCCTCTTGAAACTTGAAATGTCGTAATTATTTCCCCGCCGCCGGGTGCCACATCGGGCCCGGTGACGGGCCTCGGCCTCGTGCCGGAGTCCGCCAGTCGCTTCAGATGGAGGACATGGAAAATGCCAAGTGCTTTCGACTTCGCGCCCTTCCGGCGCTCCACGGTTGGCTTCGACCGTCTCTTCGAATTGCTGGAGAACAGCGCTTCGGGTCAGTCGCAGGATAACTACCCGCCATTCGATCTCATCAAGCTCGGCGATAATCAGTTCCGCATTTCGCTTGCGGTGGCCGGATTCTCGCAGGATGAGATCGATATCACCGCGCATCAAAACCAGCTGATCGTCAGCGGTCAAAAGCGCGAGGATGGCGATGCGACCTATATCCATCGCGGCATTGCTAACCGCTCGTTCGAACGCCGCTTCGGCTTGGCCGATCACATCATGGTCACAAGTGCCGACTTGAACGACGGACTTTTGTCGATTGAGCTCATCAGGGAAATCCCTGAGGCGATGAAGCCGCGCAAGATAGGCATTGGCAGCGGCGAGACCAGGCGGCTTGACGCCCCTTCCCGCGATGCTGGACGGCCAAAGAGAGCATCGAAGCAATTACAGGACGCTTGATTTCTGCGCAGGCCCCGGCCTCCCCTGGGGCCTGCCGTTTTCAGGACGACAGACGTGAGGTATTTTCTTAATGTGCACGCGGATGACGGCACAATCCCCGATCTAGTGGGCACAGACCTGCCGCACATTGAGACGGTAAGAAGACACGCCGCCGCCCACATCGTCGACCTCTGGGAAGCGCGCGTTCTGGCCGGCAAACCACCCTATATTGGTTGGCTACGGGTGGTGGACGAAAATCAACGGGCCGTCTTCCAAATACCCCTCTGACTACTGGCTGGGCCTTTCGGCCTGACAGCTCAAGCTGGCCAAAAGCGGTCCGTCCGCGTGATACTTCCTGGCGGCATTCGACCGTCTTCATAAAACCTAACTATCCAACTACCAATCTAGCATTGCTGCTCGTCGCGCCCGCCAACCGCTCCTGTCAAAACTTTCCCGGACAACGCGCTCCGAGAAGGCCGAGTGCTTCGCGAAGTTTCGCCCCGTTATACGGCCTTTCGATAACCGCAGTGCAGCGGTCAGCTTCGAACCGTGACCGAAGCGCTGGAGCCTCTTTGGTTTCCGCAGCGATCAAAACCGGCATGTCGGCATGATGCTTTCGAAGCTCACCGCGTAGCCACATCGAATCCTTCTTGCCTGCAATGTTCGCAATGAAGACCGCATCGTAGCGACCTTGCGCCGAGCGGATCTTGGACAAGGCCTCGGTTGCGCCGCCAGCTTCCTCGACGCTGTACCCGCGGCTGATGAGGAGCTCCATTGTAAGTGATCGGACGGTCGGGTCGTCTTCGACCACGAGGATCCGTCCGGTTGTGCCGGCATCGAGCACGTCGCGAACTTTCTGGGCTAGGGCCGCATACGTGAATGGCTTGGCTATCATTTCAACGCCAGGATCGAGGCGTCCCCCATGAACAATCGCGTTGCGGGTGTATCCGGAGGTGAACAGCACCTTGAGATGTGGCTGAACCTTCCTCGCTTCGTCGGCAAGTTCGCGGCCGGTCATGCCCGGCATTACCACGTCGGTGAACAGAAGATCGACTGGGCCATTTTGTCGTTCAAGAAGACGCAAGGCTGAGGACCCGTCATGCGCTTCCAGAACCTTGTATCCGAGCTCGCGCAAGCACTCGACGGTGTAGGCTCGAACATCGTCATCGTCTTCCACCACAAGGATAACTTCCTCGCTCGCGCTCGTCTCCAAGCCTTGAGTTACAGCGCTGCCGTCATCCGCTACGACCTCGCTCATCAATCGCGGCAGATAGATCTTAATCGTCGTCCCTTGACCTTCTTCTGAGTAGATCTTGATGTGTCCGCCAGATTGTTTGACGAAACCGTAGACCATCGAGAGGCCAAGCCCGGTGCCCTTGCCCGGCTCCTTAGTCGTGTAGAAGGGTTCGAAGACCCTCTCCTGAATATGCTTGGGCATACCGGTGCCGGTGTCCGTGACGGAGACAACCACATATTGGCCGGGAGCCACCTCGGCGTGCTGAGCCGAATATTCTTCGTCCAGACGGGCGTTGGTCGTCTCCACGACGAGCTCACCACCTTTCGGCATGGCGTCGCGTGCGTTCACTGCAAGATTGAGAATGGCGCTCTCGAGCTGGTTCGGGTCCGCCTCGACGCGCCACAGACCAGGCGATGTAACGATTTCGAGCTTCACAGTTTCGCCCAGGGCCCGGTTCAACAAATCCGACATGCCAACGACGAGCTTATCGACGTCGATGGCTTTCGGCGCGAGCGGCTGTCGGCGGGAGAACGCGAGGAGGCGCTGGGTGAGAGAAGCCGCGCGTTCCGCGCCCTTCATCGCGTTTTCGAGCGCGCGCTGGGACCGGGGGTCGATCGCGCCGCTTGCAGACATAGACCGCATGGCCATGTCGATGTTGCCGGTTACGACCGTGAGCAGATTGTTAAAATCGTGGGCGATACCCCCCGTGAGCTGCCCGACCGCTTCCATCTTCTGCGCCTGCCGCAACGCCGCATTCGCATGCTCAAGCTCTTGCGTGCGCGCTTCGATCCGCTCTTCGAGTGTCTGGTTTGCACGCTGTGCTGCCTGGAAAAGCCGGGCATTGTCGATCGCAACGGCCGCCTGACCGGCGAGGCCAACAATGAGTTGTTCTGACTCGTTGGTGAAGATCCCAATCTCGGGGTGCCCGAAAAAGAGTCCGCCGATGACTTCTCCCGAGCGCGAGATGACTGGGACCGCAAGATAGCTGCGAACCGGCAAATGGTTCTCGGGCATGCCCTTATGCGGCGGGTTATTACCGTATCGGGGATCAGCCGTGATGTCGTTCGACCGAACGACGCCTTCGCCCCTGAACGTGGGGGCGAACACAGGCGTGGGACGGGGATGACCGAATTGTTCGAAATCGGCGCGATTGGCACCGGAAAGAGTGTATAGTGTGAGAACCTCGCCAGCATCGCTGACTACATTGTAGAAAAATGCTCCAAACGCCGCACCCGTAAGCTCGACGCCGGCATCAGTCACGATCTGCACGACACGCTCAGTCTCGAGTTCTGCCGCTACCGCTGCACCGGTTTCGTTAAGGACCTCGAGGATGCGGCGCTGTTCTTCCAACTCCTTTTCGGCCGCCTTGGCGTGAGTGATATCCTCGACGATTTTTAAGAATCGTGCAGTGTCGCCATCGCCACCGACCTTTGCCAGATTGCTCCTGATCCAAATGGTCTTTCCGTCGGGCCTGACATAGCGTTTCTCGAAGCTGATGCGCTCGCCATTGGGCTTTGATGCCACTTCTCGAAGGGCTTCGGCACTGAGGATCAGATCCTCGTCGTGCGTGAAGGCAAGACAGTTTTGACCTTTGAGCTCCTCGCGAGAAATTCCGACTAATTGAGCGTAGGCGGCATTCGCCCCTTGGATTCTCCAATCGGCGTCGACCTCCAACATGCCGACGGCCGCATTTTCGTAGACCGTGCGGAATCGTTCTTCGCGCTCTCTGAGCTGCTTTTCAGCCCGAAGACGTTCAACCACAGAGCGCGTCCGCTCGGCTACGTCCCGAATAAGGTCGAGCTCCTCCGGTCTCCACTCCCGGGCGGTCGCGTGATTGAGGTACAACAGCGCAACCAAGCCTCCGCGCTCGCTGATTGGCATATTGACTACCGATTGCGCGCTAATAGCCTTCAATGCGTCCGCGGTATCTGCCGTCCGAGGATCTTTCTCAGCGTCGGCAAAGACTACTGTCTCACCGCGCTTTAAGTCCTCGATGTACGATCCATAGTCCCTGAAATGGAGCGTGCCGGCGAGCGACTGAATTCCGGACGCATTCCAATCACGCTCGATCGTGATCGTCTCAAGTTCAGGATCAATCGTCCCGTAGCCCGCGCGGCTCACGTTCATCGCCTTACCGAGAATTTCCGCAGCGGTGTACGCGACCTTAGCAGGATTCTCGAGATCGCGAATCTGGTCGTTGAGGGAGACTAGTGTGGCAAGACGATGGGCGTTCCAGCTTGCCGGAGCTTGATTTTTGACGTCCAATTGACCCCTCCAGGCGCGCTAACTCAACATGCTTGGAAAACGGCCACCTCAGCCCCCCCCTTCCCGCTAGGGAAACAAAAGCGCGATAGGAATGTTCCTCACGTAATCTTATAACAACTGGCATAGTCACAGTAGCTGGCAATGCCGGTGGTGGCTTCCGTACCCGCGCGGTCAGCGGCTTGTCGTAACCGGCATCTGAGCGTGACGGAGGCTCAAGGCACGATTCGCTTGGGGTCTTGGCCGGCAACGACGTCTGCGGCGCCTTGGTCGTCAAGGCTCCATCCACCACCGCCTATTGTTATACAACACTCTCCGCGGATCCGGCCAAGATTGACCGCCCCTAGTTGGTGCATTCCTTCAAAGTGTGAGGCCACAGCTGCCGGTGGTGCCGAACCGCGACGGCGAGGGGAAGAAAGCGAGGCTGAGCAGCTATCCATCCAAATCGTCAAAACAATGATCTCAGTCGCCCCTTGCGCGTTTCGGCGGCATGGATCGGCCTCTTTCGCGTTTTCTTAACCGCCTGCTGCTGCGCAGCGCTCTTTCGCAGGAGGCCCAAAATTCGCTTTTGGCGCTTGACCCGCCACGGACTGAGAAAAAGGCGCGGTGGGACCTTGTGAGATCCGGCCAGATTACGAGCTTTGCGTGCTTGGTTGCAAGCGGGACGATCGGTCGATCCGAACAATTTTCAGACGGCTCGCGGCGCACCGCAGCGCTCTACATTGAGGGCGATATGTGCGATCTCCATTCTGTCGCCGTTCCCGTCGCTCGCTGGAACATCACGGCGCTCACCGATTGCGCAATCTACGAAGTGCCGCATACCGACCTGCGACGCCTGCACGATCAATATCCGGATCTCGCAATGGCGTTCTGGCGCGACACGGTCGTTGATGCCAGTATCTTGGCCAAATGGGTTACAGTCCTGAGCGGGCTATCCACAAAAAGCCGAGTCGCCCATATCCTCTGCGAGTATGGAACACGTGCTCAGGCTGCTGGGCTTGAGAAAGAGGGCGCATCTTTTCCGCTTACTCAAAGCCAGCTTGCCGAGCTCGCAGGGACGACACCGGTTCACATCAGTCGGACCCTTAAGGCGCTGGCGGACGCAGGCGCCATTGGAATCAGCCGCGGCTGCAGCCGTATCCTCGACTTTGAAAAGCTTTGCCGCATCGGAGAATTCGATCCGACATACTTAATGCTCGGACCACCTGCTTAACATTTGTTAGCAAGATGTTGCGTTGAGGGTTTGGCACCAGACCGACCTCAGAACGTTTCCCTAGCTAAATAGGGGAGTGCACATGCCTCGCGGAGATAAGGGAAAGTACACCGATAAGCAGAAGCGTAAGGCTGAACATATTGCCGACGGTTATGAAGACCAAGGCGTGGGAGCGAAAGAAGCCAAGAGCCGCGCATGGGCGACGGTCAACAAGGAGAGCGGCGGAGGAAATAAGTCTGGTTCCGGCCGCGGCAAGAAAGACACCCACGAATCTTCGCGCAGGGGCGGACGCAAAAGCGGTTTGTCGCATACCAGTGAATCGCGCTCCGCGGCTGCAAAAAAGGGTTGGGAAACGCGGCGCAAGAAGGGCAATGAATGACCGTTGAGCCTACAAAGCGGCGCTACCGGGCGATTGTCAGAAAGACGTCGCATGGTTGTGTAGCAAGAATCACCGAGTTTCCGGACCTCGTGGTGAAGGACGTTGATATGCTTCGCTGCGCGGAACGGGCCGAGCATTTGCTTCAGGCGCGGATCGCCGCGTTAGGGGCTAGAGAGCTGCCGATACCCCTTCCATCGGATGAGGCCCCCCCGGTCGGCTCTGACATTGTCCTTTTCGCCTTGGACGTATCCGTGCCCTATGAACCGAAAACCGTTCGGATTGACCTTGATCCAAAGCTCGCGAGCCGGATCGACAAAGTAAGTTGCAACCGAGCAGCCTTTTTTATCGAGGCCGCCGAGCACTATTTGGCCGAGACAGAAGCTAGGTCCAACACGGCGCGTAACACCCGCACAGAGTCGTCGGCGAGAGCGGTCGGCGAAGCCATAAAGATCGCTCAAACAGTTCAGTGAGCAGCTTCTTCGATCTTTCTCCGGTCAATGCGGTGGGAGACGTAGCGGCAGCCCATTCCGATCACCGAGGTTACCATTCCGAAAATCAGGACGTGGACATGCCACCAAAATCCGTCGTTTCCGGGCCAGGCCGCAGTTCCGAGGGCCAAGACACTGAGGCTTGAGATAGAATAGCCCAGGAGCTTCCAGTCCATAAGGTGTTTTCCCGCTTCACCGTGCACGCCTAAGGCCAATAGTCCGTGCACGCTTTTCAACTGCCTCGCGGCTTCGACCTATCGTCGCTGCGATGCTGCGCACATCAGGTTCCGGCCAAGCACCTCTTAAAATCTCATCCTCTTGCTCGGACCAAGGGAGGCCTGCGTTTGGTTTCGAATGTTTCAAAGTCACTTTGACATCCCAGGCTCTTGATAGTCGCCGCTAAACGCGCTGCGCATCCTCCGTTCAAGCACATTTTTTCATATCATTTGTTATGGTCTAGCGGCTTGTTCCGGGCCGGCTGGGAACGGCGGTAAATTGAATGAGTTCCGCTGCTGAGGAGAATGCCATGACCAAGCGCGAACTCAATCAACCTCACCCCGGCGACAAGCGCTATCAACGGCGCAAGGATGACGGGACATTTGGCGAAAGCGATGATCAGACGGAATCGCTTTCCGGCGATGTGCGGCAGCACGCCCGCACGCCTAAGCCTGAAGATCAAGGCGATCGTGGCGACTAAACGGATGGACGCCGGCGCATTGCGCAGATCGCTTTGCCTCACTGAATAGACGCGATTCGTGCTTTAACCGAAATCGAGGAGAATCCCCGTGGCAGAAGCCAGACAAGACGCGATTGCCTTACTGAAGGAAGATCACCGCAAGGTGGAAGAGCTTTTCTCGCAATTCGAACGCGCGAAGGGTGAGGGGCGGAAGGAAAAGCTAGCGCAGCAAATCTGCCTAGAGCTGTCTGTCCATGCGACCATTGAAGAGGAAATCTTTTACCCTGCTTGCGAAGGCAAGGTTGAGGAAGACCTGCTCAAGGAGAGCTACGTCGAGCATGACGGGGCAAAAGTTCTGATTGGCGAGATTCTTGCCGGTGGGCCCGACGACGAATTCTACGACAGTAAGGTTACCGTCCTCAGCGAGGAGATCGAACACCATGTCGAAGAAGAAGAGAAACGCATGGAAGGGCTTTTTGCACAGGCGCGAAAGGCCGGACTGGACATGGATGCGCTGGGTGAACAACTGGCTGCCAGAAAGGCCGAACTAACAGAAAAGTTCACCACCGAAGGTGTCCCTCCCCCTCAATTCAGGACGCTGGATCAAACGCCAGCGTAAGCGAAGCCACCAAGCGAGGGTTGCGATGAAGATCATCAACCCGCAGACGGAGCGAGGCCCGCTTGGGTCCTCACTTCCAGCATACGTAAGCAATGGCCTCGTTGGTCTTCGACTGCGCGACTTACCTGTGTTGCCGGGCGTATGCATCGTCAACGGCGTAGTGGGATTGGACCCGGAACGCCGGATTGAGGCAGCTGCATATGTCCCGTTTCCGCTGGCCCTCGATCTTGCCATCGACGGCGCGCGTTTATCGACCCAGCCCTTTGCAGCGTCGAGCCTCGAGCAGGACTATGATTTCTCTGCGGGAGAACTGACGACAAGAGTCGATGTGGTGCTGGCTGAAAGGAAGCTTTCACTCAGCGTGCGCACATTTTGTAGTCGCTCCCATCCGCATATCGTCCTGCAGGAAACGGAAATTCGTTCTGCAGACAACGCAACGCTCACAGTCGAAAGCGGCCTAAGTCTCGATAAATCATCGCGTGGCAATGTCGTCCGCCGGCGTCTCGGCACGCCGGGCGAGCACGAGCCAGCCGACGATGGCGCACTGCTTTGGGAGAGCGATGGCGGCTTGGCAACGTGTGGCTTCGCGTGCTGGACTGAGATTAGCGGACAGCCGGACGGTGAGCGGCTTCGTCCCTATGATCATCGTGGGCCCCTTCAAACGCGGTTCAAGGTGCCGCTTCGTGCTGGACAGCGCGTTATCATTAGTCAGATGACCGCGGTGGTCGGGTCGTTGGTGCATAGCCGGCCGGATGAGGAAGCAGTGCGTCGCCTTGCAGAGGCGAAAAGGCTTGGCATGGCCCCGCTTCGGAAGATGAACCGGGACTGCTGGACTGAAATCTGGAAAGCCAGGCCGGTGGTTGAGGGTGCCTCTTCCCAACATCAGGCTATAATTGACGCGGGCTTCTATTATTTGAATGCCTCCGTTCACCCGGCTTCGCCATCGGCGACATCCATCTTCGGCCTCGCCCAATGGCCCGATTATCATTACTATTATGGTCATGTGATGTGGGACATTGACGCTTTTTGTGTTCCTGTCCTCTCCTTCACCCAGCCCCACGCCGCCCGTGCCATCCTGGAGTTTCGGGAACGAGGCGTCGATGCCGCCCGGCGGAATGCGCGTTCTTATGGCAACCAGGGGCTTCGCTTCCCTTGGGAAGCCGGAGCATTGACCGGAGAGGAAGTTGCGCCGGGCAGAGGAGAAGCGGCGACCCACGCACTACATGTTTCGATGCACGTGGCCCGCGCCTTCAGCATCTTTGCGGACGTGTCGGGCGATCGGCGTTTCCTCGAAGAGAGGACCTGGCCCGTGCTGGCGGGCGTAGCAGACTTTATCTGTGATCGTGTGGCTTGGCGTGAAGGTAGGCCTCATCTCTTAAGCGCCACCGGGCCGGCGGAAATCCCCGCACCACCTGATGACGACGCCTTCTCCATCATAGCCGGGCGAGACGTGCTTGAAAGGGCAGTGCAAGCGGCCTTAGACTTGGGGAAGAACGCGCCTTCCATCTGGCGCGCCACAAGCGAAGCGCTGCATCCATTGCTTCGGACCGACAATGCCATCGCCGCCCACGCCGACTTTAGAATTGACGAACAAAAAGGCGCGACTCCCACGCCGCTTGCGGCGCTTTTTCCTTACAATTATCCGCTCAGCGACGAGAGTCATGATGCAACGCTCGCCCTCTACCTGTCGCATTGGCGTGACTATGTCGGCTCACCCATGCTTCCGGCGCTCTATCCAGTCTGGGCAAGCCTTTGGGGCGATCGCCGGCTCGCCTTCAAATTGTTTGAAGAGGGCTACGCAGCGTACGACGCTGGCCGTTTTCATCAGTGTCTCGAATATCGGGCCGACCATCCCGACAGCAGGGTCCGTGCCGGGCCCTTCTTTGCGAATATCGGGGGCATGCTGACATCCCTCTACTTGGGTTTGCCTCGGCTCGCGGTTCGGGGCGCCGATCCAGCGACCTGGCCCAAGCAGAAAATTACTCTTCCGGCGGGGTGGCGATCGATTTCAGTCGAGCGGTTGTGGATACGTGGAGAGCCCTGGTCGCTTCAAGCTGCACATCGGAGCGTCGCGGAACTCAAGAAGATTTGATCGGCAGGTGTGTTCTTTGGAATCAGCGCTCTAAGGGACATTAGGACGGTGTAAACTCAGTCTTGAGTGGGAGCGTGCTCGAAAATCTTCGTCGGCACCTGGCCGCTAGCGGACGGTCGTGTTTCGGACCGGGCTTGCCATTTTCTGCTGGTAGCGGCCGCGAATCAGGACCACGTGGTCCTGGACGCCCGAACGCGTCACCCCAGATGACGCCTAGGGCGGCGATGGGATATGGGTCCTGCGGCCCGTATGAAGGATGCTCGAGGCGCCCATCGAAGTCGTAACGATGGCCCGGCGGTCCCCCATACGGCTGCATCTATGGGCTACGAATAAAGCAACTGAGCCTTTAGCCGAAATATACGTATCCGCTTGCGTGTCATGTTGAGATAGAAGCGGACGACCAGTCATAGTGTGATGCTCGGGGGCGAGAGGCTCGTGTTTTCCGCGAACCCCCGGACACGAGCACTTCAGCGGACCGGCGGGTTTTTTCGAAGTTTTCGGACAAGGGTCCGACGATGCATCCCGAGGCGACGCGCGGTTTCGGAGATGTTGAAATTCGTTTCGGCCAAGGTCTGGTTGATGCGTTCCCATTCCCACGTCTTGATCGACCCTGCCTGCTTCCGGATCGGCTCAGCGACATTGCCGCTGTCCTTGCCGAAGGCGGCCTCGATCTCGTCCGTGTTGCAGGGCTTGGGAAGATAGTGGGTGGCACCGAGCTTGATCGCCTCGACCGCCGTGGAAATGCTCGCGTAACCGGTCAGCACGACGATCCGCGCCGCGGAGTTGGCACTGGCGAGCAAGGGGATGCACGGCAGGCCCGACCCCTCGCCGAGCTTGAGGTCGACGACGGCGAAGTCCGGCGCCTTCGCCTTGAGCAGCTCCTCCAGCGCCGAGCGGGACCGCGCGATGAACACGTCGTAGTCTCGCCGGGCGAATGAGCGGGCCAGCGTCCGCGCAAACGCCTCGTCATTTTCGATCAGGAAAAGCGTCTTGCCACTCATTCGCTTGCTTTCGACGCGATCAGCGGGAGCCGCATCAGGACCTCCGCGCCGCCGTCGTCTCGATTGGCGATGCTGAGGCGCCCCCCGAGTTGCCGCGCGACGTTGGCAGCGAGGAACAGACCAAGGCCGTGACCTGGCCCCTTCGTCGACTGATACAGTCGGCCCGCGCAGTCGAGTTGATCCTCGCTGAACCCCGGCCCGCGGTCGAGGACGGCGAACACAACATTGCCATCCTCGATCGCGCCGACGAGGTCGATGAGCCC
Source organism: Sphingomonas sabuli (assembly GCF_014352855.1). GTDB lineage: Bacteria > Pseudomonadota > Alphaproteobacteria > Sphingomonadales > Sphingomonadaceae > Sphingomicrobium > Sphingomicrobium sabuli. The sequence goes on along the minus strand of NZ_CP060697.1, from coordinate 2,297,679 downwards.
GGACGACGCTTCCGCGGCATTCTCGAGTAGGCTCCACAGCGCCTGCTCGAGCGACGGCTCCGCCGCGACCCTGGCATTGCCCAAAGGCGCCAGGTCTGTTCTCAACCGGCTGTTCGGGCGCCGCTCGGTCCACCGTTGGGCGATCGTCTCGAGCAATTGCCGGGCGCTTTCGCTGGTCATTGCCACGCCGCGCACCTTGCCAGCCGAATGAAGGATGTTCGAAACGATCGCCTTGCAGCGGTCAATTTCGGCCTTCGCATCCGCCATCTCATCGGCCAGGTCCGGATCGGACGAAAATATTGTTAACCGCTCCCAGTCTGCGATGATCACGGCAAGCGCCGACAGCGGCGTTCCCAACTCGTGTGCCGCGCCGCTCGCGAACAGGCCCATGCGGACAATTCCTTCCTCCTCGACCGCGCGCTGGGCGAGGCTGGCAGCGTAGGCGTCACGCAGCTTCGCATTGCGGCTGATGCGAGCGATGAACAATACCAGCAGTACCGCGACCATAACGAACGCCAACCAGCGGCCGATTGGCAGGAGCCCGGTGTCGCCAGCCGGCAACAAGAGCGGGAAGTGACGAAAGTTGAGGAACGCCGTGAACGCACAGGCGGCGAGCGCCAGGAGTCCAGCGACCTGCGGCGTCAGCAAGATCGCGCCAAGCACAACCTGCAAAAGGTAGAGCGAGATGAAGGGATTCCCGGCACCGCCGCTGAAGTAGAGCTGTGCCGTGAGCGCGGCCATGTCCAGCAACAGCGCAATGGTCAGTTCGCCCGGTATCATGCGCCTGTGAATGGTCACGACAAAAACCAGATTGGCCGCAGCCAACAAGGCGACGACCGCCAGCATCGGCGTAAGGGGAAGCACGATGCCGAGCGCAAAATGACTGACGAGGATCGCGACGAGTTGCCCAACGACGGCGATCCAGCGCAATTGCACGAGTTGCCGCATCGTCTCCGCTGCCGCCGCCTTGGGAGAGCGGCCGATCAACGGCCGGCTGGTCAAGGCGAGGAGGGGGCGGTCCATCAGATCGGCTTTTGGCGGTCGCGCGACAAGAGTACCAGTCCCGCCGCCGAGAGTAGCGCAAGCGCAAACCACGTGATCACATAGGACAGGTGCGCGTTGCGGAACGTAACGACGGTCATGCCGCCGATTGGGGGCTCGTTGGCCGCGCCAGACCGGTCGGCATCGATGAAGAATGGCGCGACCCGAGCAAGATGGCGCGCCCTAGCGATCGCCGCCACGTCCCGTGAGAACCATCGCTCCTCGGACGGCCGGTTTGGTCGCAGGAAGCGGCCGTCGGGTTCCGTCGGCCTCAGTAGGCCGCGGACGATGACTCGGCCTTGCGGACGGCTCCAAGACGCTTCGTCGGTTGGGACGAAACCGCGATTGACGAGGATCTCGCCCGAGCCTGTGGCCAAGGGCGTCATCAGCCAGAAGCCGGCGCCGCGCTCGGTCAGCGCGTCGACTTTCGTCTCGCGATCGTTCTGGAAGACGCCGATGGCCTCGACCCTGCGATAGTCGTTGGCGGACGCGTCATAGCCCCTCCACTTCGTCACGTCAGGCACGGGCACGGGTGCGGCGCGAAGCCGCGAGTCGACTTGCTCGATCAGCGCGAGCTTCCAGATACGCCGCTCGAGCTGCCAAACCCCCAAGGCGGCGAAAAGGAAGAAAAGGAGACCGCAGAAGGTAATGAAAAGGAGTCGCTTCGTCCTCACGAAACGTTGCTGGGTTCGCCCACCATCATGCTCGGCATCATGTTCGAATTGAGGTGGAACATGATCCAGAGCGACCCGGCGATCGTGATGATCAGGATCACCGCGGTAAAGATGTACGCGATCATCGACCAGCCGCCCTCGGCCTGCGTGTTGACGTGCAGGAAGCAGGTCGTGTGAACAAGGATCTGGAGCACCGCGAACAGGATTACGGCAATCGCCGTCCAGCCCGGACTGCCGAGCGCTCCGCTCATCACCAGCCAGAAGGGGATGGCCGTCAGCACCGCCGACAGGCCAAAGCCGACCAGATAGCTTTGCTTCGAACCATGTCCCGCCATCTCGGCGACGGGCGGGGTAGTGTCGTGGGGCGAGGCGCTCATCGCAGCATTCCCAGCAGATAGACGAAGGTGAAGACGCCGATCCAGACGACGTCGAGGAAGTGCCAGAACATGCTCAGGCACAACAGGCGGCGGCGGTTCTCGGGGATGAGCCCCCGCATTTGAACCTGGACAAGCATGATGCCGATCCAGACCACGCCAAAGGTGACGTGAACTCCATGGGTCGAAACCAGCGTGAAGAATGCTGACAGGAAGCCGCTACGCTGCGGCGTGGCGCCCTCGGCGATCAGTTTGCCGAATTCGAACAGCTCGATCCCGACGAAACTTATGCCGAGCAGGGCGGTAGCGACGAGCCACATTTGCGTCCGCTTTACCGCGCCGCTGTCCATCGCCAGCATCGCGAAACCGTACGTGATCGACGACACCAGCAAGATCGCTGTGTTGAGCGCGACCAGCGGCAATTCGAAGATCTCGCGTGGGGTCGGGCCGCCGGCATAACTGGCGCCGAGCACGCCAAACGTCGCGAACAGCGCTGCGAAGAGCAGCGCGTCGCTCATCAGGTAGATCCAGAAGCCGAGCAATGTCGCGCTTCCCGGACCGTGAGCGTGGTCGTCCTTCAGCTGGTAAAAGGTGGTCGCCGGGATCGCCTTGGCTACCGCCTTCTTGCGCGGCCGGGGCTTGGCGGCAACTTTCTTGGTGGGCTCGGTCGCCATGGTTCAGGCCTCCGCCTTCAGGAGGCGGGTCCGCGCCGACTCTTCGGCGGTCACCTCGTCGACCGGAATGTAGTAGTCGCGGTTGTAGTTGAAGCTGTGCCCGAACGCGACCACCAGCAGCGCGGCGAAGGCCAAGGCGGCGAGCCACCAGATGTACCAGATCATGGCGAAGCCGAGCACGGCGGAAAGGCCGGCAAGGATAACTCCGGTGCCTGTGTTGCGCGGCATATGGATGGGCACGAAGCCGCTCGTCGGACGCGCGGCGCCATGGGACTTCATGTCGTACCAGGCATCCAGTTCATGCACGACGGGCGTGAAGGCGAAGTTGTAGGGCGGGGGCGGCGACGCGGTCGACCATTCCAGCGTCCTCCCGTCCCAGGGGTCGCCGGTCGTGTCGCGCAGCTTGTCGCGGTTCTTGATGCTGACCGCGATCTGGATCACGAATGCCAGGATTCCGACGAGGATGATCAGCGCGCCAATGCCGGCGATGATGAACCAGATCTGCAGGCTGGGATCGTCGAAATGGCGGACACGGCGCGTGGTGCCCATCAGGCCGACGATGTAGATTGGCGTCCAGGCCACCCAGTAACCGATCACCCAGCCCCAGAAGCTGATCTTGCCCCAGAAGTTGTCGAGCTTGAAGCCGAACGCCTTGGGGAACCAGTAGACCATGCCGCCAAACAGGCCGAACACCACGCCGCCGATGATGACGTTGTGGAAGTGGGCGACGAGGAACAACGAATTGTGCAGCACGAAGTCCGCGGGCGGCACTGCCAGCAGCACGCCGGTCATTCCCCCGACCACGAAGGTGATCATGAAGGCGACCACCCACATCATCGGCAGCTCGAAGCGGATCTGGCCGCGATACATCGTGAACAGCCAGTTGAATATCTTCGCGCCGGTCGGGATGGAGATGATCATCGTCGCGATGCCGAAGAAGCTGTTCACGCTCGCGCCCGAACCCATCGTGAAAAAATGGTGGAGCCAGACGAGGTAGCTGAGGATGGTGATGACGACGGTCGCGTAAACCATCGACGAATAACCGAACAGCCGCTTGCCAGAGAAGGTCGAGGTGATCTCGGAATAGATGCCGAACACCGGCAGGACGAGGACGTAAACCTCGGGATGTCCCCACAACCAGACGAGGTTCCAGTACATCATCGGGTTTCCGCCGAGATCGTTGGTGAAGAAGTTCGTTCCCACGTAGCGGTCGAGTATCAGCAGCGCGAACGCCCCCGTCAGTGCGGGAAAGATGGCAATCGCCAGCACCTGGCTGCACAGCGCCGTCCAGGTGAACACCGGCATCTTCATCATCGTCATGCCGGGCGCGCGCATCTTGAGCACGGTCGTCACCATGTTGATGGCCGACAGCGTCGTTCCGACGCCCGCGATCTGCAACGCCCATAAATAATAGTCGGGCCCTGTGCCGGGACTGTTCTGGAGGTTCGCGACGGGAACATAGTTGAGCCAGCCGGCAGTCGAGAATTCGCCGACGAACAGGCTGACCATGACCAGACCCGCGCCGGCCGCGGTCAGCCAGAAGCTCACGGAGTTGAGATACGGGAAGGCAACGTCACGAGCGCCGATCTGCAACGGCATGACGAAGTTGATCACGCCGCTGATGAGCGGAATGGCGACGAAGAAGATCATGATCGTCCCGTGGGCGGTGAAGATCTGATCGTAATGGTGGGCGTTGAGGTAACCTTCGTTCCCTCCGAACGCCATCGCCTGCTGAAGCCGCATCATCAGTGCGTCGGCGAAACCGCGCAGCAGCATGACGATGCCCAGAATCATGTACATGATCCCGATCTTCTTGTGGTCGACGGTGGTGAACCATTCGCGCCACAACCAGCCCCACAAGCGATATTTCGTCACTGCGGCGAGAATTCCCACGCCAAGCAGCGCGACCACGGCGAACGTGACGAGAAGGATCGGCTCGTGAACTGGAAAGCTTTCCCAGGTCAGACGTCCGAAGATGATCTTGCTGAGCGGCTGGTCGAACACGATGAGGTCGGCTCCGAAAGTCAGGCCTGCGCCTGGCGGCTGGCTGCCGGCGCATGGTGGGGATGGATAGCGGACATGTTGCGATTTTCCTCGGCGCCCGGCTTGCGCGTTCCCAAGGCTGCATCGGGGTCGGCAGGCTTTGTAATATTGGCCCCCGATCCCTTTTCACTCGGCGATTTCAGGAGCGCGCCTTCGGGCTTGCCATGTTGCGGCATCGAACTGCCGGCCGCCGGCATGCCGGCTCCTGGCCGAACGTCGCGCGGATCGCCACCGGCACGCCGGTCATGCGCCATCAGCTGCGACATGCAGGGGGTGCCGGGATTGACGCAGCGTTCGAGGATCCGGCGATAGAGGTCGGGATCGACCGCGCCGAACACGATCGGCGGCACTTTCTCGCTCGGCAATTCCAGCTTTTGGTAGGTCGCGAGGTCGAGCGACTTTCCGGATGACTTCGCTTTTGCGGCCCATGCCTCGAAGCCCGCACGATCGACGCCATGCAAGGTGAACCGCATGTCACTGAACCCGGCACCGCTATAATTGGCGGACAATCCGGAATAGGTACCCGGTTTGTTGAGCACCGCGTGCAACTGGCTCTGCATCCCGGGCATCGTGTAAATCATCCCGGCCAGCGTGGGCGCGTAGAAGGTGTTCATCATGTTGGTCGACGTCATGTCGAACCGCACCTGGCGGTTCAGCGGAAGGACCAGCTCATTGACCGTCGCAATGCCCTCTTCGGGATAAATGAATAGCCACTTCCAATCCATCGACACGACCTGGACGCGCAGCACGTCTTCCTTGGGAGCGCTCGCTTCCTGGCCGCCGGCGGCCAAGCGATCGAGTGGACGGAACGGGTCGAGCAAGTGCGTGCTCGACCACGTCAGGGCGCCGAGCGCGATGATGATGAGCAGCGGCGCCGACCAGATAACCAGTTCGAGTGCGGTCGAGTGATCGAAATTCGGGTCGTAGGTTCCGCCCTTCCCTTTGCGATAGCGCCACGCGAACAGGCAGATAAGGATCAGGACCGGGACGATGATCAGCAGCATCAGGCCGGTCGAAATGAAAATGATGTCGCGCTGCTGCCGAGCGACGTCACCGGCAGGGTTCAACACCTCACTCGAACAGCCCGAAAGGAGCGCAAGCGCGGCCAGCGCGAGGCACGCTCGCGTGCGGTCAGGAATGGGAAGGATTCGCTGCAGCATCGGGTCCCCCTACCGTTCCGCCATCGTGTCCAACATTGGACATTTTGTCCAATCCCAAAACACGGCGTAAGAAGGTACCAGCACCCCTTCCTAGGGAGATGAAGCAGATATGACCGCCAACGCTTCGGCAGCGAACTCCACACCGCTCGAGCGCGATGCGCAGCTGCTTACCTCGCATGACGCAAAGGTCGGCCCGGGGGATATCGCCATCGGCGTGATCATCGGTCGCACCAGCGAATTCTTCGACTTCTTCGTTTACGCCATCGCCTCGGTACTGGTGTTCCCAAGCTACGTCTTTCCCTTTGCCGACCCGCTGACGGCGACCCTTTATTCGTTCGCCCTTTTCTCGCTGGCCTTCGTCGGACGGCCGATCGGGACGCTGATCTTTACCTATCTCGACCAGAAGCATGGGCGCGGCGTGAAGCTGACCATTGCCCTGTTCCTGCTTGGCGGATCGACGATCGCCATCGCGCTGCTGGCGGGCTACGCACAGATCGGCGCGGCGAGCATCGGATTGCTCGGCTTCTTCCGTCTGATGCAAGGTGTGGCGCTGGGCGGGACGTGGGACGGTCTTCCCTCGCTGCTGTCGCTGAATGCGCCGTCCGCAAAGCGGGGTTGGTACGCCATGATTCCCCAGCTGGGGGCACCGCTCGGCCTAGTCCTTGCCAGCGCGCTGTTCGCCTATTTCCTCGGCATCCTGTCGCCGCAGGATTTCCTGAGTTGGGGTTGGCGCTACCCGTTCTTCGTCGCGCTGGCGATCAATGTCGTTGCGCTGTTCGCGCGCCTGCGGCTGGTCCAGACCCCCGAATTCAAGCGCCTGTTCGACAATCGCGAGCTGCAGCCTTCGCCGCCGTTCGCGACCCTTCGCGCGCAATGGCGGACGATCGTCCTGGGCTCCTTCGCCCCGCTCGCCAGCTTTGCGCTGTTCCACCTGGTGACGGTGTTCCCGCTGTCCTGGGTGAAGCTGACCACGAACGAGAGCCTGGTGCGCTTCCTTCTCCTCGAAGCCCTCGGCGCGGCAGTGTGCGTGCTGGCGATGCTCGGGTCCGGAGCCATTGCCGACCGCGTCGGCCGTCGCGCCGTGCTCGGCGTGTCGGCCGCGCTGATCGGAGCGTACAGCGGCTTTGCACCCCAATTGCTCGGCGCGGGCGAGATTGGCGAGGCGTTCTACATGCTCAGCGGTTTCGTCCTGCTCGGCCTCGCCTTTGGGCAATCGTCAGGCATAGTAAATGCCAGCTTCGACCGGCAGCATCGCTACACCGGCGCCGCCATCGTCTCGAACTCGGCGTGGTTCTTCGGGGCAGGCTTCGCGCCGCTCGTCGCGCTGTTCCTCGCGAGCCAAATCGGACTGTGGGCGATCGGGCTTTACCTCCTGTCGGGCGTCATCGGCACCCTGGGCGCGCTGTTCATCAACCGGGAATTGGCGGGCCGAACCGCGTAACCCACCGTCCGGCCCTCGACGAGCATGCCTTGGGGACACTGGTGGAGGAGTGAGTGCCGAAATCGCCGGCCTTCAGTCCAATCGCAGTTACCCACTCATCAACGAGGCGGCCGTTCTGCCGCGTGCCCAGGTGCTGAGAGTGGTCCACTCGGCTCGGGAACGCGTAATCCTCGATTGTCCCACCGCGTCGCTCGAGCCACTTCAACAGGCTGATGCGCGCCGGTTCCAGAATCTCGAACTGGACAGGTCGGCCGGTCTTTCGCTGGATAACGAGAGTTCAGGACCGAACATCGTTGCCACTCACTAAGTCGCCGATCTTCAAGCGTACGAGATCACAACCTCGTAGTTTGCTATCAACTGCCACGTCAAACAGTGCACGGTCACGAACTCGCCCTTCCTGCTTTAGCCAGAAGCGGATTGCCCAGATCTCCTTCTGCTTTAACGCACGCTTCGGCCCAATCTTCCTGCTCGCGTTCCAAGCAGGCACGTTGCGGCCAACGGGATCGAATGACGAGTAACCCATGTCGTTTCTCGTCAGGTTCAGAATGACCGACGAAGAAACGGCCAAGGCTAACGACCGCTTTCGGGCTTTGACCGAACGGATTTGAACGGCGAAGATGGGCGCTTAACAGCCGAAACCGTGTTCCAGATCTTGCCCGCGGAGACCCCGCGCGGGGAATCGCCGAAGATCCGTTGAAGGGCGCGGTCTCCGCGGAGGGCTGTAGCACCTGAGAGGCGCAGAACTGCGCCATTCCCCTTAGCGTAACACCAGAGACTTAAGTCTCTAAATGTGAGTGGAGGAGCGACCTTGAATCGAACCGCAGAGACAGGTTCCATTCTCCCCCGCAGTCAAGTGCGTCGCTCTTTCTGACGAGGAAGTCCAGTCCAGCTTTCGGGATCGCGGCAGCGGAGGCACAAGCGTAAGATCGCAACGAGGGGGCGCCAAACAGGAGCTCCTTCGATGATGCCCACCACCGTCGACCTTCAGCAAAAGCGCTGCGCGATTTACACTCGGCGGAGCGTCGAACAGGGACTCGATCATCAGTTCAGCTCGCTTGAGGCGCAGCGTGCAATTTGTTCGGCTTACGTCGCCAGCCAGCAGCCAAAGGGCTGGACGGAAATTCCGAAGCACTACGACGACGGCGGCCAGTCGGGAGGCAACCTCAATCGCCCTGCTCTCCAGGACCTCCTGAGCGACGTCGAGTCGGGCGTGGTCGACGTTGTCGTCATCTACAAGCTCGATCGTATCAGCCGGACCCTTCTCGACTTCGTCCGGTTGATGGACCTGTTCGAGAGCTTTGGTGTCGCATTTGTCGCGGTCACGCAGAACTTTGATACTGCAGACAGTACCGGCCGCCTCATCCTGAACGTCCTGCTCACGTTCGCACAGTTCGAACGCGAAATCTCTTCCGACCGGCTTCGAGACAAGTTCACTGCAATGCGCCAGCGCGGGCTCTTTGTCGGCGGCAATCCCCCGTTCGGTTACGATCTCGTCGACAAGAAACTCGTCGTGAACGAGCCAGAAGCCGAGGTCATCCGCTGGATGTTCAGGCGCTATCTCGAGGCGAAAAGCTACGTGACCGTCTCGCGCGAACTGGCAAGACGCGGAGTCCTACGCAGAAGCCGCGTATCAAAGCGCGGCAACTTCGTCCGCGGTCGCGGAATCTCTGCCTCAAGCGTGTGGAATATGCTCGGCAATCCGCTCTACGCGGGCCAGGTTCGCAATAAGGGCAACTGCTATCCCGGCATCCACGATGCAATCATTCCCGAAGACCTCTGGGAAGACGTCCAGGCGCTCCGCGCCAAGCGAACGCGGGCAAAGGTCGTGGAGATCTACAAGACCGACTTGCTGCGCGACCTCATCTACGATGGGTTTGGACGCAAGATGGGTGTGTTCCGCGACCGACGCTATCGTGAGGTCAGGCGCTATTACATTTCCAACCAGTCGGAGTGGGGCCGCCGCCACGGGGCACGGCGCTACCGGGTCAAAGCCGACCCGCTTGAACAACTGGTTCTCGGCTCGATCACATCCTTGCTGAGCAATCGCGAGCAGGTGCGGGGGCTGCTGCTCGAGACCGGCAATCACGACGGCAAACTCAACAAGCTTTGCGGTGCCGGAGATCGCATCGCGAAAGCCCTTGAATCCGCCACGCCCAAGCGTGCGCAGTGCATCCTGAAAGCGCTGATCGAGCGAATTGAACTGTCGAGCTCCTGGGTCAAGATCATCGTCCGCCTGTCGGAACTGCCCAGGCTTCTGCAGTGGGACGGGATCGGACTCTTTCGCGGCGACACGATCGCATGGGAACGCTCACATCAGACCACCGTGATAGAAATTCCCGCCAATGCTGTTTCGATGAAACGCGAATTGACGCTCCTGCTAAAGCGACGAAGCGCTGAGTCTGCGCAGCTCCCGAACAAGCACCTCGTGGCGATGCTGGACAAGGCGCGGGTTGCCCAGGCCGCCCTCGATGACCGGAACGTCTATACAGTCACCGACCTTGCCATGAAGGTGCACTGCCATCCCAAGCGCTTCACCCAGCTGGCGCGACTGAACTATCTCGCGCCGGATATCGTCGCGGCCATTCGGGACGGATCACAGCCAGCGGGATTGACGTGCCGTACGCTCTATTCAGTTGAGCTACCGATGGATTGGGCGCTCCAGCGCCGTATCTTGGGCTTTCCCGATCAACCTGATTTCCTGAGGGCAGCGCCTGGCTGGTAGTACGCCGGCTGCTTGCAATGTTGGATTTCGTCCGCGAGGAGAGATTTCCCACGTGTGCCGGATCAACAGGGGAACGGGTGCCAGCTCGGGGCGCCCGTTTTCTCGAACAACGGCCACGCGTCGGGCAACGAAGCCGCCAAACCGTGCATTCGAATTTGCCCGCGGAGACTGCGGGTTCGAATCACCGTGATCGTCCGCAATTAACGCGGTCTCCGGACACCTTTTCGTCCGCTGAAAGGCGCAGAACAGCGCCACTTTTTTCACAATAAAACCAGAGACTTAAGTCTCGAAATGTGGGTGGAGGCCCGAGCCGGAATCGAACCGGCGTGCAAGGATTTGCAGTCCTCTGCGTAACCACTCCGCCATCGGGCCGAGGGCCGCCATTTCGGGGGCTTTGCTCCAGCGGTCAAGGTGCAACCGGCGCCGGACCGCTGCTGCGGGGGCCCGCGATGCCGCCAACGGCCCTGCTTCTTCGACCAGCGGCGACAGTTCAGCTTGGCGTTAGGACGCGGCGCCGATAAAGCGGGTTCTTGCAACTCCACTGTATTAGCGGCATATAACAGTCGATGACGATTCACGCTCCAGTTCCGGATTTCGCCGCCGCTCGCGCCGCGATGGTCGACACGCAGCTGCGCCCCGAAGGCGTCAGCTACGGCCCGGCCGTCGAGGCGATGGGCGCCGTCCCGCGCGAGACGTTCGTGGCCGAGGACGCGCGGCCGATCGCCTACACCGACCGCTGCGTGCCGATCGGTCACGGGCGCACGATGTCGGGCCCCGACCTGCTCGGCAAGCTGCTGACCGAACTGGCGCCAGTCGCCGGCGAACGGGCGCTCGTGATCGGGTGCGGCACCGGATATGCGTGCGCCGTGCTGGTACGCATGGGCGTCGCCGTGACCGGGCTGGAAAGCTCCGCCGAACTTGCCGCCGCCGCCCGCGGCCATGGTTTCGATGTCGTCGAAGGGCCGCTGGAGGATGGCTGGAAGAAGGGCGCGCCCTACGACCTCATCCTGATCGACGGCGCGGTCGAGGACATTCCGCCCGCGATCATCGCCCAGCTGACCGACCGCGGCCGGCTCGGCGCATCGCTGCTCGACCGCGGCATCGGCCGCGTGGTGGTCGGACGGCGCGCCGGCGAAGGCTTCGGCCTGCACACTATCGCCGATGCCAGCGCCGCGCCCCTGCCCGGTTTTGCCAAGCCCCGTGCGTTCACCTTTTGATGGCTGGAGTGACCGTGCCCCGTACCCGCGCCCTGTTTATCGGAACCATGGCCGCCGCCCTGATGGCCGGTCCCGCCTGGGGAGCGACGCTGCGCCAGGCCCTGGTTGCCGCCTATCGCACCAACCCGACGCTGATGGCGGAGCGCGAACAGCTGCGCGCGACCGACGCCAACGTCGCCATCGCCCGCGCGGCAGGCCGCCCGCAAGTCGTCGGCACCGTCGGCGTCAACCGCAACCTGACGCGCAGCGGCATCATCCTGCAGCAACAGGGCGACGACCATAATATCAGCCTGAGCGGCGGCGTGGACCTTAACGTTCCGCTGTACAGCGGTGGCCGGGTCAAGAATTCGGTGCGCGCCGCGAAGACCCGCGTCGAAGCCGGGCGCGCGACACTCGACGCGGTCGAAGGCGACGTCTTCACCGAAGCGGTCGCCGCCTACATGGATGTCATCCGCGACCGTGCGATCGTCGAGCTCAACCAGAACAACGTGCGGGTGCTGAGCACCAATTTGGAAGCGACCAGCGACCGGTTCGAAATCGGCGACGTCACCCGCACCGACGTCGCCCAGTCGCAGGCGCGGCTGGAACTGGCGCGGTCGAACCTCGCCACCGCCGGTGCCCGGCTCGCCACCAGCGTCGAAAATTACAAGCGCGTGATCGGCGAGGCGCCGGACGCGCTCGCTCCCCCCGACCCCCTGCCGCCGCTGCCCGCGACGCCGGAGGAAGCGGTGCGCATCGCCCTCGTCAACAACCCCGACCTGTTCGCCGTCAACCAGCAGGCGGTCGCCGCCGGGTACGACGTGCGCGTGGCGCGGTCGCAGCGCCTGCCGACGATCGGCGCCAGTGCGTCGGGCGATTATATCAACCAGCTGACCGGCGACACCGGTCCCTTCGTCACCGACCGCAGCGGCACCGCCACCTCGGTCGCCATTTCGGGCAGCATCCCAATCTATCAGGGCGGCGAGCCGGCCGCGCGCATCCGCCGCGCCCAGGCGCTCGAAGGCCAGGTGCTGGAACAGGTGATCGGCGTCGAACGCGCGGTCGTCGCCAACACCCGCGCCGCCTTCGCCAGCTATCGCGCCGCGCTTCAGGCGATCGAAAGCAGCAATGAAGCGGTCAGCGCCACCGAACTGGCGTTGGAAGGCAACCGCGCGGAACTGTCGGTCGGCACCCGCGACGTGCTCGACCTGCTCAACGCCGAACAGGAATTGCTCAACGCCCAGGTCACGCTCGTCAGCTCCCGCCGCGACGCCTATGTCGCCGGTTTCCAGCTGCTCAACGCGATGGGCGAAACCCAGGCCGAGGACCTCAACCTGGATGGCGGCGTGCTGTACGACCCGCTGGGCAATTACCGGCGGGTTGCCGGCAACTGGAACGATTGGGCCAACGATCCCCGCCACGTGCCGGTCGCCACCCCGACGGCGAACGTCCCGACCCCGCCGACGCCGGTCGTCGCGGGCGACAAAGGGGTGACACCGCCAAGGCAATAAGCGATATCGCGCTGATGCAATCCCCCGGCCGCGAACCTTCGATGGAAGACATACTGGCGTCGATCAAGAAAGTGATCGCCGAGGAAAAGGAGCTGCGTACCGCGGTCGCGGCGCCGCCCGAAGTGCTTGCCGAAAGCCCGGACGACGGCGCCGAGAGCGAGCCGGACGACGTGCTCGAGCTCGACCAGCCGATCGAGAATGAAGCGGCGCTGGGCCCGCCCCTGCTCGACGAGCGGGCGGCCGAAACGACGATGGCCTCGCTTCAGGAACTGTCGAGCGTCGCCGCCAGCGCGCCGGTTCAAACCGCCAACCCGCTTGAGGACATGGTGCGCGAGATGCTCCGGCCAATCCTCAAGGAATGGCTCGACGAGCATCTGCCGGGCATCGTCAACGAGCATGTGAAGCGCGAGATCACCCGCATCACGGGAAAGAAATTCTGACGCCGTAGGTGCGGAATGAAACGGGCGAAGATCGCGTTCGGCCCGTCAGGTTACGCGAGGTTTTTCGTAGACCCCGCCCCGGCGGCTGGCGCCAGTCGCATCGCGACCTAAATCGCGCGGGCGAGGATCGCGGCGAGCGCGACGGCGCCATCTTCATCCGCTTGCGTGAACCGCGCCGGTTTCGGGCTATCGAGGTCGAGCACGGCAAGCAATTTGCCGTCGCGGACGATCGGCACCACCAGCTCCGACCGCGAATCGGCGTCGCAGGCGATGTGGCCCGGAAAGGCGTGGACGTCGTCGACGCGCTGGACGTCCAGGCTTTGCGCCGCCGCGCCGCACACGCCCTGCCCGAACGCGATACGGATGCAGGCCGGGCGGCCATTGAACGGGCCGAGCACCAGTTCGCCATCGACGTTGCGATAGAAACCGGCCCAGTTGAGGTCGGGCAGCGATTCCCAGATCAGCGCCGCGGCATTGGCCATGTTGGCGACCGCGTCGGTCTCGTCGCCGATTAGCGCGTCGAGCGCCTGCGCGAGATCGCGGTAGAGCGTCGGCGTGTCGGCCGCTTCGATCTTGAAATCGTACATCTTCAGTAATCCACCTTGCCGCGGCCCTGCTTGACCTGGCTGCGTTGCTTCTTGGCATCGACGCGCCGGGCCTTGGCCGCCCGGCTTGGGCGGGTCGGGCGGCGTGTCTTGGGAACGATATGGGCTTTCACGATCAGCTCTGCCAGTCGCAGCCGAGCATCCGCCCGGTTGGCGTCCTGCGTGCGATAGCGGCGCGCGGTGATCAGCAATTCGCCGTCGTTGGTCAGCCGCGACCCGGCAAGCGCGGCCAGCCGCCGCTCGACCGCGGGATCGAGCCCCAGGCGTTCGATGTCGACGCGCAGTTGGACCGCGGTCGCAACCTTGTTGACGTTCTGCCCACCCGGCCCGGTGGCGGCGAGGAAGCTCTCGCTCAGCGCCTCTTCGGGGATGGTGACATCTTCAGGCTTCATCGCCCGGTCCGAGCGTATCGAGCGTTCGCCAGTCCCCGAAATAATCCGGCAGGGGCGCGGTCGCGTCGATGTCCGGCTTGCCCGGCCGCGGGACCACCAGCCGCGACGCGTGAAGTAGCATCGACCCGCCCGGTACGCCGTAGACCCGGTCGCCGACGATGCCCCGGCCGAAGGCCGCGCGGGCGTGCGCGCGGATCTGGTGGGTGCGGCCGGTGACCGGCGTGAATTCGACCAGCGTATGGCCGTCGCGAACCGCGATCCGCCGCCAGTTGGTGACCGCTTCCTGTCCCGCAGGGTCGGCGACCATGCGCCAGCCGGCGTCGGCGCTCGATTGCTTGGCCAGCGCGAGTTCGATCGTCCCGCCCGCCTCCGACAGCTCCGACGCAATCACCGCCAGATACGCCTTGCGCACGCCGCGCGCTTCGAATGCCTGCTGGAAAGTGCGCCGCGCATTGGCGTTGCGCGCCAGCAGCAGGCAGCCGCTGGTGTCCTGGTCCAGCCGGTGCATCGGCACCGGCGACGAACGGAAGCCGCAGCGCAATTCGCCCGCGCGCCCGACAAGGCTTTCGCCGCCGCGCCGCGGCGCGTCGACCGGAAGCCCGGCGGGCTTGTCGATGACGATCGCTTCGCCATCGATGAACAATATGCGGTCTTCAAGGCTCATGGTTTGCGTCCATGCGGGCAGTGCGGCGGCGACGCAATGCACGGGCGTCAGGAGGGGCTGTGGACGAACCTGTGACTCGCCCGCAACGAATCAAAGGATTCCAGCCTGTTACACTTTATTAACCTTTTGCCTTCATCCCTCGAATGGTTAATGGACGCTTCAAGGCCGTTAAGAGGGGGTTACCCTGACGGGCCGCGAACGGGGGGATTTATCGATGCGCGTACTGCTGATCGAAGACGAGCCGACGACCGCCAAGAGCATTGAGCTGATGCTCGGCACCGAAGGCTTCAACGTCTATACTACCGACCTGGGCGAGGAAGGCCTCGATCTGGGCAAGCTGTACGATTACGACATCATCCTACTCGACCTGAACCTGCCGGACATGCACGGCTATGACGTGCTCAAGAAGCTGCGCACGTCCAAGGTCACGACGCCGGTCCTCATTCTGTCGGGCATTGGCGAAATGGATTCGAAGGTCCGCGCGCTGGGCTTCGGCGCCGACGATTACGTTACCAAGCCATTCCACCGCGACGAGCTGGTCGCCCGCATCCACGCCATCGTGCGCCGTTCGAAGGGCCACAGCCAGTCGGTCATCCGCACCGGCAAGCTTGCGGTCAATCTCGACGCCAAGACGGTCGAGGTCGACGGCGCCCGCGTGCATCTGACCGGCAAGGAATATGCGATGCTGGAGCTCTTGTCGCTCCGCAAGGGCACGACGCTGACGAAAGAGATGTTCCTCAACCATCTCTACGGCGGCATGGACGAGCCCGAGCTCAAGATCATCGACGTCTTCATCTGCAAGCTGCGCAAGAAGCTGAGCCTTGCCTGCGGCGGCGCCAATTACATCGAAACCGTCTGGGGCCGCGGCTATGTCCTGCGCGATCCGGACGAAGTCAGCGAGCCGGTGCCGGAAACCGTCGCCGCCTGAACCGATTTTCCTGGAGGGGTGGAGAAGGCGAGGCCGCGAGGCTTCGCCTTTTTCCTTTGCATCAAAGCGGTTGCACGCACTGCGCGGCAAGGTCACAACATGCCCATGAACCAGTTTGTCCGATGCCTGTCCGTGGGGGCCGCGGCCTTCGCCTTGTCCGCCGCGCAGGATTATCGCTTTTCCGAACCGCCCCAGGCGGTCGAGCCTGAAGGTCCGATCCAGGCAGTCGTCCTGCACCCGATCTTCGCCGATTATTTCAATTGCGGCGAACATCCGGCCGGCGAAGAATCGATCGTGGGCGATGCGCTTGGCACCGATTGCCAGATCGTCGGCGGGGTGTTCGGGGAAAACCGGTCGTTCGCCCGCCAATTTCGCACCGATGGCAAAACCAACGCCGACTGGTTTTCATGGCAGAAGGACGTGCTTGCGCCGATCGATGGCGTCGTCACCGGCCTGTTTCCGAACGCCAAGGTCAACGAGCCCGGACAGCGCGGCAAGCCGCCGGCGGCGATGATCCAGATCACGCGCGACGACGGGCTGGTCGTCGTCCTTGCCCACGTCACCGATTTCGCGATCAAGCTGGACCAGCGCGTGAAGGCCGGCGACGTTGTCGCCAAGGTCGGCAATAACGGCCCGTCCTATGCACCGCACGTCCATGTCGGCGCATATCGCGGGGTCGAACCGCTGCAGATCCGCTGGGACCAGCGCGCCGCCGGCAAACTCTATAAAAAGCTCGAAAGCCCTGCCGGCCAGTAGGCGCTTTGCCTAGGCCAGATCCGCCAGGCGCAAGACGATCCCCGCAATGGCCGTGCCGAGCAGCACCGGCACCACGCCCAGCCTGAACCGGAATATCGCGACCATCGCCGCCAGCGTCAGCGCGGCCATGGCAAGGTTTAGTTGCGTCCAGACCGGCACTTCGAGCGTCAACGGGCCCAGCGCGACGTTGCGCCGGGCGTCGAACAAGGCGTGCAACGCGAACCATGCGGCAAGATTGGCGATGACCCCGACGACCGCGGCGGTGATCGCCGACAAGGCGCCGGTCAGGGCGCGGTTGCTGCGCAGCCGCTCGATCACGGGGGCGCCAAGGAAAATCCACAGGAAACAGGGCACGAACGTCACCCAGGTGGTCAGCAATGCGCCGAGTGTTGCCGCGGCCAGAGGCTCGAGCAGCCCCGCCGCGCGATAGGCGCCAAGGAAGCCGACGAATTGCGTGACCATGATCAGCGGCCCGGGCGTGGATTCGGCCAGGCCGAGCCCGTCGAGCATTTCCGGCGCGGTGACCCAGCCATATTGCCCGACCGCCTGCTGCGAGACGTACGCCAGCACGGCATAAGCGCCGCCGAACGTGACCACCGCCATCTGGCTGAAGAAAACGGCAATGCGGCTGAACACGTCGTCCGGGCCGAGCAGCGCCAGCAACGCGACCACCGGTCCCAGCCAAAGCAGCAGCAGCACTCCGGAAATACGCAGCGACCATGACCAGTTCGGCCGCGCATGGTCGGGCAGTCTTTCGCCAAGGACCGTGTCGCGGTCGGCGACATGCACGCCGCCAGACGCGTGCCCTGCCCCGCCGGCAAAAGCACTGAATCCGGCCCGGGCGGTCGCCAGCCCGATCAACCCGGCCGCGAGAATGATCAGCGGAAAGGGCACGCCGAACGCGAAGATCGCGACGAAGGCGACGATCGCCACCGCCCATCGCGCGCGATTGGTCAGCGAGCGAGACCCGATGCGGATCAGCGCCTGGAGGACGATGGCAATGACCGCCGCGCGCAGCCCGAAGAACAGGCCTTCGACCACCGGCAAGCGGCCCAACAGGACGTAGACGTAGCTGAGCGCGAGAATGGCGAGGAAGCCCGGCAGGATGAACAGGCCGCCGGCGACCAGCCCGCCCCGCGTGCGGTGCAGCAACCAGCCGATATAGGTGGCCAGCTGCTGCGCCTCGGGCCCGGGGAGCAGCATGCAATAGTTGAGCGCGTGGAGGAAACGGTCGTCGCCGATCCATTTCTTCTCCTCGACGAGGATGCGGTGCATGACCGCGATCTGTCCCGCCGGCCCGCCAAAGCTGAGTGCCGCAATGCGCGCCCAGGTGCGCACGCCCTCCGCGAAGGGGACGACGTGCGGGACCGCGGCGGTCAGCGCGACCGCCGCTTGCTAAAAGGACAGACGGCCCAGCAAGACGACGCGCTCGCCATAATTTTCCCCAGCCTCTCCGCGGTTGGTATCGTAATAGCGCAAATCCAGGCTGAGCGCCTTGAAACTGCGCGTAACGCCCGCGTTGAACGACGTGTAATCGACGCCGTTGACGCGGCTGCGGTGGCCAAGGTTGGCCGACAGCTTGGTCGCCTTGTCGATGTCGAACGTCGGTCCTCCATCAAGGTAGAGCGACCGGCGCCCGCCGCCGAGATCATCGGGGCTGTAGACCGCACTCATCCGGCCCGAGATGCGGCCGAACTTGCGCGAGGCGTTGGCGGAAAATTCCCATGACGTGTCGTCCGTCGGTTCCTTGACGTTGGTCTGGAACTTGTAGGCGATACCGCCCCCGACCTGAAAACCGGCGACCTGCCTGCCGACGTTGACGAAGAGCGCGGCCTCGCCGTCGGCGACCGGCGAGGTAACGTTCTTCCACTGCGCGCCGACCTGAACATCGCCGAGCTTGAGGCTGGCCTTGGGCAGCACCTGGACGCCGTCGGTCTGGGCAATGCCCTTCGACATGCCGCGGCTGGCGACGCTGATCTCGAATGCCGGGTCGACCGGCGGAAGGTCCCACATCGTTGCAAACTCCAAGGCGTGATGTTGCGCCCACGGGAGAAGCGGAGCCGGACTTGCAAAGTCCAGCCTTTTCATCGCGTGGGGCAACTCTACGCACCTTAGAATTCGACCTGGACGGTCGCGCCGTAGGTGCGCGGATCGCCGGGGTTTCCGACGATCAGCCCGGTGTTGCCGCTCGGCACCTGCAACTGCTCGAAATAATCCTTCCCGAACGCATTGCGGACCCAGGCGAAGACGTTGAACGCCCGGTCGGCGCGGAATCCGGCACGGAAATGATGCAGCGAGTAGCCGTCGACCCACGTGTAATCTGACGGCGTGGGATTGGATGAGAAGTTGGACCGAAGGCTGCCGTCATAGCCGAAGTAGACTTGCCCTGCCCGACCCAGCAGCGTTGCCGGAAGGTTGGCCTCGGCCCCGAATGACGATGCCCATTTCGAAACGCCGGGCAACCGCTGGCCCGAAATGTCGCAATTCGCGGCGCTGATTCCGCCGGGCGTGCCGGGCGGGCTTGGCGCCTGACCGGGGGCAGCGGTGGTGCCGCCCGAAAGCTCCGGCGGGCATGGGGCGTCGACAAACCGCACATATTTGGCGTCGGTGTACGCGCCATTTACATAGGCGTTGAACCGCTCCGTCGGCCGGATCGAAAAGTCAATTTCGACGCCTTGCGTCCGGACTTTTTCGGCATTGGCGAGATAGCCGCGAAGCACGCCAAGCTGGCCGTTGGTCACCAGCGCCTGGTAATCGCGAATATCGGTCCGGAAGAACGCAAGGTTGGCGATCGCGCGGCGGCCGAAGAATTCGGATTTCAGGCCCGCCTCATAATGATTGACTGCTTCCGGCTTGACGGTCGCCGCGGCCAGGATCGGGTTGCCGGTGGAATCCGCCGGCACGCCATTCAGGTTGACGCCGCCCGATTTGAAGCTCTTCGCGTAGGTCGCATAGGCCAGCAGCGTCGGCGCGAACCGGTAGCTCGCCGTAAGGTCGTAGCTGACGTTCCAATCGCTGTAGTCGACCTGAAATTGTTGCGGCGCAAGGACGCCGCGCTGCGCGACGATGCGCGGATCGGTGCTGCCGAACGTGACCAGTTGCCCATCGCCGTTGGTCACCACGGAATCGTACGATCCATCCTTCTGGTCGTAGTTGATGCGGACACCGGGCTGGATCGTGAAAGCGTCGGTAACCCGGAAACTCAACTGCCCGAACAGCGCGGCACTGGTGTTGTCTAGGCGGATGTCGTTTTCCGCCGTTAGGCCGTTAAGCACCGACGGGTCGTTCGCAAGGTCGCCTGACAGCAGCCAACGGCTGGCGGCGGGACCCTGCTCCTGGACACCTTGGGTGCGGACCTTTTGGTGGAAACCGAACAGCCCGACGACATAATCAAGCCGGCCGGAATCGCCGCTGAAGCGGAATTCCTGGGTCCATTGTTCGTGCTGCGACGGGTTCATTGACTTCGTCGTGATAGGAAGCCCGGTGAAGTCGCGGTCGTTTTCCGGCTTCCAGTCCCAATAGCGCCAGGCGGTGACGGACGTCAGCTTGCCCGGGCCGACATCCCAGTTGGCGCGAAGGGCCAGACCACCCAATTCGTTGCCGGCATTCAGGCTGGCGTCGATATCGGTTTTGCGATCGAACGGATCGGTGCTGACGACCTGGTAATTCTGCGCCTCGGCAAGCGCATCGTACTGGCGGGCGAGCGAGCGTTGGGTCAGGCCGGTGCGAACGAAGACGGTGCCGCAGCATTCGGGATTCTGGCGGCTGAAGTCGGCAGCGAGGGAGACGTCGATAACGCTGCTGGGTTCCCACAGCAGCTGGCCGCGCACGCCGATATTGTCCTGCGCGTTGATCCACTTGTCTGTGGTCACGTTATAGATGGTGCCGCGGCGATTGGTGCCGGAAAAGGCTACGCGCGCAGCGACATTGCTGCTGAGCGGACCTGAGACCGCGCCCTTGACCTGCCTGAAGCCAAGGTTGCCGAAGCTGACTTCGCCCCGCGCTTCGAAATCGAACGTTGGCTGCCGTGTGGTGATGTTGATCGCGCCGGCGGTCGTGTTCTTGCCGTACAGCGTGCCTTGCGGCCCGCGCAGCACTTCGATCTGGGCAACGTCGAGGAAGTCGAACGTCGCGGACGCGACCCGCGAGTAATACACGTCGTCGACATAGATACCGACACCCTGCTCGATCCCGTCGTTGGTGAGGCCGAACGGGACGCCGATACCGCGAATGTTGACGGCGGTGTTGCGCGGGTTGGAGCTGTAGAACTGAAGCGTCGGCGTCAATTGCTGAAGCCTGCCGACATTGAACGAGCCCGTGTTGTCGATATGCTCTCCGCCGACGACGGAGATTGCGATCGGCACATCCTGCGCCGTCTCGGACCGCCGTCGCGCGGTCACGACGATATCGCTGCCTTCGTCAGCGCCTGTTCCGACGGACGAAGGCGAACCTTCCGGCACCGTTGCGTCCTGCAGGGTATCGGTATCGGCCGAGACTGGGGCCGCGTCCTGCGCGCTTTCGGTTTCGGTCGGAACCGGAGCCGCGTCCTGCGCAATGGCGGGCGATGCAGCAATCGCAGACAAGGCTCCGCCGATCAGTATTGCACGTGCAATCATGCTAAGTTCCTAAGCTGTTGTGATGCCCGGTGCTGGCCCGGGTCGAACGGCGGCCGCTAGGCGAGCGCTTTGTAGATGCCGTAGAGGCTGGTGACGGTGAGGACGATGCCGACCGCGACCAGCAGCGGCTTGGGCGGCACGATCTTCGCCGCCCATGCGCCGAGCGGTGCGGCAACGACGCCGCCGATCAGCAGGCCGAGCGTGGCGATAGTGAAGGCCGCCCAGCCGAGCGTGGCGATGAAGGTGATCGAAATGCTCACGGTAAGAAAGAATTCCGCGGTGTTGACCGTACCGATCGTGCGCCGCGGCTCGGCGCCCTGGGCGAGCAGGTTGCCGGTGACCACCGGGCCCCAGCCGCCGCCGCCGGCCGCGTCGAGGAAACCGCCGGCCAGGCCAAGCGGTTCGACCACGCGGGCGGGCTTGTGTTCGGGCGGAAAGCGCAGGCCGCGATAGATCAGGTAAATGCCGATCGCGGACAGATACGCGAGGATGAACGGCTTGACCGTGCCGGCGTCGATCTGCGTCAGCACGTATGCGCCAAGGACACCGCCGATGACGCCCGGAATGGCCAGCCGCGCCAGCAGTTTCCAGTCGACGTTGCGGTTGATGATGTGGCTGACGCCCGACACGCCGGTGGTGAAGGTTTCGACCGTGTGGACGCCGGCCGACGCGGCAGCGGGCGGTACGCCGATGCTCACCAGCAGGGTGGTGGAAATGACACCAAAGGCCATGCCCAGCGCACCGTCGATCAGCTGCGCCGCGAAACCGACCGCGATGAACGGCAGGATGTCGAGAAGGGTTATCGAAGAAAAGTCGAACACGACAAGGCTCCTCCTGCTGTCCAGGCGGCATGATGCGGCCCGTGCGAATCAGGTGAGCTTATATTATCCCTAGTTTCCTACTAGACAATAGGGAATTATCGATCGGCCTGTCCTGACTGCCGCTCCCACTCCGCGCCGTCGGCCAGCGAGATACCCTCCAGCAACCGCGCGCTCTCCTCGCGCACTTGCGCAAACGCGCGTCGAATCGCGCAGCTGTCTTCGTCATGACAATCGCCGCACGGCGCATAGAAATTGACGCTGGCGCAGGGGACGAGCGCGATCGGGCCTTCGAGAATGCGGACGATTTCGCCGAAGGAAATGTCCGCCGGGTCGCGGCCGAGGACATAGCCGCCGTGCGGCCCGCGGCGGCTGGTCACCAGCTGCGCCTTTTTAAGGTCGAGCATGATCAATTCGAGATATTTGGGCGGGATCTGCTGGGTCGACGCGATGCGCGCCAGCGGCACCGGCTTTTCCGCCCCCTGCTCCGCCAGATAGAGCAGGGAGCGCAACGCGTAGCGGGTCTTCTGGGAAAGCATGGCCAATCCATAGCGGCCAGCTAGGGAAATGCGAAGTCAGGCCGTCCCTGCCCGGGCCGCACGCCGGAACAGCATCGCCGCCGCCAGCCACATGGCGGTGAAGCCGCCGGTAAGGACCGCGACCTTGGCGTCTTGCGCCACGTCCTTGGCTTCGGGAATCAGGGCAACGGCCAGGAAAGGCACCGCGATTTCGACTGCGGCAGCCGCCAGCATTGCCCACACCATCCCACGTGGGCGGCCAAGCGCAAGCAACGATCCGACGATCGCGACGGCCACCACCGCAAGGTACAGGATGTCGGCCGGATTTTCCTCGCCGCCGATGATGCCCACGGCCCCGCTGATCCACGTCTGCAGAAAACCGCACGCGACCGCGACGAAGACGCCGGCCCGATAGATCCACGACGTGGAGCGCCACACGGCCAGCTCGATCAACCCGCCGACCAGTCCGAAGACAATTGCCGCGAACAGGAAATCGGTCCCGTCCCAGTTGACCTCGGACGTCACCTGCATCGCCGCCAGCGGCAGCAGCAGCAACGTCCCCGCAAGCCCCCAGCCGACCCAGCGCCATGGAAATGCGCCTGTCCTTTTGCCCATTGCGATATCGTCTGCCATTGCCTTGCCTCCTGGAAAATTTCACCGTGCGCGTATGCGCAGGAGCGACGATGAACGGCATGAGCGCGGGCTGAGGAATCGCTGAATAATGGGATCCGCAGTCTATCGCTTCGACGATTTCACCCTCGACGAGGGCGAGCGCCGGTTGCGGCGCGGCGACACGCCGGTCGAGTTGAATAATCGTTATTTCGACGCGCTCGCGCTGCTGGTGCGCGAAGACGGGCGGCTGGTGTCCAAGGATCGCTTCCTCGACGAGGTATGGAACGGCGTCCCCGTCACCGACGAAGCGCTCACCCAGTGCGTGCGTATGCTGCGCCGCCAGCTTGGCGACGACGCGGCGCGGCCGCGGTTCATCGAAACCGTGCCCAAGCATGGCTATCGGTTCATCGCGCGGGTCGAAACGTCCGCGCGCCGGCCCGTGCCGTTATCGGATGCGGGTCCGCTGCCACGCCTGCCGGTACTCGCCGCCGCAGGTATCGTCGGCGGCGGCATTGCCGGCCTGTTCGGCGGACTGTTTTACGGTTTTGCCGCGTCAGGAGCGCCGCTCGGGCCGGGCACGGGCGCGACGTCGGTGCTGCTGGTGCTGCTTGCGATCACCAGCCTTGTCGCCGTCCTCGGCGCGGCGGGCGTGTCGCTGGGCATCGCCGCCGCCGGCACCCTGTCGCGCCCCTTCGACCGCTGGACCATCGCCGGCGGTGCGGCCGGCGGGCTCATCGTCGGCGCGGTCGTCAAGCTGGTCGGTCGCGACGCCTTCGAACTGCTGTTCGGTCGCTCGCCCGGCGATTTCACCGGAGCTGCCGAGGGGCTGGTCCTCGGCGCCGCGGTCGGTATCGGAACGTGGCTGGCAATGCGCGAAGAGACCCCGGTCCGGCGCGCGATCCTGATGGCGGGCGCGCTCGGCGCGGCGGCCGGCTTGTCCATCGCGCTGCTTGGCGGGCGGATGATGGGCGGAAGCCTGGCGCAACTTGCCCGGTCCTTTCCGGACTCGCGCCTGCGGCTGGACCAGATCGGCGCGCTGTTCGGGGAAGCCGATTTCGGACCGGTCAGCCAGGCGGTTCTTGCGGGACTGGAAGGCGCGCTGTTCGCGGGCTGCGTCGTCGGGGCGATGGCGGTCGCGGAGCACAAGCTCCACGCCCACTGGGCGTCACGCGTCGATCGACAGCCGCATCCGCTCCCGGCGGAAGGGTAAGGACAGTTCGGCGGGCCCTTCGGGCAGTTCGGACTCTTCCATCCGGCGCCACCCGTCGCGGCCCAGCCGTTCGAGCGGGCGGAAGCGCGTCTTGTAATCCATCCGCCGCGACCCTTCGACCCAATAGCCGAGATAGACGAACGGCAGCCCGGCCCGCGCGGCGCGAACGATGTGGTCGAGGATGATATACGTCCCCAGCCCCTTGCGCGCGTCCGGCCCGGTGTCGAAGAAGCTGTAGATCATCGACAGGCCGTCGGCCTGATGATCGGACAGGCAGCACCCGACTAGCCGCCCCGGATTGCCGTCGGTCGACGGCTCGCGATATTCGATCATGTAGGTGCGTACCGGCGTCTGCTCGACCATGTCGGCAAAGTCGGTCTCGTCCATTTCCGCCATGCCGCCGCCGGGGTGACGCACCGCCAGGTAGCGGCGCAGCAGCGCATATTGTTCTTCCGTCGTCCACGGCTGGCAGGCGGACACTTCCAGGTCGCCGTGGCGGCGCAGCAGCTTGCGCTGGGTCCCGCTGGCTTCGAATTCCGACGCCACGACGCGCACCGAAACGCAGGCGCTGCAATCGACGCAGCTGGGGCGATAGGCGACCGACTGGCTGCGGCGAAAACCGATCCGGCCGAGCGCTTCGTTGAGTTCGCTGGCGCTGCGTCCGCTCAGTTCCGTGAACACCTTCCGCTCGACCCGGTTCGGAAGATACGGGCACGGCGAAGGGTTCGTGACGAAGAACTTGGGAAAGCGGAACGGTGCACTCATGGTTTCACTCGCGTTTATGCGACTGGTAAACGCGATTGAAAAGACTTGGTGGCCGGACATTGCGGCGGTTGGCCGCAAACTGTCCCGTATCAGGACTGCCGATTAGTCGAGCGAGGCGCGGTCGACGTGGAAGCCGGCGGCTTTCAGCATCGCTTCGACCTGATCGATGGCGGCCGAATCGCGGGCTTCGCATTCCACCTCGATCACCGTGTCCTTGGCCGGCAGCGCGGTGAAGATGCGGCTGTGGCGAATCTCGATGATGTTGACGCCCGCTTCGTGAAACTGGTCGGTGATCCGCGCCAGCGCGCCCGGCTGGTCCTGCGCCGCGACGCGCAGCCGCGCGATGCGGCCCTGGCGGACGAGGTCGCGGACCAGCACGTTGGCCAGCAAATGCGTGTCGATGTTGCCGCCGCACAGCAGGGTCGCGACCTTCTTGCCCGAAAAACGCGCCGGATCGTCCAGCATCGCCGCTAGCCCCGCGGCGCCGGCGCCTTCGACGACCGTCTTTTCGATCGTCACCAGCATCGCCACCGCGCTTTCGATATCGCGTTCGGCGACCAGCACGAGATCGTCGAGATTGTCCTTGAGGATCTCAGCGGTCAGCACGCCCGGGTTCTTGACTGCAATGCCCTCGGCCAGCGTGTCGCCGCCGAGCGGCAGGCTGCACCGGTCGATTTCGCATTTCATCGACGGGTAGAGTTCGGCCTCAACCCCGATCAGCTCGATGCCCGGCTTGATCGCCCGCGCCGCGATCGACACGCCGGACATCAACCCGCCGCCGCCGATCGGCACCACGATCGTGTCGAGGTCCGGCACGTCTTCGAGCATTTCCAGCCCGACCGTCCCGGCCCCGGCGATGATCTGCGGATCGTCGAACGGATGGACGAAGGCATAGCCTTCCGCCGCTTCGAGCTCGCGCGCCTTGGCATAGGCATCGTCGAACATCGCGCCATGCAGCACGACCTTCGCGCCATGGCCCTCCGTCTGCGTGACCTTCATCGTCGGCGTCGCCTCGGGCATGACGATGACCGCCGGAATGCCCAGCCGCCGGGCGTGATAGGCCACCGCCTGCGAATGATTGCCGGCTGACGCGGCGATGACTCCGCGCGACCGTTCCTCGTCCGACAGCTGCAGCAATTTGTTGAGCGCGCCGCGCTCCTTGTAGGCGGACGTGAATTGCAGATTTTCGAACTTGAGCCAGATTTCCGCGCCGATTGCGTCGGACAGGATCTTGCTGTGCAGCATCGGCGTGCGCAGCACCGCGCCTTCGATCCGCGTGGCCGCGGCGCGGATATCGTCAATCGTGGGACGCTCACTCATCGGCGGCGGGCGTAGCCGTTCACTTGGTCGCCGACAATGCTAAGCGGGGTCGATGAAACGCACGCTTCTCGCCCTCGCCGCCCTGCTCGCCGCGCCCGCGCCGGCCCAGACGCTGTTCGCCAACGCCAACGGGATTCAGGCTGCGGCGGACGGTTCGATCACGTCGTTCCAAGGCCTGCTGGTCGATGATGACGGGCGCGTGCTGCGGCTGGTCCGCGCCGACGAACCGCGGCCCGCAGCGACGCGGGTGATCGACCTCAACGGGCGCACGGTCCTGCCCGGGCTGATCGATGCGCACGGCCATGTGATGGGCATCGGCCTTGCCGCGATCCAGCTCGACCTCGTCGGCACCCGCTCGCTCGACGACCTCAAGACCCGGCTGCGCGACTATGCCGCCCGGCATCCCGACGCCGCCTGGATCGGCGGGCGCGGCTGGAACCAGGAAATGTGGCCGGACAAGCGCTTTCCGACCGCCGCCGACCTCGATGCCGTGGTCGGCGACCGGCCGGTAGTGCTGGAACGGGTCGACGGACACGCGATCGTCGTCAACAGCGCCGCGCTGCGTGCGGCGGGCGTGACCGCGGCCACCACGGACCCGAGCGGCGGCAAGATCGAGCGCGACGCCGACGGCCGCCCGACCGGCCTGCTGGTCGACGCCGCCTCCGCCCTGGTGTCCGACAAGGTCCCCGCGCCAAGCGACGCGCAGATGGACGAGGCGCTGGCCAAGACCCAGCAGGCGTTGCTGTCGGTCGGGATCACCGCCGCCGCCGACATGGGCACCGACCCCGCCGGCTGGGCCGCCTTTCGCCGTGCGGGCGATGCCGGCCGGCTCGACATCCGCATCATCGCTTATGCCCTAGACATGGATAATCTGCGCAAGCTGGCGCCGAACGGACCGACCGACTGGCTGTACGCTGACCGGCTGCGCTTGGGCGGGGTAAAGCTGTACGGCGACGGCGCGCTCGGCTCGCGCGGCGCGTGGTTGAAACAGCCTTATGCCGACAAGCCGGACACGCGCGGACTGCAATTTCTCCAGGATGCCGAACTCCTCGCCAAGGCGGACGAAGCGGCCAAGGCGGGCATCCAGGTCGCGGTTCATGCGATCGGTGATGCCGCCAACGCGCAGGCCATTGCCGCATTCGAAACGTTGGCCCGGGCGCATGGCGGCGACCGGCGCTGGCGGATCGAACATTTTCAGGTTGCCGACCCGGCCGATATCGCGCGGCTGAAGCCGGCAGGGATCATCGCGTCGATGCAGCCCACGCACCAGACCAGCGACCGAACGATGGCCGAAGCGCGGCTGGGCCCAGACCGGCTGGGCGGCGCCTACGCCTGGCGGTCGGTGCTGCGCAGCGGCGCGCGGCTGGCCCTCGGCTCGGATTTTCCGGTCGAATCGCCCAATCCCTTCCCGGGCCTGTCCGCGGCGATCAGCCGCCAGGACCTCAACGGCCAGCCACCCGGCGGCTGGATCCCGGCGGAGCGGCTGACGCTGGGCGAAGCGCTCCGCGGCTTCACTCGCGATGCCGCCTACGCCGGCTTTGCCGAACAAAGGATCGGCGCTCTGGAGCCGGGCAAGTGGGCGGACTTCATCATCGTCGACCGCGATCCGACGCAGGTCGATGCGCAGGCGCTCGGCCGGACCCAGGTCGTCGAAACCTGGGTCGCGGGCCGAAAGGTCTGGGAGCGGCCCGCCAGCGTGGTGCCCGAGCGCGGGAAGTAAGCATGGCGGGGGTGAGCACCTGCGGCAACTCCTCCGGCGGCTTGCCCGGCGCATACCACAGGTAAAGCGGAACGCCGGCACGGCCGCGGCCCTCCAGAAAGCGGGTGATGGCCGGATCGCCGTTGGTCCAATCGGCGGCGAACACCTGGACCCCCGACTGGTCGAACGCGGCGCGGACGCTGTCGCGGTCGATCGCCGCGGCCTCGTTGACCTTGCACGTCAGGCACCAGTCGGCGGTAAAATAGACGAAGGCCGGACGGCCGGAAGCGAGCACCTTTTGCACCGCCGCCTCGCTCCAGGGTTCGGCGCCCTCGATCTTCGCCAGCGCGGCTTCGTTGCGCTGCGGCGCGACGGCGATCGCACCGGCCACGGCGAGCGCGGCAACGCCGGTGCCCAGCCAGATGAGCGCGCCGCCAGACCGCTGCCCGCGGCCAACCAGCACCAGCGCGGCCAGCAGTACAGCGGCCGCCGCTATACCGATCCACAGGCCGGTCATCCCCGCTTCGCGATAGAGCAGCCAGATCGCGCCGATCGCGGTGGCGGCCATGGGGATCGCCAGAAAACGTTGCAGCCGCTGCATCCACGGCCCCGGCGCGGGCAGCTTTCGCCGCAGCGCGGGGATGAAGGCGACTGCAAGGAACGGCAGCGCCAGCCCGAGGCCAAGCGCGGCAAACACCAGGACCGAGCCATAGAGTGGCAGCAGCAGTGCCGTCCCCAGTGCTGCGCCGAGGAATGGCCCGGCGCAGGGCGTGGCGACGAAGGCCGCCAGCGCGCCGGTGCCAAAGCTCCCCGCCGGCCGCGTTCCGCCGCCGACCGTCGGCAACTGGAACAGGCCGACCAGATTGGCGGTGATCGCGGTCGCCAGCAGCAACAGCAGCATGATCGATCGCGGGTCCTGCAACTGGAACGCCCACCCCGCGGCATTCCCGCCCGCGCGGATCGCCAGCAGCGCCAGGCCCAGCGCACCGGTGCCGAGGATCGCGCCGCCGGCATAGGCCAGCGCGTCGCGCCGCGCATGACCCGCGTCCCCGCCGCTCCGAGCGAGATGCAGCGCCTTGAGCGCGAGGATCGGAAAGACGCAGGGCATCAGGTTGAGCAGGATGCCGCCGAGGATCGCACCGAGCACCGCCCACAAAAGTGCGTTGTCGCCCAGCGCGCCGACCGGGGCCCCGCCCTGCGGCACCGGGCCCGGCACGGCCGTCAACTCCAGGCCATCGCCCTCGCCAATCGCCAGCACGCCGCTGATCCGCGGCGGCGTCCGGCCCCCGCCGGGCAGTTCGGCGATCAGCGTGTCGCCGTCGCGGCGAAACACCTGCACGCCCGCATAGTCAGCGACGCCGTCTTCCGCGGGAAAGAAATAGGGATCGTCGACCGCGACGCTGGCCGGCAGGGGAACGGCGATCCGCACCTTGCCGTTGCGCTCTTCGAAGCGCGCCTGGGTCGCGAGCGGACGCGGCAGCGCGCGGCGCCACTGGTCGAACTGCGCGCGCTTCGACGCGCCGGTCCCGACCGCCAGGTCGAGCGCCAGTTCGCCGCTTTCGGGAACGCAGATCTTGTCGGTGCAGGCCAGCCATGTCGCGCTGGCGCGGATGGGCACGATGCCGCTGGCGCCCGCCGGCACCTTCAGCCGCGCGAGGACGGCATAATCATGTTCGTAGACGTAATTCATGATGCCGCCGATCAGCAGCCGGCCAGGCACCGGATAGTGGAACGTGCCGACCGAATAACCGGCCGGAAGCGACCATTTGACGTCCATCGGCAGGCCGGCGTCGCCGGGGTTCAACCAATAGCCGTGCCATCCGGGCTTGGTGCGCATTACGATCGCCAGCTCGACCTCGCCGCCCGGCACCGCGGGACCTTCGGCGACCAGTTCGGGATCGATTCCGCGCGCCTGCGCCCACGTCGGCGCGAGCAGCAGCGCGAGCAGGAGGATCAGGCGGCGAAGCATCGCCATGCGCTACAAGCCCGCGCGCGACATGCAAACATCCGTTCGACCTGCGCCAAGCCGCGGGGGACGAATGGTGGCGGACCTAGTCCAGGTTCGGCCGCAGCCAGCGTTCGGCCTGATCGACATCGACGCCGCGCCGGCCGGCATAATCTTCCAGCTGGTCGCGACCGATGCGGGCGACGCCGAAATACTGGCTGTCGCGGTGGCCGAAGTAGAAGCCCGACACCGCTGACGTCGGCAGCATCGCGAAATTCTCCGTCAGCGACACTTCGCCCGGATTGCCGCCGAGCATCTCGAACAGGATCGGCTTCAGGCTGTGGTCCGGACAGGCCGGATAGCCCGGCGCCGGGCGGATGCCCTGGAATTGCTCGCGGATCAGGTCGGCAGTCGAAAAATGCTCTTCGGCATAACCCCAGATGCGGTTGCGAACCTCGGCGTGCAGAACCTCCGCGAAGCTTTCGGCAAGGCGGTCGGACAATGCCTTGAGCAGGATGTCCGAATAATCGTCATTCTCCGCCTTGAACCGCTCGAGGTGCGGCGACAGGCCGTGGATGCCGACGGCGAACCCGCCGATCCAGTCCTCGCCTTCCGGGTTGATGAAATCGGCCAGGCACATGTTGGAGCGGCCTTCCCGCTTCTTCACCTGCTGGCGCAGGAAAGGCACGCGGACCCAGTCGTTGCCGGCCAGGATCAGCACGTCGTCACCTTCGCGCTTGCACCGCCACAGGCCGACGGTGGCCTTTGGCGTGACCCAGCGTTCGGCGATCATCCGTTCGAGCATCGCCTGCGCGTCGTCGAACAGGCTGCGCGCGCTGGCGCCGACTACATCGTCGTCGAGGATCGCGGGGTAATTGCCGGCCAGCTCCCACGCGCGGAAGAAGGGCGTCCAGTCGATCGACGCGCGCAGGTCGCGCAGCGGCCATTCGCCGAACTGGTGAAGCCCCGGGCGGACCGGCGGTGGTGCCTGGCCCGACGGGTCGTAGGCGAAGGGATTGGCGCGGGCGTCGGCCAACTTTGCCAGCTCGCTATGGCCGCTGCGCTCGCGCGACTTGCGCAGCGTGTCGTAATCGCCCGCGGTCGCGGCGATCAGCGGTTCGCGCTGGGTGTCGGAAACCAGGCTGGACGCGACGCCGACGGCGCGGCTGGCGTCGAGCACATGGATCACCGGCCCTTCATAGGCCGGGTCGATGCGCAAGGCGGTATGCGCCTTGCTGGTGGTCGCCC
This sequence comes from Sphingomonas sabuli, assembly GCF_014352855.1. Taxonomy (GTDB): domain Bacteria; phylum Pseudomonadota; class Alphaproteobacteria; order Sphingomonadales; family Sphingomonadaceae; genus Sphingomicrobium; species Sphingomicrobium sabuli. The sequence goes on along the minus strand of NZ_CP060697.1, from coordinate 2,266,307 downwards.
CGCCGATCAGCAACGGCGTCTTCAGCCCCAGCCGCTGCATCTCGCCCGCGACCGTGACCATTTCGTCCAGCGACGGGGTGATCAGTCCAGACAGCCCGATCATGTCGGCATTGTTGTCGTTGGCCGACTGCAGGATGTCCTGCCACGGGACCATCACGCCCAAGTCGATGACCTCGAAGCCGTTGCACTGCAGAACGACGCCAACGATGTTCTTGCCGATGTCGTGAACGTCGCCCTTGACGGTCGCCATCACGACCTTGCCCTTGCCCTGCGTCGCGCCGGTGCGCTCTTTCTCTTCCTCGATGAACGGGATGAGGTGGGCGACGGCCTTTTTCATCACGCGGGCGGACTTGACGACTTGCGGCAGGAACATCTTACCCGACCCGAACAGGTCGCCGACGACGTTCATGCCGTCCATCAACGGGCCTTCGATGACCTCGATCGGCCGGCCGGCGGCGGCGGCGATCTGCTGGCGCATCTCTTCGGTATCGTCGACGATGTGCGCGTCGATGCCCTTGACCAGCGCATAGGACAGCCGCTCCGGCACCGGCAGCGAGCGCCATTCGGCCGCCGCTTTTTCGGTCGCCGCGTCGGTCCCGCGATATTTCTCGGCGAGCTCGACCAGCCGTTCGGTGGCGTCGTCGCGGCGGTCGAGAATGACGTCCTCGCACGCCTCGCGCAGCTCCGGGTCGATCTGGTCGTACACGTCCAGCTGGCCGGCGTTGACGATGCCCATGTCCATCCCCGCCGGGATGGCGTGGAACAGGAAGATGCTGTGCATCGCCCGGCGTACCGGTTCGTTGCCGCGGAACGAGAAGCTCAGGTTGGACAGCCCGCCCGAAATATGCGCGCCGGGACAGCGGCGGCGGATTTCCCGGGCAGCCTCGATGAAGTCGATCGCGTAGCGGCGATGCTCGTCGATGCCGGTGGCGACAGCAAAGATGTTGGGGTCGAAAATGATGTCCTGCGGCTCGGTGCCGTCGGCGACCAGCGTCTTGTAGGCGCGCTCGCAAATCTCGACCTTGCGCGCCTTGGTGTCGGCCTGGCCGGTCTCGTCGAACGCCATGACCACCGCCGCGGCGCCATAGGCGCGGCACTTGCGCGCCAGTTCAAGGAACGCGTCGTCGCCTTCCTTGAGGCTGATCGAATTGACGATCGGCTTGCCCGACACGCATTTCAGGCCGGCTTCGATCACGCTCCACTTCGAACTGTCGATCATCACCGGCACCCGGGCGATGTCCGGCTCGGCCGCGATACGCTTGAGGAAGGTCGTCATCGCCGCTTCGGAATCGAGCAGCGCCTCGTCGACGTTGACGTCGATGATCTGGGCGCCGTTTTCCACCTGCTGGCGCGCGACTTCGACCGCCGCGTCATAATCGCCGGCCAGGATCAGTTTCTTGAACTTGGCCGACCCGGTGACATTGGTCCGTTCGCCGACATTGACGAAGCGGGCGCCGGCCGCAGCTTGCTGTTCGGGATCGGCATTCACGTCGGAAAGCTCGTTCACGCCGCGATCACCATCGGCTCGAGGCCCGCCAGCAGGGTCTGCCGGCGCGGCTGCGGGACGGTGCGCGGCGGCTTGCCGGCGGCGATCCGGGCGATGGCGGCGATGTGCGCCGGCGTAGTGCCGCAGCAACCGCCGACGACGTTGACCAGCCCGTCGCGAATCCATTCGCCGACCTGGGCCGCGGTTTCTTCCGCCGCTTCGTCATATTCGCCCAGCTCGTTGGGCAGGCCGGCGTTGGGATAGGCCATGACCAGGGCGTCCGCGACCCCGGCCAGCGCGCTCAGGTGCGGGCGCAGCTGGGCCGCGCCGAACGAGCAGTTGAGGCCGATGGTCAGCGGGCGGGCATGGCGGATGCTGGCCCAGAAGGCTTCGACCGTATGGCCCGACAGGTTGCGGCCGCTAAGGTCGGTAAGGGTCATCGACACCATCAGCGGCAGTTCGCGGCCCAGCGCCTGCTCGGCCTCCAGCACCGCCATCACCGCGGCCTTGGCATTGAGCGTGTCGAACACCGTTTCGACCAGGATGAAGTCCACCCCGCCCTCGACCAGCGCGTCGACCTGTTCGCGGTACACCTGCTTGACCGTGTCGAAATCGACTTCGCGAAAGGCGGGATCGTTGACGTCGGGCGACAGCGACAGCGTCTTGTTGGTCGGGCCCAGCGCACCGGCGACCCAGCGCGTCTTGCCGTCGCGATCCGCGACTTCGCGCGTGATCCGCGCGGCGGCGCGGTTGATCTCGCCGACCAGCGCCTCGGCCCCGTAATCGGCCTGGCTGATGCGATTTGCGTTGAAGGTGTTGGTCGCCAGCACGTCGACCCCGGAATCGGCGAACCGCCCGCAGATCGATCGGATGACGTCCGGCTGGGTCAGGTTGAGCAGGTCGTTATTGCCCTTCTGGTCCTTGAGCAGGTCCATGCCCGCGCAATAGGCCTCCGGCGACAGTTTCTCCGCCTGGATCAGCGTGCCGTAGGCGCCGTCCTTGATGAGGATGCGCCGGGTCGCTTCCGACCGGAAGACTTGGGACTGGGTCACTGGGGGCGCACTCCAAGAAGGTGGCAGATCGCGTAGCTGAGCTCGGCGCGATTGAGCGTGTAGAAATGGAAGGTGCGGACACCCTCGGCGTACAGCTGGCCGCACAGTTCGGCCGCGACGGTGGCGGCGATCAGCTGGCGGGCGGCGGGCAAGTCGTCGAGCCCTTCGAACATGTGATTGAGCCAGTCGGGGATGCAGGCCCCGCAGGTCTGGGCGAAGCGCCGGGTGGTGGCGACGTTCGACACCGGCAGGATGCCCGGCACGATTTCCACGTCGATCCCCGCGTCTGCCGCTTCGTCGCGAAAGCGCAGGAAGGCGTCGGCCGAGAAGAAGAATTGGCTGATCGTGCGGTCGGCGCCGGCGTCGACCTTGCGCTTGAGGTTGTCGAGATCGGCCGACTTGGTTCCGCTGTCCGGGTGGATTTCGGGATAGCAGGCGACCGAAATGTCGAACGGCGCGATCCTCTTGAGGCCGGCGACCAGCTCGGCGGCGTTGGCATAGCCGTCGGGATGCGGCTCGAACCGCGCGCCCGGCTCCGACGGGTCGCCGCGCAGGGCGACGATGTGGCGCACGCCGATGTCCCAATAGTCTCGGGCGACCGCATCGATCTCGTCGCGGCTGGCGCCGACGCAGGTCAGATGCGCCGCCGGGGTCAGGTCGGTTTCCTCGAGGATGCGCTTGACTGTCGCGTGGGTGCGTTCGCGGGTCGATCCCCCCGCGCCGTAGGTCACCGACACGAAGCGCGGGTGCAGCGGCTCCAGGGTCTGGACCGAATCCCACAGGGTCGCGGCCATCTTCTCCGTCTTGGGCGGGAAGAATTCGAAGCTGACCTCGATATCGCCCCGCGCCTTGGCGAACAGGGGATCGAGGTGGGCGCGATCGTCGGAGAGCGGGTGACGGTTCATGCGGCCTTGCGCTTTCGCTGCTCGGGCTTGGAGCCGCGCCAGATGGTCACGGTCAGCTCCCCGCCTTCAAGATGTTCAATATGGTCGACGTCGAGCCCGGCGGCGGCGAACCAGCCGGTCATCACGTCGTCGCCGAAGCCCAGCCGGAGGTGGGCGTCGCGGGTGCGCAGCTCCTCGCGCTCGTGCGCGGCGAAGTCGGCGACCAGCAGCGTGCCGCCGGGGCTGAGCACGCGGGCCGCTTCCGCGATCGCCTGCGCCGGGGCGTGGGCGAAGTGGAGAACCTGGTGGATGATCACGCAGTCGGCGACCGAATCGCCCAGCGGCAGCGCGTACATGTCGCCCTGGCGAAGGCTCGACTGCACGCCCGCGCTGGCCAGCTTGACCCGGGCCAGCCGGAGCATGTCGGAGGACCGGTCGATGCCGATCGCTTCCGCGGCGCGCGGGCCGAACAGTTCGAGCATGCGCCCGGTGCCGGTGCCGATGTCGACCAGCGTGCCAAGCCCGCGCCCATCCAGCGCGCCGTCGATCGCGCGTTCGACCTCGGTTTCCGCGACATGGAGCGAGCGGATCGAATCCCACCCGTCGGCATGGGCGGCGAAATAGCGCTCGGCCGCTTCGGCGCGATCGGCGCGGACGGCATCGAGCCGCTCGGAATCCCGGTCGAAGACGGCGCGCGTACCGGCGTCGGTCCAGGCGTCGATCAGCTGCAGCAGCTGGCGGGTGCGTTCGGCGCCGTCGATGGCAAGGAACACCCAGCTGCCCTCCTTGCGCCGCTCGACCACCCCGGCGTCGGCCAGGATGCGGACATGGCGCGACACCCGCGGCTGGCTCTGTTCCAGCAATTGCGCCAGTTCGCCGACCGACAGCTCCATCCGTGTCAGCAGGGCAAGAATCCGCAGGCGCGTCGGGTCGGACACGGACTGGAACAGGTCGGCGAGCGGGAGCGGGTTCATGGCTTCGGATCGCACATATAAAGAATTCTTTATATGGTCAAACGCCGAGTGCGTTTGCGGGCCGTTCGAAACGGCGCAAAGTTCGGCTTAATCCATGCCGTTAATCAATTGCGCGCCGTGGGGCTCCCCTGTAATGCCGCGCGCTGGCCTGCACGATTCGCGCGACAGGCCGAGCCCATCCCCCGCTTGCCGGGGAATTTGAGGGAGTGGAACGATCATGAAGAAAGTTGCAGTGACCGTTGCGGTCCTCGCGCTCGGCCTTGCCGCCTGCGCGAAGAACGAAGCCGCCGAAAACGACATGACGGTGAACGAAACCTACACCGAGAACGCCGCCGAGGCCGACCTCAACGCGTCGATGAACGCCGAAGACGTCGCCGAGAACGCTCTCGAAGACGCCAGCAACGCCATCGACAATGCGTCCGACGCGGTCGAGAACGTGGCGGACAACGCTGCTGCGAACGTCGAATAAGGCTGTCGCACCAATGATTAAGGGCCGCACGCCTCGATTGGCGTGCGGCCCTTTTTTATTGGCCCTGGCCCTCGCCGCCTGCGGCGAAAGCGACCGACCGTCGAGCGCTGAGAACAGCCAGCTCGAAAACGCCGAGGACATGCTCGATCGCGCGCCCGCGGAGCTTGAAGGCATTGACGACAACGCGCTCGGATCGCCCGAGCGCGCCGTCAATCAACCCTAGCGCAGGATTGCGTTGACCACTTGCTGGATCAGCATGGTGCGCGGGTCGACCTGGTAGAGGTAACCGTCGCCGTAATAATAGCGATAGTTGTCGTTGAACCCGTACTGCGTGCGCAGGTCGACCGGGATCTGGTTGTACGACCACAGGTTGCCGTAGTTGTTCGGATAGCGCTGGCCGATCTGGTGCAGCTTCTTGAACTGACCCGGCGGCATGCACATCGCATTCTTCTTGGCGAGGCCCGGCGGGCAATTGCCGGTGCCATAGCCATACATGTTGTGGCCGCCGTGCTTGCCGGCATGGGTGGCGTGCGAATTGCCATGGCCATGGCCCTTGCCGGGCTTGGCCGCGGCCGGAGCGGTCGCGGTAAGCGCGGCGACACCGGCGAGAATGAAAAGAGTCTTCATGTTGATCACCTGTTTTTTGAAAGATCGATTTCTACACTGTCGCGGGTGAACGTTTGTTGACCGCATAGGTTACCTGAAAGTCAGGAAAGCGACGGAAAGGACGACCATGCTCAAGGACGCCAAGGCAACGCCGATGATCGCCGTCAGCGACATCGGCCGGGCGCAAAGCTTCTACGCGGACACGCTGGGCCTCCCGACCAGCCCGGCGATGGGCGGGGAAATGCTCGACGTCGACGGCGGCGGCACCCCGATCACCGTCTACCGTTCGGACGAGGCCGGGACCAACAAGGCCACTGCCATCACCTTTGCCGTGGACGACATCGGCGGCACCGTCGCCGCGCTGAAGGAAAAGGGCGTCGGCTTCGAACATTATGACGTCGAGGGCCTGGAACGGGACGGCGACATCTATGTCGGCACCGGTATGAAAACCGCCTGGTTCAAGGACCCGGACGGCAATATCCTCAGCCTGTTCGAAGGGGACGGCGCCTAGGTCTTCAGGCCCTGTTGCCCGACCCCATCCATCGGTCTAGAGCGCCGCCGAAATGCCTGCGCCGCTCCACGGCGCCGACGGCCACAGCAAAAGGAAGCGCACTCGCCCAATGGCTCGCAAGAAAATCGCACTGATCGGTGCCGGCATGATCGGCGGCACGCTGGCCCACCTCGCGGCCAAAAAGGAAATGGGCGACATCGTCCTGTTCGACATCGCCGAGGGCATTCCGCAGGGCAAGGCGCTCGACCTTAGCCAGTGCGGCCCGATCGAAGGCTTCGACGCGCGGATTACGGGGACTAACGATTACAAGGATATCGCCGGGGCGGACGTGGTGATCGTCACCGCCGGCGTGCCGCGCAAGCCGGGGATGAGCCGCGACGACCTGCTGGGCATCAACCTCAAGGTGATGAAGGCGGTCGGCGACGGCATCAAGGCCAACGCTCCCGATGCCTTTGTCATCTGCATCACCAATCCGCTGGACGCGATGGTCTGGGCGTTGCGCGAATTTTCGGGCCTGCCGCATGAAAAGGTCGTCGGCATGGCCGGCGTGCTCGACAGCGCGCGCTTCGCCACGTTCCTGGCGTGGGAATTCGGCGTGTCGGTGCGCGACGTCAACGCCTTCGTCCTCGGCGGTCACGGCGACACGATGGTCCCGGTGACCAGCTACACCACCATTTCGGGCATTCCGGTCAACGACCTCGCCAAGATCCGGGGCATTGCTCCCGAAAAGCTGGACGAGATCGTCAAGCGCACCCGCGGCGGCGGCGGCGAGATCGTCGCGCTGCTGAAGACCGGGAGCGCCTATTACGCCCCGGCCACCAGCGCGATCGCGATGGCCGAGGCCTATCTGGGCGACCAGAAGCGGATCCTCCCCTGCGCGGCCTATGTCGACGGCAAATACGGGCTGGACGGCCTGTATGTCGGCGTGCCCGCGGTGATCGGCGCCGGCGGCATCGAGGACATCGTCGAGATCGAACTTTCGGACGAGGAAAAGTCCAACCTCAAGGTTTCGACCGACGCGGTCGTGGAATTGCTCGACGCGTGCAAGGCGATGGACGAGAGCCTCAAGTGAGCATCCTCGTCGACAGGAACACGCGGGTCATCACCCAGGGGATGACCGGCGACACCGGCACCTTCCACACCCAGCAGGCGCTGGACTACGGCACGCAGATGGTCGCCGGCGTCACCCCCGGCAAAGGCGGCACGACGCACATCGGCCTGCCCGTGTTCGACACCGTCGCCGAAGCGGTCGAGAAGACCGGCGCCGACGCCAGCGTGATCTACGTTCCGCCGCCCTTCGCCGCGGATTCGATCCTCGAGGCGATCGAGGCGGAAGTGCCGCTGATCGTCGCCATCACCGAAGGCGTGCCCGTACTCGACATGGTCAAGGTCAAGCGCGCCCTGTGCGGGTCGAAGTCGCGGCTGATCGGGCCCAACTGCCCCGGCGTGCTCACGCCCGGCGAATGCAAGATCGGGATCATGCCCGGAAGCATCTTCAAGAAGGGCAATGTCGGGATCGTCAGCCGGTCGGGTACCCTGACCTACGAAGCGGTGTTCCAGACCACCAACGAAGGCCTTGGCCAGACCACCGCGGTCGGCATCGGCGGCGACCCGGTCAAGGGCACGGAATTCATCGACGTGCTGGAAAAATTCCTTGCCGACGACGAAACCCAATCGATCATCATGATCGGCGAAATCGGCGGCAGCGCCGAGGAAGACGCCGCGCAATTCCTTGCCGACGAGGCCCGCCGCGGGCGCAAGAAGCCGGTCGTCGGCTTCATCGCCGGCCGCACCGCGCCCCCGGGACGCCGGATGGGCCATGCCGGCGCCATCGTATCCGGCGGCAAGGGCGACGCGGAATCGAAGATCGCGGCGATGGAGGCGGCTGGTATTATCGTGTCGCCAAGCCCATCTGAGCTGGGCACGACCCTCAAGGAGCTGCTTGCGGCGTAATCACGCATGGCTGACGACCAAACCATCTCCCTAGACCGCGCGCCGGGCCCCAGCTGGGCGCGGCCGAACTGGCCGGTCAGCGCGCTCGACGATTTCAACCTCGGGCTCGACCCGACCGAAGCGATGATCGAGGAAGTCCGGCAGGCCTCGTCGCGCGACGCCGCCGCGGCCACAGCCGATCCCGACGTCATCCGCCGCGCGGCCGAGGATTCGATCCGCGCGATGATGCTCATCCGCACCTATCGCGTGCGCGGGCACCTGGCTGCCAAGCTCGATCCGCTGGGCCTTCACCACAGCGAGATCCCGGCCGACCTGACCCCGGCCTACCACGGCTTCTCCGATGCCGACCTCGACCGGCCGATCTGGCTGGGCGGCTCGCTCGGCCTCGAACGCGGCACGGTGCGGGAAATCGTCAAGATCCTGCAGGACAATTACTGCGGCACAATCGGCGTCGAATATATGCACATCAACGACCTGGACGAGCGGCGCTTCGTCCAGGATCGGATCGAGGGCAAGGACGAGACCGTCCAGTTCACCGCCGACGGCAAGCAGGCGATCCTCGCCAAGGTGATCGAGGCCGAGCAGTGGGAAACCTTCCTCGCCCGCAAATATGTCGGCACCAAGCGCTTCGGGCTGGACGGCGGCGAAAGCGCCATCCCCGCGCTTGAAGCGGTGATCAAATATGGCGGCCAGCTGGGCATCGAGGAAATCGACGTCGGCATGGCCCATCGCGGGCGGCTGAACGTCCTGTCCAACGTGATGGGCAAGCCCTATCGCGCGATCTTCCACGAATTCGCCGGCGGCGCGACCAATCCCGCCGACGTCGGCGGCTCGGGCGATGTCAAATACCATCTCGGCACCTCGTCCGACCGCGAATTCGACGGGATCAAGGTGCACCTGTCGCTGCTGCCCAACCCGTCCCACCTCGAAGCGGTCGATCCGGTCGTGTTGGGCAAGGCCCGCGCGACGATGATCGACAAGGGCGACAAGCACGGCAAGACCGTGCTTCCGCTACTGCTGCACGGCGACGCGGCCTTCGCGGGCCAGGGCGTGGTGTTCGAATGCCTGAGCTTTTCCGGACTGCCCGGTTACGGCACCGGGGGCACGTTGCACTTCGTCATCAACAACCAGATCGGCTTCACCACCAGCCCGCAATTCGCGCGGTCCTCGCCCTACCCGACCGACGTCGCCAAGTCGGTCCAAGCGCCGATCCTGCACGTCAATGCCGACGATCCCGAAGCCGTCACTTTCTGTTGCAAGATGGCGATCGAATTCCGCCAGCAATTCGGCCGCGACATCGTCATCGACATGTGGTGCTACCGCCGGTTCGGCCACAACGAAGGCGACGAGCCCAGCTTCACCCAGCCGCAGATGTATTCCGAAATCCGGCAGCACCCGCCGATCAGCGAAATCTACGGCAAGCGGCTGATCGACGAGGGCGTGGTCGACCAGAAATGGATCGACAACCACCGCGAAAACTACATCGCCCACCTCAACGAGGAATTCGAATCCGCCGGCAGCTACCTGCCCAACAAGGCGGACTGGTTCGAAGGCCGCTGGGCCGGGCTGCACAAGCCGAGCGAAGGGCCGCTCGCGCGGCGCAACACCGCCACCGCCGTCGGCCAGGGTCTGTTGTGCGACGTCGGCCGGACGTTGACCACGGTCCCACCCGAATTGCACGTCCACAAGACGCTGCAGCGCATCCTCGACGCCAAGTCGGCAATGTTTTCCAGCGGCGAAGGGTTCGACTGGGCAACCGGCGAGGCGCTCGCTTTCGGCAGCCTGATCGCGCAGGGCCACCACGTCCGCCTGTCCGGGCAGGACAGCGGCCGCGGCACCTTTTCGCAACGCCACGCGGTGTGGGTCGATCAGCAGAACGGCGCCAAGTACATCCCGCTCAACACCATCGACGGCGGCCGCTTCGAAGTGCGCGATTCTCCGCTTAGCGAATTCGGCGTGCTGGGCTTCGAATATGGCTACTCGCTGGCCGACCCGAAGACCCTGGTGCTGTGGGAAGCGCAGTTCGGCGACTTCGCCAACGGCGCGCAGACCATCATCGACCAGTTCATTGCCAGCGGCGAGGCCAAGTGGCTGCGCGCCAGCGGGCTGGTCCTGCTGCTGCCGCACGGGTTCGAAGGCCAGGGGCCGGAACACAGCTCGGCGCGGCTCGAACGCTATCTGCAGCTGTGCGCGGACGACAATATGCAGGTCGCCAACTGCACCACGCCGGCCAACTACTTCCACATCCTGCGCCGCCAGCTGCTGCGCGATTTCCGCAAACCGCTGGTGTTGATGACGCCGAAGTCGCTGCTGCGCCACAAGCTGGCGGTGTCGAAGCTTGCCGACTTCACCGGCGAAAGCCATTTCATGCGCATCCTCAGCGATCTCGGACCCCCGCGGGCGGGCGAGACCACGCGGCTGGTGCTTTGTTCGGGCAAGGTCGCGTACGAGCTGATGGACGCGCGCGACGCGGCCGGCGACACCACGACCGAGATCGTGCGCATCGAACAGCTCTACCCGTTCCCGTCCGAACCCCTGGTCAAGCGCCTGCAGGCGATGCCCGGGCTGACGGATATCGTGTGGGCGCAGGAAGAACCGCAGAACAATGGCGCCTGGTTCTTCGTTAACCCCCTGATCGAGTGTTGCCTTGCCGAGGCCGGTTTCGATGGCATGCGCCCGCGCTATGCCGGCCGCGAGGCCTCTGCGTCGCCGGCCACCGGCCTCGCCAAGCGCCATGCGCAGCAGCAGGCAGCCTTGATCGCCGATGCGCTGGGCCATAGCAGCCCGGCACAGCAAGAACCCGCGCGCCGCGCGTCGTAGGAAGCAAGGGAAAGACATGGCCACTGACGTTAAGGTCCCGGCGCTCGGGGAATCGATTACCGAGGGCACGCTGGCGCAGTGGCTGAAGAAGTCGGGCGACACGGTCGCCGCCGACGAGCCTATCGCCAGCCTGGAAACCGACAAGGTCACGGTCGACGTGCCCTCGCCGATCGCCGGCGTGCTGACCGAAACCGTGGCCAAGGAAGGCGACACGGTCGAAGTCGGCGCGATCATTGCCCGCATCAACGAAAGCGGTTCCGCCACGCCCGCGGAGCAGGGCGCGGATTCGTCCCCCACCAACCCGTCGGGCGCGGGCGAAAGCCCCCAGCCGCGCGGATCGGAAGAAGCGCCCGATGCCGAGCCGGCCGCGCCGGCCCCCGCGACCGCTGAGCCCGCCGAAGCGCCCGCTCCGGCCGGCGCAAGCGCAGACCAGGACGGCATCACCACCCTGTCCCCCGCGGTGCGCCGCGCGGTGCTTGAACATCATGTCGACCCCACCAAGATCCGGGGCACCGGCAAGGACGGGCGGATAACCAAGGACGATGTCCTTGCCGCCGCCAAGTCGAAGGAAACCAGCCGCGAAGCCGCGCCCGCACCCAGCCCCGAACCCGAACCCGCGCAACAGCCGAAGGCGCAGGCCAAGGCCGCCGTCGCCGGCGAGCGCCGCGAGGAGCGGGTCAAGATGTCGCGGCTGCGCCAGACCATCGCCAAGCGGCTGAAGGATGCGCAGGACACCGCCGCGCTGCTGACCACCTTCAACGACGTCGACATGTCGGCGGTGATCGACGCGCGCGAACGCTACAAGGACCTGTTCGCCAAGAAGCACGGCATCAAGCTTGGCTTCATGAGCTTCTTCGTGAAGGCCGTGGCGCTGGCCGCGCGCGACGTGCCGTCGGTCAACGCGTCGATCGAAGGCGACGAGATCGTCTATCACGACTATCTCGACGTCTCGATCGCGGTCAGCGCGCCCAAGGGCCTGGTCGTGCCGGTCGTGCGCAGCGCCGACGCCATGAGCTTCGCCGAAATCGAACTCGCCATCGCCGAATATGGCAAGCGCGCCAAGGAAGGCACGCTGGGCATCGAGGATATGCAGGGCGGCACCTTCACCATTTCGAACGGCGGCGTGTTCGGCTCGCTGATGTCGACCCCGATCATCAACCCGCCGCAGTCCGCCGTGCTCGGCATGCACCGGATCGAAGACCGCCCGGTAGCGGTCGACGGACAGGTCGTGATCCGCCCGATGATGTACCTCGCGCTGACCTACGACCACCGCCTGGTCGACGGCCGCGAAGCCGTCACCTTCCTCGTCCGCATCAAGGAAGCGATCGAGGATCCGACAAGGCTGCTGATCGACCTTTAGGGGTTGGCGGAGAAAGTCCGCTTTGGGTGGAAAGCCGACGACAGCGCGGATTAGCCGCCTCTCAATTGCCTCTTGATCTGCTCATCATGAGCTTGGAACTCTAAAAACAAAGAGTCGCAGGCGTTCTGGCTGGCGTCGCAGCGCATTTGCCGATTCATATCCGTGCCACCTCCAGACTCGAAAAGATGGACACAAGTCACGGCAGGATAGGCTGCGTCTGCCTTTGTAGTGACGGTCCACTGAATGGTTTCGACCTTGGAGAAGTACGTCTCAAATCGGCTAGAGCCGGATGGCTCTTCATCAATCGTTGGGTCCGCTCTCAGCTTCTCACGGATTGCGAGCGCGTTTTGACCTACGACTCCACAGATATCGGACGCGCCAGACGCCTCTTTTTGCATGCCTTCAGGAACAGCTTGGGCAAGCGTTGGCGAGTGTAACAGCATCGAACCGCAAAAGATTAGCGCGAGCTTTTGACGCATCAAGATGATCCTTTGCGGGTAACTTAGCGCGAAAGGCAATGTCCGCAATGGGTCGAAGGCGGGCGCTTGATCGAGGACCCGACAGGGCTGTTGATCGACCTTTAAACCGCGGCCGACGTTTGCTCCGGGTGGCCAGCGGACACAAGAGCACAGTCCCTCTATTTCAGCTCCCGACTGTCGAGCAATTGCACGGCGGCCTTCTTCATCCGCGTTCAATCAGAAGATCATCGGCTGATCATCAGCAGATGATCATGGATCGGTGCCCGACGGCGCTCAACATCGTCTCCTCATCCATTCAAAGGAGGACATGATGAAAAAGATGGCAGTGACAATTCTTCTCCTGGGCGCAACCGTAGGTCTGAGCAGTGCGATCGCTCACCCCACGGGCGTCGCGTATGAAACGCGCGGCGAATGCGAGCGCGCTGCAGCAGCATCCGCCAAACAGGATCGTGAACGCCTGGTCGGCGCGGGGATCTTTCCAACTGTTGGCGCCGCCCAAAGCACGTTTCACGACGATTGGCGGTGCGAATATGACGCGGAAGAGGACGCCTGGTTCATCGTCGACCATCGCCTCGATTGACAAGACCGTGACGGACTCCGCTCGCTCCTGTGGCAGGGGCGAGCAGGGTTCTCGCCCATAGGATCGATCAGCCGTGGAGTGTCGGCCAGATGCCGACGACAACTTGAAGCTCGCCGGCGACGGCTGTGACGGCTCCTCAGTGTCGAAAGATCACATACCGGCGACCTCGAAGCTTAGGCCGCCCGCGAAAGTCCCGGTCCACGCTCGCTCATGCGCTGGGCGAGCAATTCCGCGGCGCCGCTGAGCACCGGTTCGCGCTGGTCGACCTGCCAGACGGGCGCGGCCATCACGAGGCGCGAGAAGTTGCGGCGAGCGGTGAACTGACCTTCGAATGCGAGCCTGTTTTCGCCGGACAGGATGCGGCTGGCGCGGTTGCCGGTCACGACCACGCCCTGCCACGCGCCGAACGCGTGGATCATGTTGACGACGAAGCGGCCGAGTATCCCGGCGATGACCTTGCCGCGCTGCAGTTCGGTGACTTCCGGGCAGGCCGATGCCCACAGCGGGTCCTTCGCGTCGAGCGTCAGCAGCCGTTCCCAGCTGACGAACGGCGCTCCGGCGCGAAGCGCGGCGGACAGCTTTTCCTCGACGTTGTTGGCCGGCGCGAAATCGACGTGGCCGCACTCGGTCTCGAGAATGCGCAGGCGACCGTCGCGGCTGACATCGACGATCGCCGCGCCGACGCCGTCTTCGACCAGCAGCATCATCATTCGTCCCGGCTTGGACAGGCTCGGCGCGCCCGCTCCGCGCAGCGTGTCGCAGCGGGCAAGGCCTGACCGGATCGCCCAGGCGCGGGCGGCGACGTCGTTGACCAGCCGCACCGGCTTGCCGAACACCGCTTCCAGGCCGGTGCGCGTAATCGTCCAGCGCGACCGGGTCATCGAGATCATCTCGCCCGACGCCGCTCCGGCCATCGCCAGCACGCAGTCCCGGCCGCGCAGCGGATGGCCGCTGTCGCGCTCGAACCTTTGCAGGGCGTCGGTAAAGGTCGGCAGGCCGGCCAGCGGCACGGAATGCACCGCACCGACATGCGGCCGGTCCGACGGGGCGACCAGCGCAAAGCGGATGTCGTCGGCGCCGGTCGTGTCGACCAGCAGCCAGTCCTGCGGCGGCTGTCCGCTGTCCATCGTCCCACCCCCCGTCACCAGGCCGACGCTGCTACGCGCTCGAGATTGAAAAATGCTTACCCGCCCAGGGAATGCGGCGGGGTGGCCACAATCGCCCGTCGTCACTACATGAGCGGCCAACGCGGCCGACCGCCGCCGTCCCTGTTTTCGATCGAGGCAATGCATGGCTGACAGTTACGATTTCGACGTCCTGGTGATTGGCTCCGGCCCCGGCGGCTATGTCGCCGCGATCCGCGCCGCGCAGCTCGGACTGAAGACGGCCTGCGCCGAAAGCCGCGAGACGCTTGGCGGCACCTGCCTCAATGTCGGCTGCATCCCGTCGAAGGCGCTGCTGCACGCGTCCGAGCTGTACGAGGAAGCCGCTCATGGCGTGATGGCCAAGTGGGGCATCAAGGCCAGCAACGTCGAACTCGACCTCGACACCATGCTCGGCCAGAAGGCGGACGCGGTGAAGGGCCTGACCGGCGGCATCGAATTTCTGTTCAAGAAGAACAAGGTCGAATGGCTGAAGGGCCTCGCCACCTTCAAGGACGCGCACACGGTGGAGGTCGCCGGCAAGTCCGTGACGGCCAAGGCGATCATCATCGCCACCGGTTCGTCCGTCACGCCCCTGCCCGGCGTCGAAGTCGACAACGACAAGCACCAGATCGTCGATTCCACCGGCGCGCTGGCATTGCCGCGGGTGCCCAGGACGATGGTCGTCATCGGCGGCGGCGTGATCGGGCTGGAACTTGGCTCGGTCTGGCGGCGGCTGGGCGCCCAGGTCACCGTGGTCGAATATCTCGACGAGATCCTGCCCGGCATGGACGAGGAAGTGCGCAAGGAATCGCGCAAGATTTTCAAGAAGCAGGGCTTCGAATTCAAGCTCGGCACCAAGGTCACCGGCGCCAAGGCCGGCGATGGCGGCGTCACGCTGACGCTGGAACCGGCCAAAGGCGGCGACAGCGAAACGCTCGAGGCCGAAGTCGTGCTCGTGTCCATCGGCCGGCGGCCGAACACCGAAGGCCTTGGCCTCGACAAGGCTGGCGTTGAGCTGAACAAGCGCGGCCAGATCGAAGTCGACGACCGGTTCATGACCAAGGTCGATGGAGTCTATGCCATCGGCGACGTCACCCCCGGCCCGATGCTCGCCCACAAGGCCGAGGACGAGGGCATCGCGGTCGCGGAGAACATCGCCGGCGAAACCGGCATCGTGAACCACGCCGTCATCCCCAGCGTCGTTTACACCATGCCCGAAATCGCGGGCGTCGGCCTGACCGAGGAGCAGGCCAAGGCGGACGGCGAGATCAAGGTCGGCAAGTTCCCGATGCTGGGCAACAGCCGCGCCAAGACCAACCACGAGCCCGACGGCTTCGTGAAGGTCATCGCCGACGCGAAGACCGACCGCGT
The DNA here is from genome assembly GCF_014352855.1 of Sphingomonas sabuli. GTDB lineage: Bacteria > Pseudomonadota > Alphaproteobacteria > Sphingomonadales > Sphingomonadaceae > Sphingomicrobium > Sphingomicrobium sabuli. Next base: position 2,250,617 of record NZ_CP060697.1, on the reverse strand, counting down.
GCTCGGCGTGTGGTGCATCAACTCCGTCGCCGGGACGATGATCGCGGAAGCCGCGCTGGCGATGGAATTCGGCGCCACCAGCGAAGACATCGCCTACACCTGCCACGCCCACCCGACGCATTCCGAAGCGCTCAAGGAATCGGCGATGGCGGTGACCGGCAAGCCGATCCACGTCTAAGCCGGTAGCGGGCTCCTGCGACTTGGGTTAGGCCGGTGGCCTGATCGTCGAGGGGGCATGCCCATGAGAGCCGTCGTCCTGTCCGCCAGCCTGCTGCTCGCCGCGTGCGGGCCGAAGTCGCTTGAGCTTCCGGCCGACCCGATCGAGCGCGCGGCGACCTGCGGCGCGGTGGAAGCGGCTTCGGCGCGGGTCGCGACCAAGGACATCAACGCCGACCTGTCGATCGACGCCATCGGCCGCGTGCTGCATTTCCCGATGCTCGCCGGAGCCGAAGGCGGCCGCTTCGATTCCGCCCGCGCCAGCCAGGTTCAGGACACGATGGCCGAAATCCAGGACAAGGTCAGCGGCCGCAAGTGGGAGGAGATGATCCCCCAGTGCCGCGCCGCTTACCCGGCAAGCGCGGTGCGAACGGTCACCCTTCCCGCTGACCGCGGCGACGCCCTGATCGGCTGCGACGAACTCAGCGATTTTCTTCGCTCGGCCCTGGCCAAGCAGGGCAAGTACGACAATGAACTGTCGAAATATTTCGACTTCAACCTCGCGATCGAAGACCGCGTTGGCGCCGCTACCCGGGCGCGCGCCGGGACCGATCCGGGCAAGCTTCACGATGCGCGCAACGCCGCGCTGGCGACGCTGGTCAAGGCCGGCCCGCCGATCGCAGTGATGAAGCGCTGCATCGCAACCTTCGGTTAAAGGGACATTTCATTGGCAATGCGTTCGCAACTTCGCCGCTGGCACATCTGGCTGGGCTGGATCGTCGGCCTGCCCTTCCTGTTCTGGGTCATTTCCGGGCTGGTGATGGTCGCCCGCCCGATCGACGAAGTGCGCGGCACCGGCCTGCTGAAGGACCTTGGCCCGGTGCGCATGGAGCGCCCGCCCGTCGTCCCGCGGATCGACGGCGTGCCGTTGCAGTCGCTGACTCTGAAGGCCTCCTCGTCCGGCCCGCGCTGGGTGGCGACGCTCCCCGATGGCAAGGTGCGTATCGCCGATCCCGCCACCGGCGCCTGGCTGCCCGAAGTTTCCGCCACCGCCGCCGCGCATGAAATCACCAGCCGCTACGGCGGCAAGGCCGGGATCGCCGGGGTCAGCCGCACCGCGGCCGATGACCCGCCGCTCGACCTGCGCCGGGAAATTCCCGCGTGGCAGGTGCGAATGACCGACGGCACTAATTTCTACGTCGACGCGCGCACCGGCGAAGTGGTTGCGACGCGCACCCGCTTCTGGCGCTTCTACGACTGGATGTGGGGCCTCCACATCATGGACCTGAAGACCCGCGAGGATACGCACAACCCGCTGATCATCGGCTTCGCCATCGTCGCCTTGGTGACGACGGTGCTCGCGCTGGTCATGCTGCCGCTGACGATCCGCCGGCGGCGGCGGCGCTCAGCCTAGCCAGGCGCGGATCGCGGCGAAGAAGCCGAGGTCGGCCCGGCTCACGCGCGCCGGCGCGCTGGGCGGGCATTCGAGACACCGCACCTGCACGCGCGGCCCGGTCAGCAGCGTGCGCAAGTCGACCAGCGCGTCCGTCACCCGCCAGTCGGGCGCCAGCGCCGCGAACGCATCGGGCGCGTCTTCGTCGGACGCCGTATCGCGGGCGAACATTTCCACCAGCTGGTCCTCGAAGCTTTCCGGCAGGTCGAGGTAGCGGACCTCGTCCTGCGGATCGTCGATCTTGGCGAGGGCGCCGGCCTTGGCCACCGCTTCTTCCATCCCGCCGAACCCGTCGACCAGCCCCAGCTGACGCGCGCTGCCGCCGTCCCACACGCGGCCCTGCGCGATGCGGTCGATTTCCGCCGGCTGCTTGCGGCGCGACTCCGCGACGATGCGCAGGAACCGCTGGTAGATCGAATCGACCCCGGCCTGCAGCAGCGTGTCGGCCACCGGCGACGGCCCGTTGAGGATGTCCGGTTCGCCCGACAGCGGCGTGGTGCGGATGCCGTCGGCGCCGATGCCCAGCTTCTGCAGCGACCCTTCGAAGCTCGGCAGGACGCCGAACACGCCGATCGACCCGGTGATGGTCGACGGCTCGGCGAAAATATAATCGGCGGGCGTCGCGACCCAGTAGCCGCCAGACGCCGCGACATTGCCCATCGAGACGACGATCGGAATGCCCTGTTCCTTGGCACGGACGAGGGATTCGCGGATCCGTTCGGATGCCAGCACCGATCCGCCGGGGCTGTCGACCCGCACGACCAGCGCGTCCAGCCCGCCGCCCGCGACCGCCTTGTCGATAACGTTGGCGATGCTGTCGCCACCGGCCGTGCCGGGCGCCGCCTTGCCGTCGACGATCATCCCGGCAACCGTCACGACCCCGATTGACCCGGTGTCGTCGCGGGTGACGGCGTCGCGCACGTAATTGCGCAGCTTGATCTGCTTATATCCGCCCGCGGCCGCGGCATCTTCGCCGCCCAGTTCCGCCAGCCGCGCCTGGAAGGCCTGCCGCCCGGCGATCTTGTCGACCAGGCCGAACCCGACCGCGGCCTTGGCCAGGTCGCCGCCCGCCGCGGCCAGCGCGCCTGTCGGATTGCCCATGTAAGCCGCGACCCGCGCCTTGGGCCGGTTCTTCAACACCTGGTCGCGCCAGCTTTCCAGCAACGCGTCGCCCAGCGACTGCGCATTCTCGCGCGCCTCCGCCGACATGTCGGACCGGGTGAAGGGCTCGACCGCCGCCTTGTAGGTGCCGACGCGATAGACGTTGGCGGTCACGCCAAGCTTGTCGAGCAGGCCCTTGAAATAGAGGTTGTTGCCGCCCGGCCCGGCAATGGCCACCGCGCCCAGCGGGTCCATCCACACTTCCGAAGCGGCGGAGGCGACGAGATAGCTGTCATCGCTGTAGGCAGTGGCATAAGCCAACACCGGCTTGCCGCTGGTGCGCAGCCGCCGGACCGCGTCGGCGACGTCGGTCATCGCCACCTGCCCGCCGCCGGTGAACCGTTCGAGGTCCAGCGCGACCGCCTTGACCCGGTCGTCCTCGCGCGCCGCGTCGAGCGCGCCGACTACGTCGCGCAGGCTGTGTTCGCGAGTGACCGACCCGCTGCCGCCGGCCAGTTCGGCATAGCTCGGGCGGCTGGGCTGTTCGACCACCGCGCCGTTCAGCTCCATCGCCAGCACGCCGTCGCCGACCGGCGTCGGCCGCGCCGACAGGCCGACATACAGCAGGCCGAAGAACAGCAGCATGAAGACGAGCACCAGCGCGTCCTTGATACCGACCAGCAGTTTCCAGATCGCCGACAGGAACTTCATCGCAAAAAAACCTTTCTCGTTCGCGTTCCAGCTATCCGACCCGGGGCCGTTGGGCCAAATCTTTTCGACAGCCACCTCTGCCGCTACCGCGAGCGGCGATGGCCACCGCCGCACCCATTGCGCCAAGAGCGCCCGCCCCGTGGAGCGACGAGCTCCGCGCGACGCTGGCGCTGGCGTGGCCGTTGATCCTCGCCAACGTCACGCAGCAGGTGATCCAGGCCACCGACGTGCTCCTGCTCGGCCGGCTGGGCGAGCTGGAGCTGGCGGCGGCGACGCTGGCGCTCAATCTCACCTTCACCATCAACGTGCTGCTGCTCGGGCTCTTGTTGGCCTGCTCGCCGATGATGGCGACCGCGCTGGGCCGCCGCTTCAACGCCGTGCGCGACGTCCGCCGCACGTTCCGCGCCGGGCTGTGGCTGCTCATCCTGACCATGCCGCCCTACTGGCTGCTGCTGTGGAACTCGGCGCCGATCATGCGTGCGCTCGGCCAGGCGCCGGAACTGGCGGACGCGGGGCAGACGTTCCTGCGCGCCTACATGTGGTGCACCGCGCCGTGGCTGGTGTTCCAGCTGCTGCGCCTGTTCGTGTCGGCGCTGGAAAAGCCGCGCATCGTCCTGTGGCTCAGCTTCGCCGGAATCGCGCTCAATGCCCTGCTCAGCTGGGCGCTGATCTTCGGCCATCTCGCCCTGCCCGCGCTGGGCCTGATTGGCGCCGGCATCGGCAGCACGCTGACCTGGCTGGTCACCTGCGCCGCGCTGGCCGCCGTGGTCCAGCGCCAACGCCTGTTCCGCCGCTTCCACGTCTGGGGCCGCTGGTGGCGGCTGGATAGCGAACGGACGCTGGCGATGGTCCGGCTGGGCGCGCCGATCGGCATCACCATGGCGCTGGAAATGGGCGTCTTCGCGCTGGCCGCCTATTTCATGGGCTGGATCGGCGCGCCGGCGGTCGCGGGGCACGCCATCGCGCTGCAGATCGCGGCGCTGACCTTCATGGTCCCGATGGGGCTCAGCCAGGCCGCCACGGTCCGCGTCGGGCGGGCGCTTGGCGCGGGCGACCGCGACGGCATCACCCGCGCCGGCTGGACCGCGTGGCTTGTCGGCGTCCTGTTCATGGCGACGATGGCCATCGGCATGTGGATCTTTCCCGGCGAACTGGTCGGCCTGTTCCTCGGCCCGGCCAGCAGCGCGACGGTCCGCGACCTGGCGGTCACCTTCGTCAGCGTCGCCGCCGTGTTCCAGATCGTCGACGGCGCGCAGGTCATCGGCGCGGGCATGCTGCGCGGGCTGCACGATACCCGCTGGCCGCTGCTGTTCGCGCTGTTCGGCTATTGGGCGCTCGGCCTTGGCATCGGCAGCTGGCTGGCGTTCGGCCAGAACTGGCAAGGGCTGGGCATCTGGATCGGCCTCGCCATCGGCCTTGCCAGCGTCGCGGTACTGATGGCGGCGCGCTGGTCGATGCGCGAAAAGCTCGGCCTGACCCGTCCGCCCAACGCCTGATCAAAATGGCGTTGCGGCCTGTTGACGGGCCCCGGGATGCTACCCATATGCGCCCTGTCGCTGGCACTCTCCCGATGGGAGTGCCAGCTTTAGGTTCAACTACGACATAGGGGCTATTTTATGGGTTTCAGGCCGCTTCACGACCGTGTTCTCGTCCGCCGGGTCGAGGCTGACGAAAAGACCGCCGGCGGGATCATCATTCCCGATTCGGCAAAGGAAAAGCCGCAGGAAGGCGAAGTCGTCGCCGTTGGCGGCGGTGCCAAGTCCGAAGAGGGCAAGGTGACCCCGCTCGACGTCAAGGCCGGCGACAAGATCCTGTTCGGCAAATGGTCGGGCACCGAAGTGAAGATCGACGGTGAAGACCTGATCATCATGAAGGAAAGCGACATTCTGGGGATCGTTGGCTGACGCCAATGATCTTCGCGCACGCGTAGGCAGTGCGACTTTTGAGACTTTTGAAATCAAGGAAAGGGTAGCCAGATGGCAGCCAAGGACGTGAAATTCAGCCGTGACGCGCGCGAGCGCATCATGAAGGGCGTCGACATCCTCGCCGACGCCGTGAAGGTGACGCTCGGTCCCAAGGGCCGCAACGTCGTCATCGACAAGAGCTTCGGCGCACCGCGCATCACCAAGGACGGCGTCACCGTCGCCAAGGAAATCGAACTCAAGGACAAGTTCGAGAACATGGGCGCGCAGATGGTCCGCGAAGTCGCTTCGAAGACCAATGACATCGCCGGCGACGGCACCACCACCGCGACCGTCCTCGCCCAGGCGATCGTTCGCGAAGGCATGAAGTCGGTTGCCGCTGGCATGAACCCGATGGACCTGAAGCGCGGCATCGACATCGCCGTGAAGCGCGTCGTCGAGGATCTCGCCGGCCGTTCCAAGGACGTGTCGGACTCCAACGAAATCGCCCAGGTCGGGATTATTTCCGCCAATGGCGACGAGGAAGTCGGCCGCAAGATCGCCGAAGCGATCGACAAGGTCGGCAAGGACGCCCCGATTTCGGTCGAGGAAGCCAAGGGCCTGGAATTCGAAGTCGACGTCGTCGAAGGCATGCAGTTCGACCGCGGCTACCTGTCGCCCTACTTCATCACCAACCCGGAAAAGATGCAGGTCGAGCTTAGCGACCCCTACATCCTGATCCACGAAAAGAAGCTGTCGAACCTGCAGGCGATGCTCCCGATCCTGGAAGCCGTCGTCCAGTCGGGCCGTCCGCTCCTGATCATCGCCGAGGACATCGAGGGTGAGGCCCTGGCCACGCTCGTCGTCAACAAGCTGCGCGGCGGCCTTAAGGTCGCGGCCGTCAAGGCGCCGGGCTTCGGCGATCGCCGCAAGGCGATGCTCGAGGACATCGCGATCCTCACCGGCGGCGAGATGATCAGCGAAGACCTCGGCATCAAGCTGGAAAACGTCACCACCGACATGCTCGGCACCGCCAAGCGCGTCACCATCGACAAGGATAACACCACCATCGTCGACGGTGCGGGCACCAAGGAATCGATCGACGGCCGGGTCGCCGCGATCCGCCAGCAGATCCAGAACACCACCAGCGATTACGATCGTGAAAAGCTGGAAGAGCGCCAGGCCAAGCTGTCGGGCGGCGTTGCGGTGATCAAGGTCGGCGGCGCCACCGAGGTCGAGGTCAAGGAGCGCAAGGATCGCGTCGACGACGCGCGCCATGCGGTCAAGGCGGCGATCGAGGAAGGCATCGTCCCGGGCGGCGGTACGGCGCTGCTGTACGCGACCAAGGCGCTTGAAGGCCTGAAGGGTCAGAACGACGACCAGACGCGCGGCGTCGATATCGTCCGCAAGGCGCTTTACGCCCCGGTCCGCCAGATCGCGCAGAACGCCGGCTTCGACGGCGCTGTCGTCTCGGGCAAGCTGCTCGACGGCAACGACGACACGCTCGGCTTCAATGCCGCCACCGACACCTATGAAAACCTGGTGAAGGCCGGCGTCATCGATCCGACCAAGGTCGTCCGCACCGCGCTTCAGGACGCGGCGTCGGTTGCCGGTCTGCTGATCACCACCGAAGCCACGGTTGCCGAACTCCCCGAGGACAAGTCCCCGGCGATGGCCGGCGGCGGCGGCATGGGCGGAATGGGCGGCATGGACTTCTAGGTCCGTCCAATCCGACCGAAACCATCAGGGCCGGGGGAGCAATCCTCCGGCCCTTTTTCTTGGCTGCACCATCGGTCGCAGCCGCGCTTCCAGACCCGCCCGACGAATGCTAGCCAATGGCCGGCTCGTGTTGGAGGTTCGCCGTGATCGGTCTTGCGTTATTCGCCCTTGCCGCTGCCGCCCCGGCGTCCGCGGCGTCCCCGGACCTGCTCGCCCGGCTCAAGCTCGAACCTTGCGACGTGGCGCAAATCAACGAGGCGACCGGCGGTCCCGCGGCCGCTGTCGCCGGGCGTTGCGGCACCTTCGTCGTGCCCGAAAACCGCAGCGTTGCCGGCGGCCGCATGCTGACGCTCAAAACCGTCGTCATTCCCGCCAAGTCCGCCGAGCCCAGGGCGCCCATCTTCTTTTTCTCCGGCGGACCGGGCCAGGCCAGCACCGACCAGGCGCAATATTTCGGGGAATTGGGGCACCGCCAGAACCATGACCTGGTCTTCGTCGACCTGCGCGGCACAGCGGTGGACAGCGGGCTGGACTGCGGGCTGGAAGGCTCCGACGCCGATCCGCAAAGCTACCTGCGGCCGTTCCTGTCGGCCGGCGTCGGCTATGCCGCCTGCCGCGACCGGCTGCAGAGCATCGCCGACCTTACCCAATATAATACGACCATCTCGATGCAGGACGTGGACGAGTTGCGGAAGGCCCTCGGCTACCGCCAGATCAACATCGTCGGCGGGTCGTACGGCACCCGCGCCGCGATCGAGTATATCCGGCTGTTCCCCGACGCGGTGCACGCCGCGGCCCTGTACAGCCTGGTGCCGCCCGAAAGCCGGTCGCCGCTGGACCATGCGCCCGCATCGCAACGCGCGCTCGACCTGGCGTTCGAACAATGCCGCGCCCAGCCGGCGTGCAAGGCGGCCTATCCCGATCTGGAAACGATCGTGCCGACGCTGATGGCGCAGCTGAAGGCCAAGCCGGCTGAAGTCGTCATTCCCCATCCGGCGACCAAGGCGCCGATTACCGTGACACTGACCGACGCCGCTTTCGCCGGCGCGCTCCGCGTGATGCTCTACGGCATCGACCAGCAGCGCCGCATCCCGTTGCTGCTTCACCGGGCAAAGTCCGGCGATTTCGTGCCCTTCGCGACGGCGGCAATGAACAGCTCGCGCGGCTTCTCGAAAGCCCTGCGGGTCGGCCTGCTGCTTTCCGTCGCCTGCAGCGAGGATTCGTGGCGGATCGCGCCCGACGAACCGGCGCGGATGAGCCGCGGCACGTTCCTCGGCACCGCCCGGACGACGGGGCAGCTGGCGGCCTGCTCGGTCTGGCCGAAGGGCCGCCCGCCGGCCGGCTTCTATGACCCGCCCGTTTCGCAGGTCCCGGTCGTGCTGGTGTCCGGACAATTGGACCCGGTCACCCCGCCCAGCCTGGGCGAGATCGCCCGCAAGCGATTCCCCAATTCGGTGCACATCATTGCGCCGTTCGGCACGCATGTGCCGAATGATCCGTCCTTCGACCGGATGGAGGAACAGCTGTTCTCCACCGGGTCGGTTGCCGGACTTGCCGAAGTCGCCACGATGAAGGCGGAAAGCCCGCCCTTCGCCTTACCCGACAGCGCGACCGAATAGCGCGCAGCGTTACTTCGCCGCGACGCCCTTGGGCCAATAGGCCTGCGTTTGCGTCTGCGGATTGAAGCGATTGTCGGGATATTCCGCCGCTTCGGCCGCCGCGATTTCCTGCGCTGACAGGAACTGGCTCGGCGCCAGCGCGAAGACGTCGATGCCGCGCGTGATCTCGGTCGCGTAGATGCGGCCCTTGTACCAATATGCCGACCAGTAACCGCCGGTGATCAACTGGTCCTTGTCGACCGGGCCGCGGTCGAAATAGGCGATTTCGACCGGCTTGGTGGCGTCGGTGAAATCGATCACGCTGATGCCGCCCTGGTACCATGCCTGGACAAAGATATCGCGGCCCGGAACCGGGATGATCGACCCGTTGTGGGCAACGCAATTTTCCTTGTCCGTCTGCGGCGCCGGCAGCTTGTAGTGCCCGCGGAATTTCAGCTTGCCGTTGTCCAGGGCGTAGAAGGCGTTGGCACCCCAGTTCGTTGGATCGCCCGCCTGGCAGCGCGGCCGTCCGCCACCGCCCCATTCGTCGGTGAACAGCACTTTCGACCCGTCGTTGTTGAAGGTCGCCGAATGCCAATAGGCAAAACCGTTGTCGGTGACGTCGTCGATACGCTTGGGATTGAGCGGATCGGAAATGTCGAGGACGATGCCGTTGCCGGAGCAGGCGCCCGCGGCCAGCTTCTTGGCCGGAAAAGCGGTGATGTCGTGGCACTGGTTGGTGACGTTGGTTTCCTGCGTCCCCTCGCCATGGTCGCCCCCCTTCCACAGGCCGGCAATGCGCCCGTCGGCGGCGAAGACGCGCGGCCGGTTGACGATCCGTGCGCGGGCCGGCGTCGCGACCGGGATTTCGATCACGTCGATGCTGAACAGGGCGGTGTCATTGCCCGCGGAGTCATAGCAGCCCGGCAATTCCTTCGCGTCGCGAACGTAGGATGTGCCGGAATTGTAGACGATGATCCGCCGGGCGTCGGCGCTTACGATCGAATGGGTATGGCTGCCGCGGCAGGTTTGCACCTGCCCGACCTGGCGTGGCCGGGTGACGTCGGAAATATCGAAAATGCGGATCCCGCGGAAACGCTCGGCGCTGTTCCGCTCGGTCACGCCCTGAAGCCCGCAGTCGACGCGCGCGCGGCTGTCCTGGACGCTCATGATCAACAGGTTGCCGGCGATCGAAACGTCGCCTTGTCCGCCGGGGCAGACGGTCGAGCTGATCAGCGCCGGGACGCCGTCTGCGCCAAGGCGATAGGCGTTGAAGCCGTGATAGCTGCCGGCCACCATAAGGTCGCCGGAAAAGGCCATGTCGGTATTGGCGAAGCTGAGCAGCGATCCGCGCTCGCCGAACTGCGGCTTTTCCTCCTCGCCGGCCTTGGCCGGCTTTTTCGCTTCGCCTTCCTTGGCCGGCTTGATCGGTTGCAGCTGGGCCGGGTTGGCGGGATCGAAGAAGCCCGCCGGCTTGGGCAGCACGGCGACCTTGCGCAGGTTCAAGATGGCTTCGCCGGCGTCGGTCAGCCCGGCCTTGAGAGCAACGCGCGGGTCCTGCGACAGGCCGGCGAGGACGCCGTTCATCCGGTCGATCTCCGCCTGCTGTTCCGTCACCACGTCGTTGGTGAATTCGAACATCACCGGGTCGTAGGCGGTACCCGGCTGCTCCTTCAGTTCGTCGACCATGTCGACCGCGCCCTTGTGGTGAGCAATCATCAGCTGGAGGAACAAGCGGTCGAACGCCGTGCCGCGCGCAGCCGCCAGCGCCGCCATCTGTTCCGGCGTCGCCATGCCTTCCATGGTGTGCGACGCGTGGCCCATCCCGGCCATCGCCAGCTGCTCGTTGCGCGAGGCAAGCCACTCGCGTATAAACTTCATCTCGTCCTTCTGGCTGGCGTCGATGCGGTCGGCGGTCTTGACGATCTTTTCGTTGTTGGTGCGCGACTTGACCAGCGCCGCCATTTCCACCGCCTGCCCGTGGTGAACGATCATGTTTTGCATGAAGGCAACGTCGCCGGGCGAATACGCCGTCCGTGCCAGCTTGATCGCGTCCGTCGCGTTGAGCACGCGGGCCGGCTGACCCGGCGCGCCCGGCTGAACGATCGGGGCCTGCGCGGCGAGCGGCGCGGACACGAGGATCGCGGTGGTCGCGGCAAGCCGGGCGAGGACGGTTCGGTTCATGGTCATTCCTTCGTTATTTCGTTTCGGTGGCCCGGAGATGCCGGTCAGCCCGCGAGATCGCGGATCAACATCTCCCACCCGGCCACGTCGTTGTAGAAAGCGCGCACCGGCATGCGTTCGTCGAGTCCGTGCGCGCGCTCGTCAACCGGACTGATGCCCCAGGTCATGTCGACGCCATAGACCGGAATCCCGACCTGCCGGAAAAACAGACCGTCGGTGGCCCCGGTCGACATTTGCGGGACGATCTGGATGTCGTTGCCGTACATCGACCGCACCGTCTTGGTGTAGGCGCCGACCACGTCGTCGCGCAGCGGCGACGGCGGGCTCGGCTTGAACGGACCGACGGTGGCGACCTTGATCGACGGGCCGACGATCGCCTGCAGTTCCTGGGTCAATTCGGCCTCCGTGCTGCCCGGCAAGGCACGGCAATTGACGTTCGCCTCCGCCTTCTGCGGCAAAGCGTTGGGCGCGTGTCCGCCGTCGAGCATGGTGGCGACGCAGCGCGTGCGCGTGGTGCCGACCTCCAGTTCGCTCGCTTCGATCGCGTCGGCCGCCTTGGCGTCGTCAGGGTTGGCCAGCCACGCGCGCATCGCATTGCCGAGCGGGCTATTCCCCTCCTGCACTGCGCGCGCGGTGTAATAAGCGCGCGTCGTCTCGTTGAGCTTGGGTACGAAGCGATGCTCGCCCAGCTTCAGCAGCGCGCGCGACAGGTCGTAGATCGCATTGTCCGGTCGCGGCCGGCTGGAATGGCCGCCGCGGTTGGTCGCGGTCAGCCGATAGTCCTGGTAGATTTTCTCGGCGGTCTGGAGCCCGAAGCCAAGCGACCGGCCGCTGGCATCCCAGGCACCGCCGCCGGCATCGGCGTTGAGCGCGAATTCGGCATCGGTCAGCTTGCGCCAGTCATTGGCCGCCATGAGCGCGCCCTTGCCGTCGGTTTCCTCGTCGCCGCTGTAAAAGACGATGATGTCGCGGTCCGGTTTGAACCCGTCGGCGCGCAGCTTGAACAGGGCGGCGGTGGTGGCGATCACGCCCTGCTTGTCGTCGCTGGTCCCGCGCCCGTAGAAATAGCCGTCTTTTTCGACGAACTTGAACGGGTCGAGCTCCCAGTCGGCGCGCTTGGCTTCTACCACGTCCATGTGCGCGATGATCAGGATCGGCTTCTTGCCCGACGGTTGGGCGGCCGGCCACCGCGCGTAGACGGCGTACTTCTTCTCGTCGCTGCCGTCGTAAGGCAGCACCTGGACGTCGCTCGCGGCCCAGCCGTTCTTGCGATATTCGCCGGTCAGCCAGTCGGCCATCTGCTTGTGCGGTGCGCCACGGCCCGCGACGGTCGGGATTTCGATTGCCGTCTTGTACAGCGCCCGCGACTTGTCCTGCCAATCCTTGGACAAGACGATCGGCCCGTTGACCGGACTTTGCGCCGCGACCGCGGCAGGAGCGACCAGGGCCGCGCCCGCGATCAGGCCAAGAACGAATGTGCGCATTATCTGGTCTCCCCGAGCGTGTGGCCGAAGGCTAGGGCGCTGGCCGCCGCGGTCAAGTCGCCAGTCCGTGACCTTCCGCAAGATAATCGGCGCTGCGCATCTCCTCGAGCCGGCTGACCGTGCGCTGGAATTCGAAGCTGCCGTCGCCCGACGGGTAAAGGCCTTCGGGTTCGGCATCGGCGCTGGCGAGCAGCTTCACCTTATGTTCGTAGAACTCGTCGATCAGGGTGACGAAGCGCGCGGCCTCGTTGCGCATCTCGCGGGTCATCACAGGGATGCCGACGATGATGACGGTGTGAAAGCGCTGGGCGATAGCGAGATAGTCGGCGGCGCCGCGCGCCTCGCCGCAAAGCCGCTTGAAGGAAAACACGGCGACGCCCTTGAGGCTTTTGGGCACATGCAGGGTGCGGCCGCCGCCGACGTCGAGCTCTTCGCTCGGCACCTTGGCGCGGTCTTCGACCTTGTAATCGGTCAGCTGGAAGAAGGCGCGGCTGAGCGCTTCGGTCGCGGCCGGGCCGTTCGGCACATGCCACGTGTCGACCCCGGCCAGCCGGTCGAGCCGGTAATCGGTCGGGCCGTTGACCTCGACCACGTCGAAACGGCTTTCCAGCGTCGCGATGAACGGCAGGAACAGCTCGCGGTTGAGGCCATCCTTGTACAGGTCCTGCGGCGGCCGGTTGGACGTCGCGATGACCTTGACCCCGTGGTCGAGCAGCTTGCCGAACAGGCGCGACAGGATCATCGCGTCGGCGGGATTGGTCACCTGCATCTCGTCGAAACACAGCAGCTTGGCCTGCGCCGCAATGTGCTCCGCCACCTCCTCGACGGGGTCGCCCTCCTCCTTCTGCCGTGCCGTCGCGAGCCGCGAATGGACGCCCAGCATGAAGGCATGGAAATGGACCCGGCGCTTGGGCTCGAAATCGATCTGGGCGAAGGCGAGGTCCATCAGCATCGACTTGCCGCGCCCAACCCCGCCCCACAGGTAGACACCGGAACAGCCGCCGCCGCGTTTGCCGAACAGGCCGAACAGCCGGCCGCGGCGCTGGCCCAGCGATTGCGCCAGACGGTCGAGCGCGTCGACCGCATGCTGCTGCGCCGCATCGGGGCGTAACTCGCCACCCGCCAGAAGCTGCGCATAGGCTCGGCCGACCGGACCGGTCATGCCGTGGCGGTGCGGTCGCGGATGCGCTTCAAGGTGCCGGTGAAGCTGTAGCAGGACTCACCGGCCTGGCGGACGATCCCCTGCATGAATGCGTGCGATCGGGTCTGGCGGACCAGTTCCACGTGGCAGTCGAGCGGTTCGCCGGGCTGGCCGCGCGCAAGGAAGTGCGTGGTCAGGTCGAGCGTAACGTAATGGCCCTCGGCCATGCCAGCGCAGCGGCCACCGGCGAACATCGCCATGTCGATGAAGCTCATCACCGCGCCGCCGTGCAACGATCCGCCCATGTTCTGATGCGCGTCGGTCGGGAACATGCGGCAGATGCCGCGCCCGGGTCCGTCGGGCCTGAACAGCAGCCGCCCGGTGGCGGCCGCGAAGGAGCTGCGGGGAAAATCGCCCCAGCTGTACCAGCCGTCATGCTCCGGGTCGGGCTGGGCGCCGTTGGGCAGCCCAACGTCGGCCATCAGCGCGACGCCCTGCTCAAGCGGCGCGCTCCGCGATCAGTTTCTTGGTCTGGGCGATCGCCTGCGCCGGGTTGAGCCCCTTGGGACAGACGTTGGCGCAGTTCATGATCGTGTGGCAGCGATACAGCCGGTACGGATCCTCAAGTTCGTTAAGCCGCTCGCCGGTCGCCTCGTCGCGGCTGTCGGCGATGAAGCGATAGGCCTGCAGCAGCACCGCGGGACCGAGGAATTTCTCGGCGTTCCACCAATAGCTGGGACAGCTGGTCGAGCAGCAGAAGCACAGGATGCACTCGTAAAGCCCATCGAGCTTGGCGCGGTCGGCGGGCGACTGCAGCCGTTCCTTGCCGGCGGGCGCGGGCGTCACCGTCTTCAGCCACGGCTGGATCGATGCATATTGGGCATAGGCATGGCTGAGGTCGGGCACGAGGTCCTTGACCACGTCCATGTGCGGCAGCGGCGTGATCTGGATATCGCCCTTCAGGTCCGCGATGGGGGTGGTGCAGGCAAGCCCGTTGCGGCCGTCCATGTTCATCGCGCACGACCCGCAAATGCCTTCGCGGCAGGACCGCCGGAACGTCAGCGTCGGATCGATCTCGTTCTTGATCTTGATCAGCGCGTCGAGAACCATCGGCCCGCACTTTTCGAGATCGATGGTGTAGCGGTCCCAGCGCGGATTGGCGCTATTGTCCGGATCGTAGCGATAGACCTTGAACGTCTTGGACTTGCCGCCGGCTTCCGCCTTGTAGGTCCGGCCCTTGGTAATCTTGCTGTTCCGGGGAAGCGTGAATTCGGCCAAGCCCATTGCTCCTGCTGCGTTGCGGCGGCGCTAGCATGAGCGCGCGATCCGTTTCAAATCCCTACTTGCCGTCTCAACGCGCGGGAATGTCGAAATGCATCACGTCCTCGCGGGTGCCGAGCTTGGTGTAGAGCGCGATCGCCGCATCGTCGCCATGGTCGGCCTGGACGAACACGACCTCCGCGTCGTTGGCCGCGGCGATGCGGCAGACCTCGGCGATCAGCGCGGTGGCAATGCCGCGCCGGCGATGCTCCTCCGCCACGGCAAGGTCGTAGATGTAGAATTCGCTGCGCTCGCGCTCATATTTAACAAGCTCATAGGCGATCAGGCCGCCGACGACCTCCCCGTCGTGCAAGGCGGCAAGCGCGACGAAGCCGGGGTTACCGAGCAGCCGGTCGAGATAGGCCGCGCGCGGCGGCCGGGCATAAGTCTCCGGCTCGTCGAACGCCGCGGCGAACATGCGCGACATGTCCTGCATGACGCGGATGTCCGCCGGCACCAGCCGCCGGACCTTGACACCGCTCATGCGTCGCGGACCGCCTTCAGCACCTCCTCGGCATGACCCGGCACCTTCACCTTGCGCCAGACCTTGAGCACCTGGCCGTCGCCACCGATGAGAAAGGTCGAGCGCTCCATGCCCATATATTTGCGACCGTACATGCTCTTCTGGACCCAGGTGCCGAAGGCGTCGGACACCTGCCCGTCCTCGTCGGAAGCCAGCGGGACCTTGAGGTCGTACTTGCCGATGAACTTCTCATGCTTCTTCATCGGGTCGCGGGACACGCCGATGACGGTCGCGCCGGCCTTTTCGAAATCGCCGGCCATGGCGGTGAAGTCCTGCGCCTGGCGGGTGCAGCCGGACGTGTCGTCCTTGGGATAGAAGTACAGCACCAGCGGCCGTCCTGGCCGGGCCAGGTTGACGGTTTGTCCGCCGCTTGTCGCCACGTCGAGCGCGGGTGCGCGGTCGCCTTCATCGATCATCGAAAGTCCTCTCCTTCACCTTGGTCCATAACTCCGTGACCTGGGCCCGGGCCGCGTCGTGCCGCGCCACCAGCTCCGTCCAGTCCGCTGCACCGCACGCCCGCGCCATCAGCTCACAGCTTTCCTCGCTTGGGGTCGTGGTCTCCGGTGCCACAAGGCGGATCGTGATCAGCATTTCGTTCAACAACTGTTGTGCTGAAACAATTTTTTCCTCGACCAATCCTGCCTCGGCAAGCGCCTCCACGGCCTGGTCCATGCGGGGATCGATTCCGACCTTGGTCGCCAGCTGGAGGACGTGGACCGCGAACTCCAGGTCGACCAGCCCGCCCTCGCCAAGCTTGACGTCCAGCGGTCCCGACGCCGGCTTGTGCCGCGCCATTTCGTCGCGCATCGCGGTTGCGTCCGCGACCAGCTTGGGACGATCGGCGGGCGCGGCGAGCACCTGTTCGATGATCGCATCAAGCCGCGCTCGCCCGCCTTCGGACCCATACACCGGCCGGGCCCGCAACAGCGCCATATGCTCCCACGTCCATGCCTGATTGGCCTGGTAGGCCGCGAACCCTTCGAGCGAAACGACCAGCATGCCCTGCGCGCCTTGCGGGCGAAGCCGGGTGTCGACGTCGTACAGCGGCCCGGCGGGCGTCGGCACGCTGAGCGCGGCGCTGATGCGATTCCCGAGCCGATTGAAATAGTCCGCCGGTCCCAATGGCCGGCGCCCGTCCGATGCCTCCGCTTCGGTCGGCGTGAACAGATAGATGAGGTCGAGGTCGGAGGCGTCGGTCAGGACGCCGCCGCCCAGCCGGCCGAGGCCGAGGATAAGCAGTTCCGCATCGCCCATCCGGCCGTGAGTCTGTTCGAATTCCGCCACGGCGGCATCGGTCAGCGCGACCAGCGTCGCTTCCGCGACCCGCGCATAGCCCTCGCCGATCCGCATGGGCGGTTCGCGCAGGTCGATCAGTTGCGCGCCAAGGGCAAAGCGACGTTCGTTGACCAGCTGCCGCGCGCGGTCGAGCGCGAGGTCGTACGGCAGGTCCTTCATCTCTGCCTTGAGGAAGGCCAGCAGCTCATCGACCGGCGGGGGGGGGTCGAAGCAGGAGGAATCGAGCAGCGAGTCCAGCAGCTCCGGCCGTCGTCCCAGCTGGTCGGACAGCGCCGGGGCATGGGCCAGGATCCGCGCCAGCAAGGTGGTCAGCGCCGGCCGCGCCTCCAGCAGCCGGTAAAGATTGACCCCGCTGGGCAGCCGCTCGACGACGTCGCTCAACCGGTTGAGCGCGCGCATCGGGTCCGCGCTCCCCGCTATCGCCCGCACCAGTCCGGGCAACATGCCTTCGAACGCCTCTTTGGCCGCCGGCGACCGAAGCGACCGCGGCCGTCCCGAGCGCCATTCGCCGATCCGGCGCGCCGCGGTCTCGGCGTCGGGAAATCCCATCGCCGCCAGCTCGCCGTGCAGCGTCGCCGCATCGTTCGGCAGGCGTTCGCCCTTGTCGTCGGTCAACGCGTCAAACGCCGTTCCCACCCGCTCCACCGACGGGCGCAGCCAGTTGAATATTTCCTCGCCGTCTTCGAAGCCGTGCAGCCGGGCGACCGTGGCGACCGCCGCGTCGGTGCGCGGGATCAGGTGCGTCTGCTGGTCGTCGATCATCTGCACGCGATGCTCGATGGTACGCAGCCGGCGATACGCTTCGGCCATGTCCGCCGCGAGGCTGCTGTCGAGGTAGCCGGCGCCCGACAGGGCCTGCAACGCGTCGAGCGTCGCCGGACAGCGCAGGTCCGGTTCGCGCCCGCCGTGCACCAATTGCTGCGCATGGGCGTAGAATTCGACTTCGCGGATGCCGCCGCGGCCGCGCTTTAGGTCGAAGCCGGGTCCGAAGCGCTGGCGCTCCGCATAATGATCACGGATCCGTTCGCCGATGGCCCGCACTTCCTCGATCGCGCCGAAATCGAGCGCCCGGCGCCACACGAACGGCTCTATCGCATCGAGAAAGCTGGCGCCCAGCGCGCGGTCGCCGCCGCAGCAGCGCGCGCGGATGAAGGCGGCGCGCTCCCAGCCCACGGCCGCGGATTCGTAATAGGAAATGGCGGCGTTGACCGGGAGCACGATAGGCGTGACTTCGGGCGACGGCCGCAGCCGGAGGTCGACCCGGGCGACATAGCCGTCGGCCGTCCGCTTCTGCAGGATTTCGACGACCCGGCGGCCGATACGCACCGCAGCCTGGCCGGGGTCGTCCCGACCGGCGCACGGCATCGTACGCGGGTCGAACAGGAGGATGAGGTCGACGTCGGACGAGAAATTCAGTTCGCGACTGCCAAGCTTGCCAAGCGCGATCGCGGTGACCCCGCGCGGCTCGTCATCGGGGCACCGTTCGATCAGCGCCGCGGCAATCGCCCGGTCGATGGCCCCGTCGGCGAAATCGGACAGCAGGCCGGTAACGGTCTCAAGGTCCAGTTCACCGGACAGATCGCCCAGCGCCGCGGCCATCGCCAGCCCGAGCCGGCGGCGGCGAAGTTCGACGTCGACGCTCTCCCCGCCCGCGGCGACCGCCTGCTCGGCGGCCTTGAGCGAGCCATCGGTGAGAAAGGTTTCGAGGATGTCGGACCGCGCCGCCATCGCTTCCCGCAGGAAGGGCGAATAGGCCCTGGCTCGCTCTGCCGCCCCATCCCGCTCGACCTGTCGCAGCTTTGTCACACTCACCGCCCGCCTGTGCCTGAATCGGGGTGAAATAGGAACCTAAACAGCGGCGATGTCGTTGGAGTTCGGAATGAAAAACTTGAAGGCGATGGACAAGCAGAACGTGGAACTCGACCGCCAACCCATAAGGCTGGACATGCCGCCCGAGCACGAGGGCGTCATGAGGGCCCTGCGGCGCGCGTTCGAGACGGCCGCGAGCGATCCCACCGCCCGGGATTTCGACGATCTTCTGCGTCGCCTGAACTAGAGTTTTTCGGCAGGCTGCGGGGCACCGCCCGAAGCCATCACCCCATATCGCGGCTGAGGTCGTCCACTTCGCCCATGATGGTCTGCAGCGCGGACTTGTTCGGATCCTGCTTGTGCTGGCGCCGCGACGGCAGCTTGCCGCTCGACAGCAACGCCTCAAGCGCGACGCGCCCACGCGCCACGCGGCTCTTGATCGTGCCCACGGCGCACCCGCAGATTTCCGCCGCTTCCTCGTAAGCGAAACCACCGGCGCCGACGAGGATCAACGCCTCGCGCTGCGGCTGCGGCAGATGCATTAGCGCACGCTGCATGTCGGCCAGTTCGATGTGCCGGTCCTGGCTGGCCGGCGCGGCGAGGATCTTGGACGCGGTAAGCTCGTCCCATTCGCCCTTGAAGCGGGCGCGCCGCATCTGGCTGAGGAACAGGTTGCGCAGGATGATGAAGGTCCAGGCGCGCATGTTCGTGCCGGCCTGGAAGCGCTTGCGCGCCGCCCATGCCTTGAGCAGCGTTTCCTGGACAAGGTCGTCGGCAAGGTCCCGGCTGCCGGACAGCGACCGGCCGAACGCGCGCAGGTGCGGAATGACGGCCGCCAGCTGATCCTTGAATTCCGGATCGGATAGCGGGACCGGTTCGCCCTGCGGCATTGCCGTCTGCTGATCGTTATCTGCCGCCATTAACCCCCGCTACCTTCAATAGGCGCACGCAACTGGCTGCAGAACGCTGAACCTAAGCTTATCGGAACCCTGTGTGACGAGATGAAGAATCGCCCCGTCACAACGATCCGACGAAAAACAGCACGGCGAAGATGACGACGACCAGGCCGGTTCCGACGAACAGCACGACGCGGCCCATATGCTGGTTGGTGCCGCCACGCGCTTCGGTGGTCGTCAGATGTTCTGAATGATCGTCCTTCATCGCTTTTCCGCTCAAATCCCTTCGTTCGGCCGCCAACGCCGCGTGTCTGACACTAGTTCCCCAACCGCAACGATCGGTCAGGCCGGGACCGTCGCGGCGTCGAAGAACAACGCTTGGGCGATCGCCGCCTTAACGGTCGACCGCTGGAACGGCTTGGTGATCAGGAAGGTGGGTTCGGGGCGAGTCCCGGTCAAGAGGCGTTCCGGGAAGGCAGTGATGAAAATCACCGGCACGGAGAATTCGGCGAGGATATCCTTGACCGCGTCGATGCCGCTGGAATCGTCGGCCAGCTGGATGTCCGCAAGCACCAGGCCCGGCGGGCTCTGGCGCGCGGCGGCGACCGCTTCGTCGCGGGTGACCGCAACGCCGGTGACGTTGTGGCCAAGGTCGCGGACGATGGTTTCGATGTCCATCGCGATGATCGGCTCGTCCTCGATGATGAGGACGTCAGTCAGCGTCTGGCGCTCGATTTCCTGAAGCGCTTCGGACACCAGCGAATCGACGTCTTCAGCGCTGGCGCCGATAAGATAGGCCGCGTCGTCGGACGAAAAGCCTTCCAGCGACGTCAGCAGAAGCGCCTGGCGCGACAGCGGCGTGATCTTCGACAGGCGGGCGTGGGCAATGCCTTCAGCTCCGGCGATGCTGTCGCTCGGTTCCTCGCCCTCTTCGACGTTGGCGGTGGACCAGATGGCGTGGAAGGTGCGGTACAGGCCAAGCCGGGCATCGACGTCGCGCGGAAATTCATCCGGCTCGGCAACGATCGCTTCGAGCGTCGCGCGGACGAAGGCGTCGCCGTGCGCCTGGCTGCCGGTCAAGGCGCGCGCATAGCGGCGCAGGAAAGGCAGATGTGGGGCGAGTTCCTGACCAAGCGACATAAACAAGGGGTCTCCTAAATTCCGGGTGTAACCGCCTATTGGGCAGGCACCGGCTTCGTTGCAACCCTGGAAGGACCGGCGCCAGGCATCCGGCTGCTCCCCCGCAGAGATTCTCCGAGGGTGGAACAAAGCACCGGCCATTTGGTTTCGCTCCCGTGCACGGGGCTATTGCCTGGTCATTGACGGGGCGAGAGCGCCGACGATAGGGCAAGTGGGACGACGTCGCGGAGTCTTGGCGGACGCTCGTCATTAGCCCGCAAAGAATTAATCGTGGCGCCAGCGCCCGCTGGGGGACAGAACAGATTGAGTGACAAATTGGGCGACGAGAAGAGCGCCAAGACGAAGCGCGAGAAAAAGGACGATGGTGGCAAGCGAGCCGACAAGAGCGGCGGGCGAGTCAGCAGCGTTGGCCGTGCCCTGCGCACGGTTTACGACGAGACCTTGCGCGAAGACGTTCCCGACGATTTCCTCGATTTGCTCGGCAAGCTTAGCTGAGCCATTCCGGCTGGAGGCCTGAACAGTGCCGTCGGCAGCCGAACGATTCTCGGAATTATCCACACCTGCCAAGCTGCTGCTGATCCTGACGGCCGCGTTGCTGCCGATCGGCTTTGGCCTCGGCGCGGTCGCCTATAGTGGCCTCAAGGACGCGAACGACGCGCTTGAATCCCAATCCCACGAACGGGCGCGGACCGCGACCCGCGGCGTCGAAAGCCTGCTCGCCCGTAACGCACTCGCGCTAAGGATCGCGGCCAACGGCCGGCTCGACCTGTCCGAGCCGTGCGACCGGATCCGCCGCTCGCTGAGCATTGCACCGGCGGTCGTCCAGCAATTCCGGCTGCAGCGCGAAGACGGCACGGAAATGTGTAGCGTCGGCACGCTCGACGACATTGGCGAGCTGCCACCCATCGCACCCGGCGCGATCACGCTGCGGGTCGCGCCCAGCGAAAATGCGATCATCCTGCACGAAGGCGTCGTCGGCGGAATCGTCACCTCGCTGATCCGCAGCGAGGAATTGCGCGCCGCCGCGCTCGCCGGCACTCGCGGTGTCGACGGGATGATCATCCGCGACCGCGAGCGTGAAATGGAAGTCATGCCGATGGAGCCGACCCCGTCGGGGCAACGGCCGTCCATGTCGCGGCTGCCGATCGGCAACGGGCGGCTGGTCGCTGAGGTCCAGGGGAGCGTGCCCGAGGTCAACGTTGTCGACAAATTGCTCATCCTGCTGCCGATGGTGATGTGGTTCATCGCGGCGCTGATGACCTGGCTGATGGTCCACCGACTGTTGATCCAGCCGCTTCGCCGGCTGCAGCGCGCCGTGTCGCTGTACGAACCGGGCGAACCGGCGGCCGACCTGCCGACGAAGCTTGGTCCCGCGACCGAGATCCAGTCGCTCAGGGACGCGTTCGCCCGGGCGATGACCCGCGTCCAGGAATCGGAAACCGACATGACCGCGGCGCTGGACGGGCAGCGCCGGCTGGTCCGCGAAGTTCACCACCGGGTGAAGAACAACCTGCAGGTGATCGCGTCCCTGCTGAGCATTCACGGCCGCACCGCGGAAACGCCCGAGGCGCGCGCTGCCTATGGAGCGATCGGGCGCCGGGTCGGTGCGTTGGCAATCGTCCACCGCAATCATTATGCGGAAATGGAGGAAAGCCGCGGGCTTTCGTTGCGCCCCCTGATGTCCGAACTGGCCGCGGAGCTTCGCGCCACCGCTCCGGAAGCCGCGCGCAAGCTGGCGATCGACCTGGAGGTCGAGCCGCTGCATACGACCCAGGACGTGGCCGTCAGCGCCGCCTTTCTGATCACCGAGGTGGTCGAGTTCGCCATGCTTCGGCGACCCGACGAGCCGGTGGAGATCACCGTCCAGCGGACCAGCGAGATCACCGCTCGGCTGACCATGGCCAGCCCCGTGCTGGTGCCCGACAAGACCGACGACCGGGAAAAAGAGCAGTTCGAGCGGATTATCGCCGGTCTGGCCAAACAGCTCCGCTCGACGCTCGAACGGAAGCTTGGCCGCTACAGTGTCGATCTGCCCGTATTCCCGCCTCGTTAGCGGGTCGTTACGGGTCCAGCCGAAAAAATATTTGAACCGCTGGAACCGCCCCAAAAGCAGGTGCGTTAAGCAGTTCGGATAGTGACCTTTTGCCCCCCCGCTCTCGCTATCCGCTTAAATGGGCCCGGAACCGCCAACCCTCCCCCCCCGGTGGCGCTTCCGGGCCCGCATTTTTTCAGCTTTCAGCTTCGGCTTCCGAAACGCCCGCCCGGCGCGCGGCCCGCCAATGCGTCAGCCGAATGGCGATGATCGCGAATTCGTAAAGCAGGTAGAGTGGGGTCGCGAGCAGGATCTGCGACACCGCATCGGGCGGCGTCAGCACCGCCGCAATCGCCACTGCCCCGACAATCGCATAGCGCCGCGACTTGGTCAGCTGCTGCAGGGTAATCAATCCGGCGCGTTCCAGGATCATCAACAGGATCGGCAGCAGGAACGCCACTCCGAAGCCGAACAGGAAGCGGGTCGCGAAGCTGAGATAATTGCCGATCGCGGGCAGCGCTTCGCGCTCCACGCCGCCGACCTCCCCCTGGAAGCTGAGCAGGAAGTGCAGCGCCCAGGGCATCGCGACGTAATAAGCGAACGCCGCGCCGCCGATGAAGAATACCGGCGTCAGCAGCAGGAACGGCAGCAGCGCCTTCTTTTCCTTCGCATAAAGGCCCGGCGCGACGAATTTCCACATCTGCGTGGCGAAAAAGGGAAAGCCGAGCATCAGCGCGGCGAACAGCGCCACCTTCACCTCGACGAAAAAGGCTTCGAAGATATCGGTATAGATGAGCTTGCCCTGCCCGGCCGCAAGCAGCGGCTGGACCAGGAATCCGAAGATCGGCTTGGCGAAATAGAGGCAGGCGAAAAACAAGGTTGCCAGCACCGCCAGCGATAGGAGCATCCGCCGGCGAAGCTCGGTCAGATGTTCGAGCAGCGGCGCCTTGCTGTCGTCGATGTCCTTCACGGCAATTCCGTCGTATCGCGCGACCGCGGAGCCGGCGGCGTATCGTCAAGCGGCAGCGGCGGCTCGTCGGGATTGTCCAGCATGGGCGGCCGCTCGTCGGGCTGGCCAAGCGGCAGCATCGGGTCACCGCCCGCCTCCGCTTGCGAGCTCCCCTGCTCGACCATCGGATATTCGCGCATGATGCGCTCGTTCTCCGCGCGCCACTGCTTTTCCATTTCCTCGAGCTCGGCTTCGCGCATCATCGCTTCGACGCTCGAATGGAAATGGCGCGCCATCCCCCGCACCTTGCCCACCCAGCGCCCGACGGTCCGCATCGCTGCGGGCAGGTCCTTGGGACCGATGAAGATCAGCGCCGCCACGGCGATGATGATCAGTTCAGTGGAATCGACGCCGAACATCGGCCCGACCGCCTTTCGCTAGGTGCGCGGCAGCTCGTCGTCGCGCCGGCGCGGTTCGGGAGTGACTTCGATCGGATCTTCCGGGGCGCGGCTCTGCGGCGGCAGGTGGCGCGGATCTGCACGCCGGTCTTCCGGCTTGTCGTCCTCGGCCATGCCTTGCTTGAAGCTCTTCAGCCCCTTGGCGACATCGCCCATCATCGCGGAAAAGCGGTTGCCGCCGAACAGCAGCAGGATGACGACGCCGAGAATGATCCAGTGAATGAGGCTGAACGAGCCCATGAGCACACTCCGATTGCTTGGCCGCCTACCTAGTCCTCTTCGCTCTCGCTTTCCAGTTGCTCGTCGGATTCCTCGTCTGCCTGCATCTGGAACAGCGTTTCCTCGAGCGGGTCGAGCAGGCCGGCGGCCTTCAGATCGTCGATTCCCGGCAGGTCCTTGCGCGAGGCAAGCCCGAAGTGGGTCAGGAAGTCGGCGGTGGTCGCATACAGGAGCGGACGGCCCGGCACCTCGCGCCGGCCCGCGGTACGCACCCAGCCCGCCTCCATCAGCACGTCGAGCGTGCCCTTCGAGATTTGTACCCCGCGAATCGCCTCGATCTCGGCGCGGCTGACGGGTTCATGATAAGCGATGATCGCCAGCGTTTCGGTTGCTGCCTTGGACAGCCTCCGCGGCTCTTCGCGGGTCCGGCGCAACAGATGGGCCAGGTCCGGAGCCGTCTGGAAATGCCAGCGCCCGCCGCGTTCGACCAGTTCGATGCCGTGCCCTTGGTAGCGTTCGGCAAGCTCGGCCAGCGCCGCCGCGACGTCGCCTTCGCCCACGTGGAGCGCAATCTCGTTGACGCTCAGCGGCTCGCCGGACGCGAACACCGTGGCTTCGACCGAGCGCAGGAATTCGTCCATTAGGCGGCCGCCTTCAACCGCAGCGGTTCGAACGCGGCATCCTGTTCGAGGTCGAGCCGACCGCGCCGGGCCAGTTCGAGCGCGGCGAGGAAGCTGGACGCCAGCGCCGACTTGCGCAGCTGCGGATCGTCCGTCGCCGGCAAGAAGGCTTCCAGTTCGGTCCATTCGATCGCGATGCCGAGCATCCGGCTGACTCGGTCGATCGCTTCTTCCAGCGTCATCACCGATCGCGCATGGACCACGTGCATCGGCGGCTGGGTGCGCGCCTTGACCGTGCCATATGCCGCGAACAGGTCGAAGGCGGATGCCTGCCACGCCGACTTGCGCACCAGCCGAAGGCCTTCGGGCGTGCCGCGGGCAAAAGTATCGCGGCCAAGGCGGTCGCGGCCGAGCAGGCGCGCACCGGCTTCGCGCATCGCGTCCAGCCGTTGCAGCCGCAGCTGCAGCCGCAGCGCGATTTCCTCGGGACTCGGATCGGCCTCGGGATCCTTGGGCAGGAGCAGGCAGGATTTGAGGTAGGCGAGCCACGCCGCCATCACCAGATAATCGGCCGCAATCTCCAGCTTCAGCGCCCGCGCGTCGTTGAGATAGGCAAGATATTGTTCGACCAGCGCGAGGATCGAGATTTGCGTCAGGTCGACCTTTTGCGACCGCGCCAGGCTCAACAGCAGGTCGAGCGGCCCTTCCCAGCCGTCAAGGCTGAGATTGAGCTCGTCGCCGTCGCGCGAAGCGCTGTCGATCGTCACCACCGCCACGCGGCGCAGAATAGCCCTGTCTGGTGTCCGTGCGAAGCGCAAACCACAAGATTTTGTGGATAAGCGGGCTGGATCACGCCAGCGCGAGCAGCTCGTCCCGCTTGGCGACAAGTTCGGCGAAGCCCGGCCCGTCGGCCGGCCCGGCGGCGATCACCATCGCCTGGCGCATCCGCTCCAGCGACTGCTCGCCCATTGCCCCCACGGCGCCGGCGACCGCGACCATCTCGTCCAGCTTGCCGGAACAGTGCAGCGCGACGTCGCATCCGGCGGCAAGCACGCCCGCGGCCCGCTCGCCCGGCCCGCCGCTCAGCGCTTCCATGCCCAGATCGTCGCTCATCAGCCAGCCGTCGAAGCCGATCCGCCCGCGCACGATGTCCTCGATCACGACCGGCGACTGGCTGGCCGGCCGTTCTCCGTCCCACGCCGTGTAGACGACGTGCGCCATCATCCCCATCGGCGCCCAGTTGAGCGTCTTGAACGGTTCGATATCGATCGCCAGCGCGTCCTCGTCGGCCTCTACCACCGGCAATTCCTTGTGGCTGTCGCACAAGGCGCGGCCATGGCCGGGGATATGCTTGACCACCCCGGCGACGCCCGCCGACGCGAATCCGTCGAGGATCGCCCGGCCAAGCGCCGCGACCTGCATGGGTTCGGCGCCCAACGCACGGTCGCCGATGATGTCGTCGGCTTCGGGCTGGCGCACGTCGAGCAGCGGCAGGCAATCGACGTTGATGCCCGATTCGCGCAGCATCAGCGCCAACGCCCGGGCGTTGGCGCGCGCCGCTTCGATCGCCGACACCGGCGCCTTCACGTACAGATCGGCAAAGGCCCAGCCGGGCGGAAAGGCGGGCCAGCCCGGCGGCTTCATCCGCGCCACCCGACCACCTTCCTGGTCGATCAGCACCGGCACGTCGTCGCGACCGGTCAGGTCGCGCAGGCTGGCGGTCAGCGCCTGCACTTGCGCGATGCTGTCGCAATTGCGGTGAAACAGGATGAAGCCGGCGGGGTCGGCATCGCGGAAGAAGTCGCGCTCGTCCGGCGTCAGTTCCAGCCCTGCCATGCCATAGATTGCTGCCTGCACGGTCCGGCTCCGGTTAGCGGGCGATGAAGCAGGCTTCGCCCGCCGCCTTGAGCGCCGCGCACACCTGCCGCGCCTGCGCGGGCGACGCGGCGCCGGCGCGAAGCCGGGTGCCGCCGGGGAACGGGACAATCCGCTTGTCGAGCGCCGCGACCGACGGGAAACGGCTGGACAGCGCCGTCCACGCACGTTCGGCCTGGGCCGGGTTGGCGAAGGCGCCAAGCTGTACCGTGCTGCCCGATCCGCCCGACGGCGCAGGCGCCTCGGGCTCGGGCTTCTCGGCCACGGCCGGAGTTTCGGCTTGCGCCGCTGGTTCCGGGGTTTCGGTCGCGCCGCGCGGAATGTCGGTCCCGGCCGCGCCCAGGTTCAGTCGGGAATCGGTGTCCTGCCCGGCGCTGGTCTCATAGGTCGTCTGGCTTTCGCCGGCGATATCCAGCCCGCCCGGGTCGGCCGGCTTCACCTTGTAGGGCTCGGCCGGCGCACGGATCAGTTCCGGTTCGCCGCCGCCGGTGACCGCGGTTTCGCGGCCCAGCCAGAAGAAGCCGCCGACCAGCAAGGCGGCAATCAGCAGCACCGCCAGCAGACCGATGATCATCGTGCGCGCGGAAATACCGCCGGTCGCGTCCTGATCCTCGACCTCCTGCAGCCACGGCAGCGAATCTTCATCATAGCCGGTGCGGCTATCGGTCATTTCAGCGCATCTCCTCGGCCGCCTCGACCCCCATCAGGTCAAGGCCGCTGCGGATGATCTGCCCGATGCCGAGCGCCAGTTCCAGACGCGCGCGCGACAGTTCGGGGTTGTCGTCCACAAGAAATCGCCGGCCGGGATCGTCGTTGCCGCGGTTCCACAGCGCGTGGAAGGCGGCCGCGAGATCGTAGAGGTAGAAGGCAATGCGGTGCGGTTCGTGCGCCATCGCCGCGCTTTCGACCGTGCGCGGATATTGGGCGGCAAGCTTGACCAGCGCCAGCTCCTCCGCGTCCAGCAGCGACAGGTCGGCGGGCGCGTCGAGCGATACGCCGGCGTCCGCAGCCTTGCGCACCAGCGAACGAACACGCGCATGTGCGTACTGGACATAAAAGACCGGGTTGTCCTTTGACGCTTCGACCACCTTGGCGAAGTCGAAGTCCAACGGCGCGTCGGCGCGGCGCGTCAGCATGATGAAGCGGACGACGTCCTTACCCACTTCCTCCACCATGTCGGCCAGCGTGACGAAGGTGCCGCCGCGCTTGGACATCTTGACCGGCTCGCCGGCGCGAAACAGGCGGACCATCTGCACCAGCTTGACGTCCAGGTCGACGCGGCCGTCGGTCAGCGCCTTGACCGCCGACTGCACGCGCTTGACCGTGCCGGCATGATCGGCGCCCCAGATGTTGACCAGGTGGTCGGCGCTCTCCGCCTTGCGCAAATGGTAAGCGGCGTCGGATCCGAAATAGGTCCAGCTGCCGTCCGACTTCTTCATCGGCCGGTCCTGGTCGTCGCCGAACTCGGTCGACTTGAACAGCGTCAGCTCGACCGGCTCCCAATCCTCGGGCGTCTGGCCCTTGGGCGCTTCCAGAACGCCTTCGTAGATCAGCCCCTTGGACCGCAGCCGCTCCAGCCCTGCATCGACCGCGCCTTCGGCCTGCAACGCCGCCTCGGATGCGAAGACGTCGTGGTGGATGCCAAGCGTGGCGAGGTCGTGGCGGATGAAGTCGAGCATCGCGGCCACGGCGCGCGTGCGGAAGAGCTCCAGCCATTCGCTTTCGGGCGCTTCGGCATATTCGTCGCCGAATTCGGCCGCCAGGCTGGTGCCGATGGGGACCAGATAGTCGCCGGGGTACATGCCTTCGGGGATTTCACCGATGTCGGCGCCGAGCGCTTCGCGGTAGCGCAGGTGGACCGACCGGGCGAGCGTATCGACCTGGCCACCGGCATCGTTGACGTAATATTCCTTGGTGACCCGGAATCCGGCCGCTTCCAGCACCCGGGCCAGAGCGTCGCCGACCACTGCGCCGCGGCAATGGCCAAGGTGCAGCGGGCCGGTCGGATTGGCCGAGACATATTCGATGTTGACCCGCTCGTTGCCGCCCGCGTCGGACCGGCCATAGGAGTCGCCTTCGCGGAGGATCGTCGCCAGTTCCCCGCGCCAGGCGTCATCCGTCAGGCGCAGGTTGATGAAGCCCGGGCCGGCGATCTCGACCGACGACACGTCGGGCAGCGCTTCGAGCCCGGGCGCGATCGCTTCGGCCAGCGCCCGCGGGTTGGTGCGTGCCTGCTTGGCCAGCACCATCGCCGCGTTGGTGGCGAGGTCCCCGTGCGCGGGGTCGCGCGGCGGTTCGACGGCCACGGCCCGGCGCTCGATGCCGTCCGGCAGCGTGCCGTCGGCCTGCAGCGTATCGAGGACCGTGTCGAGAAGTTCGGAGTAGCGGGCGTAAAGCGTCAACTGAGGTTCACCGACTTGTTGTTAGAGCGGGCGTCTATCGCACCATTCTCGCCGCGTCACGCGCGTTGCCCCGAAAGGCTTTTCGCGCGTTAAGCGGCCAACACGAAAAACCATCCAAGAGGTACTTCATGCTCAATATCGTTCTTGCCGCCGCCCTTGCCGCTCTTGGCCAGGATGCCCAGCCCGCCGCAACGCCGGCCGTCGCCCCGGTCGCGACTGGCCCGGCGCTGGAACAGATTCCCGGCGTGACGGTCAATTATTACGACGTCGCCGGCAAGAACGACAAAGAACTGCGCGCCTCAATCGACCAGCAGCGGCCCAAGAATGCCGCCGGCCAGCCGATCACGGCCGGTACCAGCTGGATCATCGATGCCAGCATCAGCAAGCAGACCACCGACGGCGTCTGCAAGATCACCAGCGTCACGCCCAACTTCAAGGGCACCGCGGTGCTGCCCCGGCTGACGACGGCGGACAAGCTGAAGCCCGAGATGCTGGTCCAGTGGAATAAATATTCCGATGGCCTGAAGACCGCCGCTGCGGAACAGCTCAACTTCGTCCGCGGCCGTCTGGGCGACGTGCAGACCGCCGTCGGCGCGGCGGCCTGCGACCAGGCCGCTGCCGCGCTCGACGCGTCGCTGGAGAAGCTGAAGACGCAGGAAGCGGCCTTCCTTGCGCAGCAGGCTGCCGCCCGCACCGCGGAAGAGCAGCGCCTGATGGCGGAGCGCGAAGCGGCTGCGAAAGCGGCCAAGGAAAAGGGCGAGAACGCGTCCTACGACCCCAAGTCCGAATAGGCCTTAGAAGCGGTCGGGCAGTTCGACCGGCCCGATCAACTCGGAATGCTGGGCGATCGCGAAGCGGTCCGTCATGCCGGCGATGAAATCGCCGATGCGGCGGACCTGCGCGGTCGTCCCGGCATCCGTCCGCCATTCCGGCGGCAACAGGTCAGGCCGGTCGCGATAGGCACGGGCCAGCGCCGCGATCACCCGCTGCGACCGGATCCGCACCTCGTCCAGCTGCGGCGCATTATAGACGTTGCCGTAGAGGAAGCGCTTGAGCGACTTCTCCTCCCCCGCCAGCGTATCCGAAAAGCCCGCCAGCTGGCGCCCGGCCAGGCGGACGTCGTCGATATCCCTGGCCCCGCTCTTGCCGACCCGGCGCCCGGTTTCGCTGATCACGTCGGCGACCATCGTGCCGATCATGTCTCGCACCAGCGCCCGCTGCATCTTGTCCGCCGGAATGTCGCCTGACCGGTCGCGGATCGCGCGCCAGTGCCGCTCGACCAACGGCAGCGCCAGCAGCGCGTCCAGGTCGATTAGGCCCGCGCGCAGCCCGTCGTCGATGTCGTGATTGTCATAGGCGATGTCGTCGGCAATCGCCGCCACCTGCGCTTCCAATGACGGCCAGCTCGACAGTTGCAGGTCGAATTCCTGATTGGCCTCGGCCAGCGCCCAGTTCGGCGCCGCGACCGGGCCGTTATGCTTGGCCAGCCCTTCCAGCGATTCCCAGCTGAGGTTGAGCCCGTCGAAGCCGACGTAGGGTGTTTCCAGCCGGGTCGCGATGCGGATCGTATGGGCGTTGTGATCGAACCCGCCGGCATCGGCCATCGCCTCCTGCAACGAATCCTCGCCAGCGTGGCCGAACGGGGGATGGCCAAGGTCGTGGGCCAGGCACAGCGTCTCGGTGAGGTCCTCGTTCAGGCCTAGCGCACGGGCGATGGTCCGCCCGATCTGCGCCACTTCCAGGCTGTGGGTCAGCCGAACTCGGTAATGATCGCCGTCGGGCGCGATGAACACCTGGGTCTTGTGACGCAGGCGGCGGAAGGCGACCGAGTGGATGATCCGGTCGCGGTCGCGCTGGAAGATGTCGCGGGGGCCGCGCGGCCCGCTATCCGATTCCGTGTGCGCACGGCCGCGCGAGCGCGAAGGCTGCGCCGCGAGCTCGGGGCGAAGCGTCACTGATTGGGAATTTTGCGGACCACCTGTCCCGGCTGGCTCGTCCAAGCGAACGAGTCAATGCGCGCGCTTTCCAGGGCATCGCCGAACAATTCCGCATCCTCGCTGGAATGGAACGGCCCGATCAGCAGCCGGCTGCGCGCGCCGGTTTCGGCAACATAGCCGCCCATGCCCTTGAACAGCGACGGCTTGCGCGAACGGATCTGGTTGAATTCGTCGGTGAAGGCCTGCCCGTTGCTGCCGCTGGCCAGCTGCAGCCAGATCTTGCGGCTGTTCGGGTCCGACTGGATGCGCTTGGTCTGGATGAGGTCGGTGTTGGGCGATTCCACGCGCGCGCGGGTGTCGGGAATAGAGGCCATCCGGACCGGTGCCGCGGCGCGCTCCGCAACCGTCGCGACGGGCAGCGAATAGCCGGTCGCCGCGGGCGGCTGGGCCACGCTGGGCGTCGCTGTCAGCATCTGTTCGATCGACGCCAGGCGGTCTTCGCGCGGCAGCTGGCGTGATGCCACCGCCGTGCCGTCGCCCGGGAAGATACCAAGGTGGACGGCCGCCGCCTTTTGCGGCGTCGTCAGCCCGGGCAAGCGGCGGAAGAACGGATCCATGCGCGCGGCCGCGCCGGGCATGGTGAAATTGAGCGCCTGGTTGGCCGCCGCGATGTCGCCGCTGACTGCCAGGGCCAGCGCACGCACGCGCAGCGCACCGGTGTCGCGGCGCTGCACCAGCGGCTGAAGCGTTTCCATCGCCTGCGTCTTGTGCCCGCTGATCGCCAGGCTCAGCGCTAGTCGGCGGCGCGCTTCGTCGCGGTCGGGGCCGTTGAGCGCGGCGCGATAATCGGTCTGGGCCGCCGCCTGCTTGCCCAGCAGGTCGAACGCCAGCCCGCGGTCGCACCCGAAGCTGACGACCGACGCGCCAAGCTGCAGCGCGCGATTGAAATAGGTCAGCGCGCCCTGCGGGTCGCCGGTGGCGACAAGCGCCGCGCCCATGCCGGCCTGCGCCAGCGGGCTGTTGGCATTAATCTCCTCGGCGCGGCCGAAAAAGCCGGCGGCCGATTGCGCGTCGCCAAGTTGTAGCGCGGCCTTGCCGGCGGCGATCAGCGACGCGAAATTATGCGGGTCGTCGGCGAGGATGTGAACGTTGCGGGCAAGCGCATCGGCCGCGCTTTCGGCATACATCGGCACGGCCTGTGCCGACGCCGAACTCGGCACCGCCGCCAGAATCGCACCGACGCACGCCAGAATCAGCGCACCGACGCGAACGCGTTTGCTATGAAGCCCCACCGCCATAATTCTCCCGTGGCAGAGAGAATCTTGCGCGAACCTTTCTGGCTAGTCTCTTAACGACGAACCGTGCAGGCCCGGCGATGAATCCCGCCGATTACTGGTTGTTCTGGCGATTGAGGAAACGCGGGATGTCGATCGGATCGCGATCGGTCCCCGTCGAGCCCTGCTCGTCGAGCTGCGCCCGGGGCGCGCCGCGGCCGATATTCTGCATCCGTTCGAACAGCGTGGCGCCCGTGTTGGTCGCCGTCTTCGGCTGTTCGGCCGGCGCGGCGTCGACGGTATCGCCGTCGTCCTCGTCGGTCGGCGGCGCGATCGGCGGCGCGCCGACCGTGGTCAGCACGTCGTCATTGTCGAGCACCAGCTCGTCGCCTTCGTCTTCGGCGGTCGTCGAGGTGGTCGCTTCGTCCTCGACGATCTCGTCGGTCAGTTCGAGCGTATCCTCGTCCTCGTCGGTCGTCGTCGTCGTCCGGCTGGCCGGAGTGGTATCGAGGATCGACGGCGCGGGTGCGGTGCGCGACGGGAAGGTGAAGACCTTGGCCGGCGCCGCCTGGGCGACGGTTTCGGCTTCGATGCCCGTGGCAACGACCGACACGCGGATCTTGCCGTCCAGTTCGTTATTGAACGCCGAGCCCCAGATGATGTTGGCATCGGGGTCGACCAGTTCCTTAATGTGGCTGGCGGCCTCGTCGACCTCCATCAGGCGCATGTCCTCGCCGCCGGTGATCGAGATGATGACGCCCTTGGCGCCCTTCATGCTGACGCCGTCGAGCAGCGGGTTGGAGATCGCCTTTTCGGCGGCCTCAATCGCGCGATTGTCGCCCGACGCTTCGCCGGTGCCCATCATCGCCTTGCCCATCTCGCCCATCACCGAACGGACGTCGGCGAAGTCGAGGTTGATGAGGCCGGGCATGACCATCAGGTCGGTGATCCCGCGCACGCCCTGCTGCAGCACCTCGTCGGCCATTTCGAACGCTTCCTTGAAGGTCGTATCCGAATTGGCGAGGCGGAACAGGTTCTGGTTGGGGATAACGATCAGCGTGTCGACGTGCTGCTGCAGTTCCTCGATCCCGCTGTCGGCGGAACGGGTCCGGCGCGAGCCTTCGAACGCGAACGGCTTGGTCACCACGCCGACGGTCAGGATGCCCTTGTCGCGGGCCGCCTTGGCAATGACCGGCGCGGCGCCGGTGCCGGTGCCGCCGCCCATGCCGGCGGCGATGAAGCACATGTGCGCGCCTTCCAGCGCCTTTTCGAGATCCTCGAGCGATTCTTCCGCGGCGGCACGGCCGATTTCCGGTCGCGAACCGGCGCCAAGGCCCTGCGTGATCTTCAGCCCCAGCTGAATTCGCCGGTCGGCGGATGACGTGTTGAGCGCCTGCGCGTCGGTATTGGCGACGATGAAGTCGACGCCCTGGACGTCGGCCGCAATCATGTTGGCGACGGCGTTTCCGCCAGCGCCGCCGACGCCGATCACGCTGATCCGCGGGCGAAGTTCGTCAACTTCCGGCCGAATGAAATCGATGCT
The DNA here is from genome assembly GCF_014352855.1 of Sphingomonas sabuli. Classification (GTDB taxonomy): domain Bacteria; phylum Pseudomonadota; class Alphaproteobacteria; order Sphingomonadales; family Sphingomonadaceae; genus Sphingomicrobium; species Sphingomicrobium sabuli. The sequence continues at coordinate 2,216,876 of NZ_CP060697.1, read as the reverse complement.
CATGGGTCCCACCCCCGAAAAAATCCCAGCAACGCCTTGTCGCGTCGGATGAATCTTTGAATCATCGGGACTCGCAAGCCAAGGAAAAAGTTAACGCGAGACCGAAAAAAGTGGGGATCGCGACTCTTAGGACTCAGGTAACCGCCAATTTCCGCGCAAATATTTAACGCCGGCAAACTTCCGGATTGTCCCCGGACGACAGGCGGGTCGCCCAGAATGTGGACGCGGTGCTGAGGATGACCGCGGTCGTGCCGCATTTGCGCAGCTGAAACCGCACCTTGCGCGACTTGAAATCGAGCGACACGCGGCGGAAGGTTTCAAGCAGGTCGGTGCCGAGCAGCAATGACGGCTGCTTTTCAAGGCCGAAGCTGGTGAACGGGGGCACGTCGGCAAAAGCGATCGGCACGTTGCGCAGGGTCACCGAGCCGAGCCTGAGTTCGCCGATCTTGGCGACCTGCAATTCGGTCGTCGCACCGGTCACGCCGGTAACCGGGATGGTCAGGAACTTGTCGCGGTTGCCGCGGATCAGCAGGTCGCGCAGGGCCAGGTTGCCGATGCTGATTTCCGATCCCGTGTCGACCACGGCGTCGACCGGAATGCCTGCCGCGCGCACCTGCGTCAGGATCAGCTGGCCGCGCCGCCGCAATGCGGTGACGACGATTTCGCCCGGCAACGGCCGGTAGGGCACGCTGGCATCTTCCGCCTTCACCGTGCGGGCTTCGAAATCCAGCATCAGCCGTTGCCGCACCAGCGCATCGATGCCGATGATGCCGTGACCGCCAAGATCGTCCTCGCGCAGCGCCGGCAGCAACAGGTTGGGAACGACCGTCGGCCCCAGCGACAGGGAAGCGACGCGCACCCGCGACACCTCCGCGGTCTCGGTAATGCCGTGCAAGACGGCGGGCGCGCCGACCGGCATTTGCAGGCGCCTGGCGACGTTCAGCCCGACGACCGACGTGTCGGCGCCGCTGTCGACGATAAAGCGGTAGGGACCGGTGCCGTTGACGTGCACGTCGACCGTCATCCGGCTGCTCGTCTTGCGCGCCGCAATGTCGTTGCCGCCGATGACCAGCGTATCGTCGATGACCGCCGGCGGAAGGTCGGGCAGCCGGTTCGTCGGCACCGTCCTTGGCCGTTCGATCTGCGGCGACTGCGCGACCGACGTCGCCGGTATCATCAGGGCCGGGATCAGGGCGAGGACAAGGCTGCCGAAACGCACGCGCTATTCTCCATCGATCGCGCCACGGTACACCCGGCGTGTGCCGCTCGCCAGCGCCCGTCGACGAACGGCGGAAGGTAAAATGCGTTCAGCCTCCGTATAAGGAAGCGCGGTTAACCTGCGCCCACGCGCGGCGGCTGCACGGGCACCGCTGGAACACCGAACACAGGGCCTCGTTGTTGCGTTGAGGACCCACGGAGATACGAAGATGCAGAAGATTTCCCAGAAGACGGTTGGGCCGGTTCTTGCGCTCGCACTTCTCGCGGGTTGCTCGACGGCGACGCCGTACCAGCCGCTTGGCTATGGCAACCAGCAGGGCGGTTACGCCAGCCAGCAGCTGGACCAGAATCACTTTCGCGTGATGTTCATCGGTAATACGCTGACCTCGCGTCAGCAGGTCGAGAACTACCTGTTGTACCGGGCGGCGGAACTGACCGTTCAGCGCGGCTCCAACTGCTTCACGATCGTCAACAAGGACACCGACCAGAACACCGAAGTGCGCATGTCGCCCTTCGCGAACGGCTATGGTGGCGGCTACGGCGGCTTCGGCTACGGCCGCGGCTATTATCCGGGCTGGTCCCCGTCGTGGCGCCTTGGCGGCCCGTGGGGCATGTACAATTACAACCCGTGGTCGGGCGGCCCCTTCTTCCCGGGCCGGTACGACATCGACACGGTGACGAGCTACCAGGCGATGGCCGACATCGCGCTGAGCCCGACCTGCGGCACCGCCCCCGGGTCGTTCAACGCGCAACAGGTCGTCCAGAACCTGCAGCCCTACATCATGCGGCCCCAGGTCCGCTAACAGCGGCCGCCTTCGGGCAGCTAGAATTTGGTACCGCGGCGCTTCTCGACGATCGGTTCGGGGGGCGCCGCTTCCGTTTCGGGCTCCGGAGTCCGCATTTCCAGGAAGCTGGCGACCGTGTCCGCACTCACCGCGCGGCCGTAAAGCCAGCCCTGCGCCTCTGAACAGCCAAGCGCGCTCAGTTCTACCCGGATCTGTTCGGACTCCACCCCTTCCGCGGTCAGCGGCACGTTTAGCTTGTGGCCGAGCATCGCGATGGCATCGACGATCGCCGCAGTCCGCTCGCTCTTGACGAAGCGGGTGATGAACGTGCGGTCGATCTTGATCCGGTCGACCGGCAGCGTGTCGAGTTCGGCCAGCGAGGCGTAGCCGGTGCCGAAATCGTCGAGCGAGATGCTGACGCCGATCGACTTGAGGCTGCGGATGGTGGCCAGCACCTGGTCGCGGTCCTCGAGCAGGGCCGCTTCGGTAATCTCCAGCTCCAGCCGCCGCGCCGGAAAGCCGGTGGCGGTGAGGATGCGCATCACGTGCTGGGCGAAGCTTAGGTCGCGGAACTGGACCGGCGAAACATTGACCGCCACTTTCAGGTGCGCGGGCCAGCCGCGTGCCTCGGTCAGCGCCTGTTCCATGATGCTCATGGTCAGCGGCCCGATCAGGCCGGTGACTTCGGCCTGCGGCACGAAATCGTCGGGTTCGACCAGCCCGCGGGTCGGCGAATTCCAGCGCGCCAGCGCTTCGAAGCCGGCCAGGTCGCGCGTGTTGAGATCGATCAGCGGCTGGAAATAGGGCACGAACTCGCCGCGCTCGATGCCGTGGCGGATGTCCTCGTCCAGCTGGTTGCGCCGCGACAATTCGCTTTCCAGCTCGTCATTATACCAGGCGAAGGCGTTCCGGCCTTCCTTCTTGGCGGCGTACAAAGCGACGTCGCTGCGGCGCAGGATGGCGGTTTCGTCCAGCGACGAATCGAACGTCGCCAGCCCGATCGACGCCGTGACGTTGAGGGTCGACGATCCCGTGCGCACCGGCTTGGCGATGGCTTCCAGCAGGGCGCTGGCCCGCGCATCGGCTTCCTCGCGAACCGCGCCGGGCAGGAGCAGCGCGAATTCGTCGCCGCCGATGCGCGCGCACAGTGCGCCGCCGCGGGCGCTGTGGCCCAGGATATCGGCGATCACGGACAGCAACTGGTCGCCGGCGGTGTGGCCGTGCAGGTCGTTGACCCGCTTGAAATGGTCGAGGTCGATCAGCAGCAGCGCGCCCTGCCCCTTTTCGGTCAGCAACTCGTGCAGCGTGCGCATGAACTCGCGGCGGTTGGCGAGGCCGGTGGCATGGTCGACGTTGGCATTGCGATGGGCGGTGCGTTCCGCCTGCTCCCAGGCCTCGATCGCCTCCTTCAGGTCCTTGGCGCGAAACCAGCCGAACAGGATGATGGCGACGTTGAGGATGAAGGCGAGCTTCAGCGATTGCAGGGTGGCGGGAAGCGGTACGAAACCCACCGACGCGGGCAGCAACTGGCTGCCCAGGCCGACGAACAGCAGAATCGCCGCCAGCGTCGCGCACGTCGTGATGACGTAGCTGCTGGCCAGCCGCATTGCCTTCGACTTACCTGATGTCACGCGAAATTCACCCAGCCAGAAGCCCCACTGAGCCGCTTGTGACATTAACTGGTGAAAAGTTTCCTACCGCGCGGAAACCCGGGTCAGTACCCGCCCTTCATCGCCGCGATGAAGCGTCCGACGACGCCCTTCGGACCCGGCTGGCGAATGGTCGTGCCAAGCGCGATGTCGCGAATGTCCCCGCTTTGCGACGCGCCCAGCAGGGCCAGTCCGACGACGGTTGAGAAGGCCGGGCCGCTATGCGCGTCGGGCAGGCCGGCGATCGTCCGCGGCCGGCCGACCCGGACCGTGCGGCCGAGGACGCCTTGCATGTAATCGGCGATATTTTTCAATTCCGCCCCGCCGCCGGTGAGCACTACCGGCCGGCCGACCGGACCCGCGAAGCCCAGCGCCTTCAGGGCCGCGTCGACTTCGCCGGTCAGCTGTTCGACGCGGTGGCGGATGATGGTCATCAACTGGGCGCGGGTGATCTTGACCGGCTCCCCACCCTCTTCGACGCCCAGCGGGTTGGCGTCGATCAGCTCGTGATTGTCGCGCGGCGAGGTCATTGCCGAACCGTAGAAGCATTTCAGCCGCTCCGCGTCGCGGCGGTTCACGCCGAACGTCGCGGCGATGTCGTCGGTGATGTCCCGAGCGCCCAGCGGAATGGACTTCAGCCCGACCAGGATGCCGCCGAAATGCAGCGAGACATTGGTCACGCCGGCGCCGAGTTCGACCAGGGCAACGCCAAGTTCGCGTTCTTCCTGCGACAGGCAGGCGAGCGCCGCGGCGACCGGCGAGGCGACGATGGCGCGGACCCCAAGGTGCGCCGCGCGGATGATGTAATCGACGTTGCGAAGCGGCGCGGCATCGGCGGCGATGACATGGATATCGACGCCCAGCCGGTCGGCATGCAGGCCGACGGGATGCTGCACCGCCTGCGCGCCGTCGATGGTGTACAGCGCCGGGTGCGCGTGCAGCACCACCTTGCCGCCACGGTCGATTGCCGCGCGGCCTTGCGCCAGCAGCTCGTCGATGTCGGCGGGGTCGACCTGGTGGCCGCCAAGCTCGACCTCGACGCTGGCGACTTCGCTGCTCAGCCCGCCGGCGCCATAGCTGGCCCACACGTCCTCGATGGTCACGCCCGACATGCGTTCGGCCAGCTCGACCGCCTCGCGCACCGCGAATTCGCTCTTCTCGATGTCGGTAATGTAGCCGCGAGTGACGCCGCGGCTTTCGCGCTGGCCGGTGCCAAGCACGCGCAGGCGGTCCTCGCGGTCGACGGTTGCGATCAGCGCGCTGACTTTCGACGAACCGATGTCGAGCGCTGCGATCAGCGGCTGGTCGTTCGGGGCAGCCATCGGGTCAGCTCTGCGTCGTCGGTTCGGCCGGGGCTTCGGCCGGAACTCGGGGAAGGCGGACGGTCATCTTGCCCGGCAGGCGAAGGTCGAGGCGCAACAACCCACGGCCCAGCAGGCCGGTCGACTTGTCGAGTTCGACGAACTTGGCGAGCGCGGTCTCGGCCGGCTTCACGCCCTCGGGCAGCGCAATGGTCTCGCCGGTCTGCAGCTTGAGGTCCCAGCGGCGGCCGCCCACCCATACCGCTGATACCAATTGCGGCTCGAGCGCCGGGGCCGCGGCGAGCAACCGGTCCAGCTCGCGCCCGTGCAGGTTCGCGCCCGGTCCGACCAGCAACGGCAGATCGGGCATCTGGGTCACCGATACCCGGTCGATGACCGTCCCGTTGGCATCGATCAGCGCCAGCCGACCGGCGTCCTGCCACAGCGCGGTCGGGCGCCGCTCGACGATGTCGATGACCAGCGTGTCGGGCAGGCGGCGCGACACGCGCGCATCCTTGACCCAGCCGAAGCGCAGCAATTGTTCGCGGATGCCATCAGCATCGACCAGCGGCATGGCGCGCGATTTCTGATCGAGCGCGATGCGATAGACGGGGGCGCTGTCCATGTTGCGGATGCCGACGACGTCGACCCGCTTCACGGTGAAGCCGGCGCGGCCGATCGCTTCGCCGATGGAGGTCATGACGCGGTTGGGTACGTCGAGCGCGACCAGCACGACGGCCAGGATCAGCGCCACGAACAGGCCGAAGGCGACCGTGGCCCAGCGGGTGACCCGCGCCTCGTCGACCGGGATTCGGCGCGTGATCTTCTTGGGCACGGCGACCCGTGCCTTGCCCTTGCGGCCCTTCGGCGCGGCTCCGCGCCGCACGCGCGCCGCGGTCATTCGATCGCCTCGGCGATCAGCCGTTCAACCAGCTCGGCATAGGAAATGCCGCGCTGCTTGGCCTGTTCAGGCACCAGGCTGAGCGGAGTCATGCCGGGCTGCGTATTGACCTCGAGCAGGTAGATGCCCGCCTCGCCCTGTTCGTCGTCCCAGCGGAAATCGGAGCGCGAAACCCCCTTGCAACCGACCAACTGGTGGGCGCGCAACGCCATACTTTCCATCGCCGCGGCGATATCGTCCGGGATGTTGGCGGGACATTCGTGGACGGTCAGCCCGTCGGTATATTTGGCGTCATAATCGTAAAAGCCCGCAACCGGCTTGAGCTCGGTCACGCCAAGCGTTTCGTTGCCAAGCACGCTCGTCGTCAGCTCGCGGCCCTTGATGAAGGGCTCGGCCAGCAGGCGTTCGAACTTCTGCCACGGACCTTCGACATCGCGGCCGATCGGCGACCCGTAATTGCCGTCGTCGGTGACGATCGCGACCCCGACCGAAGACCCCTCGTTGTTCGGCTTGAGCACATAGGGCCGCGCCATCGGGTCGCCGGCATAGAGGCTCTCGCTCTCGACGATCCGGCCTTCGGGCATGCGGATGCCGTGGGGGACAAGGACCATCTTGGTCAGTTCCTTGTCGATGGCGATGACCGAGGTCTCCATCCCGCTATGGGTATACTTCAGCCCCATCAGGTCCATCATGCCCTGGACGCTGCCGTCCTCGCCGGGCGTGCCGTGGAGCGCGTTGAAGACGACGTCGGGGCGCAGTTCTTCCAGCCGCTTGGCGACATCGCGGCCCATGTCGAGCTCGGTCACCCGGCTCCAGCCCGCGCCGCGCAGCGCCTCGACGATGCCGCGACCGCTGGACAGCGACACGTCGCGCTCGGCCGACCAGCCGCCCATCAGCACGACGACATGCAGGTCGCGGTTCACTTCGCTTCTCCGATCCGCTGGATTTCCCATTCAAGCTCGATCCCGCTGCTGTCCTTGACCCGGCGGCGGACCTCCTCGCCCAGCGCCTCGATCTCCGCGCTGGTCGCGCTGCCAAGATTGAGCAGGAAGTTGCAATGCTTTTCCGACACCTGCGCGTCGCCGACCTGGAGCCCGCGGCACCCGGCTTTGTCGATCAATGCCCAGGCCTTGTCGCCCGGCGGGTTCTTGAAGGTCGAACCGCCGGTGCGGCTGCGCAGCGGCTGCGATTCCTCGCGGCTCCGGGCGATACGGTCCATTTCCGCCTGGATCGCCACGCTGTCCCCGGGGACGCCGCGAAAGGTCGCGGCCACGACGATGGCCTGGTCCGGCAATTCGCTGTGGCGATAGCTGTAGCCGAGCGCCGCGACCGGCAGGGTGACCAATTCGCCCGAGCGCAACACCACGTCGCATTCGACTAGCACTTCGCAGGTTTCGCGACCGTAGGCACCGCCGTTCATGCGCACGAAGCCGCCGACCGTGCCGGGGATCGAGCGGAGGAATTCGACCCCCGCGATGCCCGCGTCGCGCGCCGAGGAAGAAACGAGGATCCCGCTGGCGCCGCCGCCGCAACGGATGGCCGTACCATCCAGCACCTCGACCCGCGCGAACGGTTTGCCCAGCCGCACGACAACGCCCGGAACGCCGCCGTCGCGAACGATCATGTTCGATCCCAGCCCCAGCCCCATGACCGGCACGTCCCGGTCCAGCTGGCGAAGGAAATCCTGCAGGTCGGCGACATCGGCGGGCTCGAACAGCCATCCGGCGCGGCCGCCGCTCTTGAACCATACCAGCGGCGCCAGCGGCGCATCCGGGGTCAACTTGCCGCGCACCCTGGGCATGGTCGCGACGCCGCTCATTTCGCCGCCCTCGCCCGCGCGATGCCGTCGGCCAGGCCGGCCGCCCACTTGGTGATGTCGCCCGCGCCCATGCAGACGATGGTGTCGCCCTCCGCCGCGATATCGCGCAGCGACACGGCCAGGTCGTCAAGGGTGGCGCAGGCCTTGACCATGCGGTGGCCATGGGCGCGCAGGCCGTCGGCCAGCGCCTGGCTGTCGACGCCCTCGATCGGCTCTTCCCCCGCGGCGTAGACCGGCACCACGAACACCATGTCGGCGTCGTTAAAGGCCGCCTGGAAGTCTTCCATCAGCGCCTGCAACCGGGAAAAACGGTGCGGCTGGACGACCGCGATGACCCGTCCGCCGTCGGTCATGTCGCGCGCCGCGGACAGCACCGCGCGGATTTCCACCGGGTGATGCGCGTAATCGTCGATGACCAGCGCGCCGTCGATTTCGCCGACCTTGGTAAAGCGCCGCTTGACGCCCTCGAACCGTTCGAAACCGGTGATGATCTTCTCGTCGGGGATGCCGAGCTCGATCCCGACCGCGATCGCGGCCAGCGCGTTCTGGACGTTATGCTTGCCCGGGATCGGAATGTGGATGCCGGGAATGGTGCGGCGGCTGCCGTCGCGTTCCAGCACCACCGCGTCGAAGCGGCTGCCGACCCCGTCGGGCTCGACATTCTCCGCGCGCAGGTCGGCGAGCGCGGAAAAGCCGTAGGTGACGATGCGGCGGTCCTGGATGCGGCTAAGGATCGACTGCACCTCGGGATGATCGACGCACAGGACGGCGAGGCCGTAGAACGGCACGTTCTCGATAAACTCGCAGAACGCCCGCTTGATCGAATCGAAATCGCCCCAATGCTCCAGATGCTCGGGGTCGATATTGGTCACCACCGCGATGGTGCCGTCGAGCCGCAGGAAGCTGCCGTCGCTTTCGTCGGCCTCGACCACCATCCAGTCGCTTTTGCCCAGCCGCGCGTTGGACCCGTAGCGATTGATGATCCCGCCGTTGATCACCGTCGGGTCGAGCCCGCCGGCATCGAGCATCGCGGCGACCATCGAGGTGGTCGTCGTCTTGCCGTGGGTGCCGGCGACCGCGATGGTCTTTTGCATCCGCATCAGCTCGGCCAGCATTTCCGACCGCTTGACGATCGGCAGGCGCTTTTCCATCGCCGCGGCGACCTCGGGATTGTCGCGCCTGATCGCGGTCGACACGACCACCACCGTCGCATCCTCGACGTTTTCCGCCCGTTGCCCGATCGCGACCTTGATGCCCTGCTTGCGCAGCTTTTCGACGACATAGGATTCGGTGACGTCGGACCCCTGCACCGAATAGCCGAGCTGCTTCATCACTTCGGCGATGCCGGACATGCCGATCCCGCCGATGCCGACGAAATGGATGGTGCCGATGTCGGTGCCCAAGGCCTTCATGCCTGAAGGTCCTCGATCAATAGACTCGCCTTCATGCCTGAAGGCCCCTTATCAATAGACGCGCCTTCATGCCGGAAGGCCCGTGCCCGCGAACTTCACCGCCGGGCGCGGTTCCAGCACCGGCCCGACCGGCAACGGCGACAATCCGCCGCCGATCCGTTCGACCAGGTCGGCAAGATCGCGCGCGGCATGCGGACGGCCTACCGACAGTGATCGCGACGCGGCATTGGCCAGCGCCTGCCCGTCGCCGGCGACGGCCTCGACCTGCCGGGCCAGCGCCTCGGGCGTGAAGTCCGCTTCCGGGATGGTGCGCGCACCGCCGGCGTTGCTGATTTCCCGCGCGTTGGCGGTCTGGTGATTTTCGGTCGCTGCGGCGAACGGAACCAGGATCGCCGGCCGTCCGGCGGCGGTCAGTTCCGCGATGGTCGACGCGCCGGACCGGGCGATGACCAGGTGCGCGTCGGCCAGCTTTTCCGGCATGTCGAGAATGTAGGTCATCACTTCGGCCGGGATGCCAAGGTCGGCATAGGTCTGGCGGATGGTGTCTATATCCTCCGGCCGGCATTGCTGAACCACCTGCAGCCGGCGGCGCAGCGAGGGCTCCAGCATGCCCAGTCCGGTCGGGACGACGCGCCCGAGGATGGTTGCGCCCTGGCTTCCGCCGGTGACGAGGATCTTGAGCGGCGAGGTGTCGTCGAATGCGGGGAACGGCATTTCCCCGACGCGCACGATCTCCTCGCGCACGGGATTGCCGACCAGCACGACCTTGTCGCGGTTGCCCGGTTTCAGCCGGTCGATCTGGGAAAAGGCCGTGGCGATGGCCCGGGCGCGGCCGGCAAGCATCCGGTTGACCCGGCCAAGCACCGCATTCTGTTCGTGCAGGATGCTGGGGATGCGCGCCGCGCTGGCGGCAAGCAGCGCGGGAAAGGTCGCATAGCCGCCGAACCCGACGACCGCATCGGGCGGATGGTTGCGATAGATCCGCCGTGCCTCGCTGCGCCCGCGCGACACGGTCAGCAGAGTCTTGAACATCGTGATCGGGTTTCGGCCCAGCCGTCCGGCGGGCAGGACGTGGACGGGAATTTTGTCGAACAGCCCCGGGATCTTCGCCCCGCGCGCGTCGGTGATGACCAGCACCCCGTGGCCGCGCGCCAGCAGCTCCGCGGCGAGGGCGTGCGCCGGGACCATGTGACCGCCCGTACCACCGGCGGCGAGGACGAAATTCATGCGCGGCATCAGGCTGGCTGTGCTTCTCCGCTCCATTTCACGACATACGGCGAGCGGGTCAGATACGGATTGCGGCGCGTGAATGCGAGCAGCAATCCCATGCCGATCGACAACGCCAGCATCGAGCTTCCGCCGTAGCTGATGAACGGCAGGGTCATGCCCTTCGACGGCGCGATCTGGACGTTGACCGCCATGTTGATCAGCGCCTGCAGCCCGAACTGGATGACCAGTCCCGCGCCGGCAAGAATGGCGAAAGGCGAATCCTCGTCGAGCAGCTTGACCAGAACGCGGGCGACGATGACCAGATACAGCAAGGCAATGGCCAGGCAGGCGATCAGCCCGAACTCCTCCCCGATGACGGAGAAGATGTAGTCGGTCTGCGGCTCGGGCAGGCCGAATTTCCGCGTCCCGGCCCCCGGTCCCATGCCGAACAGCCCGCCCGCGGTCAGCGTGCGCATCGCATTGTCGGTCTGGAACGTGTCGCCTTCACCGAACAGGAAGGCGTCGATGCGGATCGTCGCCACGTCGTAGAAAAAGTAAGCGAGCACGATCCCGATCACGCCGGCAACCGCCAGCCCGCCAAGGATGCGCAGCGACACGCCGGCCAGCGCCAGCATCGCCACCCACACCGCGACGAAGATGATGGTCGAGCCGAAGTCCGGCTGTTTCATCAGCAGGACGGCAATCGCCGCGACCGGCAGGATCGACAGCGCGAACACCGGCAACGACTTGTCCGCTTCGCGCAGGCTCAACAGCCAGGCCATCGCCACCGCGAAGAAGGGCTTGAGGAATTCCGACGGCTGCAATTGGCCGATGCCGATTTCGATCCACCGCCGGGCGCCGTTCACTTCGGGCCCGAGCACCGGCACGAACAGCAGCAGGATGAAGAAGAAGCCGGCGCCGAACAGGGCAAAGCGCCGCGCCCGTTCCCGCGACAACATGGAAATGCCGATCATCACCGGCACGCCCACCGCGATCCAGGCGATCTGGCGATAGAAATAGTAGAGTTCCGGCACCTTGTGGCTGCCGCCGGAATAGCGGACCGCGGCGGCGGGCGAGGCGGCGGCCACCGCGATCAGCCCAATGCCGATCAGCGCCGCGACCAGCAGCAGCAGGACGCCGTCGATCTCCCAGAACCAGCGGCCCACCGCCGACCGGTCGGCGCGGCCGTAGCGCGTCGCATCGACCTTGATGCGCGCCTTGAACTTGTCCGAAAAGATCCCCGTCATAACGCCCCCACCAAGGCTTTGAACTGATCGCCGCGATCCTCGAAATCCCGGAACTGGTCGAAGCTCGCGCAGGCCGGCGACAGCAACACCGTATCACCCGGCTGCGAATCCCGCGCCGCCTGACGCACCGCGTCGGCAAGTTTTCCACAATTTTTCACGGGCATATGCGGATTTAACAGCCGCTCGAACAGCTCGGCGGCTTCGCCGATCGTGTAGGCGGACGCGACATTGCCGAAATGCGGCGCGCATTCGTCGAGATCGTCCGACTTCGCCTGCCCGCCGAGGATCCAGCGGACTGGCTTGAACGCCGCCAGCGCCGGCGCCGTCGCGGTCGGATTGGTCGCCTTGCTGTCGTTGACGAACAGCACGCCGTCGTGGGTCGCCGCGCGCTCCATACGGTGGGGAAGGCCGGGGAACGCGCGGAGTCCTTCGGCGATTGCGGCTTCCGGCATCGGCACCCCATGGCCGACGGCGAGCGTGTGGACCGCCGCCACTGCGGCGAGCACGTTCTGGGCGTTGTGTGGTCCCTGCAAAGTCGGCCATTGCGACTGGTCGCCATGACGATCGTCGCCGATGAGAAGGCTGCTTTCGACCGTCCGGTTGGCGCCGAGAAGCCGGATTGTCGTGTCCGGACACAGGCTGACCGCGTCGGGACCGCCCCATGTCCCCAGCGCGGTCGGAACGCGGCGCGCACCAAGCGTGGCGGCAAGGTCGCCCGATGAGACATCGTCGCCGACGACGACTGCCGATGACGCGGCAGACTGCATCGCGAACAGCCGCGCCTTCGACGCCGCATAAGCCTCGAAGCTCTCGTACCGATCGAGATGGTCGGGCGTGATGTTGAGCAGCACCGCGACATCGCAATCGAGGCTCTGCGTCAGGTCGATCTGGTAGCTCGACAGCTCCAGCACATAGACGCCGCCTGCGGGCAGCGGGTCCTGGCTGAGGATCGGCAGGCCGATGTTGCCACCCATCGTCGTCGGCACGCCGGCGGTCTTGAGGAGGTGGTGGACCAGCGCAGTGGTGGTCGACTTGCCGTTGGTGCCGGTGATGCCGACGACCTTGTGCGGCGGCAGTTCGGATCGGGCGCGGGCGAACAGTTCGATGTCGCCGATGATTTCCAACCTTGCCTCACGCGCCCGCGCGGCAATGGGGTGGCGGTTGAGCGGCAGGCCGGGCGTGACGACGAGGCTGTCGAATTCAGTCAGGTCGGCGGTGTCCAAATCGACAAGTTCAACCTCGTTCGTCCCGGGCGCAGTCGAGGGGCGCACCTCGGTTATGCCAGCGCCCCTCGACTTCGCTCGGGACGAACGGAAGTTTTCGCGGGTCTTTTCGCTACCATCCCACGCCGTCACGCGCGCGCCGCTGGCGAGCAACGCCTCGACCGTCGCCAGACCGGACCGCGCCAGCCCGTAAACGGCATAATGCTTGCCGGCGAAGGCGCGGGCGGTGATCACCGCAGCTTGAGCGTGCTGAGGCCCGCCAGCGCCAGCACGAAGCTGATGATCCAGAACCGGATCACGACGGTCGGTTCGGACCAGCCGATCTGTTCGAAATGATGGTGGATCGGGGCCATCAGGAACACGCGCTTGCCGGTGCGTTTGAACACGATCACCTGGATGATGACCGACAGCGCCTCGACCACGAACAGGCCGCCGATGATCGCCAGCACGAATTCGTGGTGGGTCGCGACCGCGATGGCGCCCAGCGCGCCGCCCAGCGCGAGGCTGCCCGTATCGCCCATGAAAACCGCCGCGGGCGGTGCATTGAACCACAGAAAAGCGAGGCCCGCACCGACGATGGCCATCAGGATGACGGTCAGGTCGCCCGCCCCCGCGATATGCGGAACGCCAAGATATTCGGCGTAGATTGCGTTGCCGACCATGTAAGCGATCAGCAGGAAGGCGAGGCTGGCGATGATCACCGGCATGGTCGCCAGCCCGTCGAGCCCGTCGGTCAGGTTCACGCTGTTGCCGAAGGCGACGATGACGAACGCGCCGAACGGAATGTACAGCCAGCCGAGGTCGGCGACCGGTTCGCGGACGAACGGGATGTGCAGGTCCGTTCCGCTATATTTGACCATCAGCCAGGTGGCGAAGCCGGCCAACGCGAATTCCAGGATCAGCCGGGTCTTGCCCGACAAGCCCGCATGATGCGCTTTTCGCACCTTGTCGTAATCGTCCATGAATCCGATCAGCCCGAACCCCGCGGTGACCAGGATCGTCGCCCAGACATAGACGCTGCCGACGTTCATCCACAGCAGCGCCGAGGCGAGCATGGCGATAAGGATCAAGAGGCCGCCCATCGTCGGCGTACCGATCTTCGACAGATGCGTTTGCGGCCCGTCGGCGCGGATCGGTTGCCCCTTGCCCTGCCGGACGCGCAGGTAGGAAATCAGCCACGGGCCAAGCAGCAGCCCGATCAGCAGCGCGGTGGCGCTGGCCGCACCGGCGCGGAAGCTCAAATAACGAATGAGGTTGAGGATGCCGGGAAAGCCAAGCTGCTCGGCAAGGAGGTACAGCATCAGGCGTCTTCCCTCGTCAGCCGCTCGACCACCTGGGCAAGCCCGATGGAGTTGCTCGCTTTCACCAGCACCGCGTCGCCGGGACGAAGCAGCCGTTCGACCGCGTCGGCGGCCGCGTCCGCGTCGCTTGCGCGGGTCACGTGGATGCTATCGCCCAGCGCGTCTTCCAGCGGGCGCATGTCGTCGCCGACCAGCACCAGTTCCTCGACCCGCGCGTCGAGTACCGCCGGCGCAAGGTCGGCGTGCAATTGCCGCGCGTGGTCGCCAAGCTCTCGCATCGGGCCGAGCACGGCGATACGCCGGTCGATGCCGCCTTCGGCGCCGAAGCTCTTGAGCGTGGCGGCCATCGAAGCCGGGTTGGCATTGTAGCTTTCGTCGATCACCAGCGCCTCGCCGCCGTCGAGCAGGATGCGGTGGCGTTCGCCCCGCCCTTTCAGCCCGCCGAGGTCGGCAAGCGCGAGCCCGGCAAGCGCAAGATCGCCGCCAACCGCCTCGACCGCGGTCAGCACCGCCAGCGCGTTCCACACCCAATGCTCGCCGCGCTGCGAAATGGTGAAGGTGATGTCGCTGTCGAGCAGCGCGGCGGTGATCAGGCTGCCGCCGCGTTCCGCGCGCACCGCGTGCAGCGCATGGACGTCGGCATCGCCGGTGCCGAAGGTGACGATCCGTTCCGCATGACGGCGCGCCGCGCGGACCAGCCGGTCGCGGTGCGGGCTGTCGTTGGGGATGACCGCGATGCCCTCGGGCTCCAGCCCTTCGAAAATCTCCGCCTTGGCGTCGGCGATGGCCTCTTCCGATCCAAGGTTCTCGATATGCGCCGGGGCGATCGTGGTGATCAGCGCGACGTGCGGCCGGACGAAGCGCGTCAGGGTCGCGATCTCGCCCTTGTTGTTCATGCCCATTTCGAGCACCGCGAACTTCGCTTCGCGCGGCAGCCGCGCCAGGCTCAGCGGCACGCCGGTATGGTTGTTGTAGCTCTTGACCGACCGGTGGACGGCGCCCGGCTGCCAGCGGTCGAGCGCGGCGTACAGGGCCTCCTTGGTGCTGGTCTTGCCGACCGACCCGGTGACCCCGATGATCGTCGCCCCGCTGCGGGCACGGGCCGCCTTGCCCAGCGCTTCGAGCGCGCGGGCGACATCGTCCACCAGCACGTGCGGATGGTCGCACGGCTTCGACACCAGCAGCCCGGCGGCGCCGGACGCGATCGCCTGGTCGAGGAAATCGTGCCCGTCATGGACCGTTCCGGGCATGGCCACGAACAGGTCGCCGCCGCCGACTTCGCGGCT
Source organism: Sphingomonas sabuli (assembly GCF_014352855.1). Taxonomy (GTDB): domain Bacteria; phylum Pseudomonadota; class Alphaproteobacteria; order Sphingomonadales; family Sphingomonadaceae; genus Sphingomicrobium; species Sphingomicrobium sabuli. The sequence goes on along the minus strand of NZ_CP060697.1, from coordinate 2,201,525 downwards.
GTCGAAGGTGACGCCGGAAACGTCGAAGTCCGCGCTGGCGGTGCCGCCGGTCGCCGCCGCAATCTCGGCCGAGGTCCACAACGCGCTCATGCCGCGCATTCCCGCGCCACCAGCGCATCGTCGAACGGCAGCGTCTGCGTACCGATGATCTGCACCGTTTCATGCCCCTTGCCGGCAAGCAGGATGATGTCGCCCTGCCGGGCCATGTCGAGCGCCGCGGCGATGGCCTGCCGCCGCCCGCCGACCTCGATCGCGCCAGGCGCGCCGGCCATGACCTGGGCGCGGATCGCCGCCGGGTCCTCGGTGCGAGGATTGTCGTCGGTAACGATGACCACGTCGGACAGGCGGCTGGCGACTTCGCCCATCGGCGCGCGCTTGCCGGTGTCGCGGTCGCCGCCGGCGCCGAACACGGTGATCAGCCGGCCTTCGACATGCGGCTTCAGCGCGGCGATGGCGGCTTCCAGCGCGTCGGGCGTGTGGGCGTAATCGACATAGACCGGGGCGCCGTGGCGGCTGATCACCGCCCGTTCCAGCCGGCCGCGCACCGGCGCCACCCGGCCCATCGCCGAAAAGACGTCGCGCCACGCGCCGCCGGTGGCCAGCACCAGCGCCGCCGCGGTCATCACGTTGGACGATTGGTACGCGCCGATCAGCGGCAGCGACACCTTGTACTGCTGGCCGTCATGGTCGAGCTGCAGGATCTGGCCGAGCGGCGTCGGCACCTGGTCGAGCAGGCGGATGGTCTCGCCCTTGCGGCCGACCGTCATCAGCTTGAGCCCGCGCGCCCGCGCCCGGTCGATGACCGCGTCGGACCGCGGATCGTCGGTCCACACGACGGCCGCAGCACCCGGCTCGGCAACCTCGTCGAACAGCCGCATCTTGGCCTCGAAATACTCGTCCATCGTCGCGTGGTAATCGAGATGATCGCGGCTGAAGTTGGTGAAGGCGACCGCGGCCAGCCGCACCCCTTCGGCGCGATACTGGTCAAGCCCGTGGCTGGACGCTTCATAGGCGACATGGCCGATGCCCATCCGCTTCAGGCCCGCCATGTTGTTGAGGAAGGTGACGATGTCGGGCGTGGTCAGCCCGGTTTTCACCTGATCGTCCGACGTGGTCACGCCAAGCGTGCCGATGCTCGCCGACCGGTGGCCCAGCATGCGCCAGATCTGGCGGGTCATCTCGACCGTCGACGTCTTGCCGTTGGTGCCGGTGACGGCGACGACGGTTTCCGGGAACGGCGCGAAAAATTTCGCCGCCATGCTGGCGAACAGCCGCCGCGGCTGCGGGTCGGCAAGGTGCGCCGCGCCCGCCACCGCCGCCGACGGCGCCGCGACCACCGCCACCGCGCCGCGGCGCACTGCGTCCGCGATGAAATCCTCCCCGTCGAACATCGCGCCCTTGAAGGCGCCGAACACGTTGCCGCGGGTCACCTTGCGGTTGTCGATGGCAAAGCCCGTCACCTCGGAATCATTCTCGACGTCCGCGAGATCGCACAGGCGCACCGGGTTCAGTCTTTCTTGTTGTGGTGGACGAAGGGCAGGACCTCGGACATGTCGGGCTCACGGTTCTTGTCGGGCACGACGCCCAGCATGGGGGCGATCCGGCTGACGGTCTTGCTGACCACCGGCGCGACGTTCCAGCCCGCGGTATGGAAGCCATAGGTTTCGGCGGTGGCCTTCGGATCGTCCAGCATTACCACGATCACATAGCGGGGATCGTCCATCGGGAAAACGCCGGCAAAGGTGGTGACCACCGCGTTCGACGTATAGACGCCGCCGGCCAGCTTTTCGGCGGTGCCGGTCTTGCCGCCGACGCGATAGCCGGGCGCATTGGCCTTCTTGCCGGTGCCTTCGGTCACCACCAGCCGCAGCAGCGACCGCATCTTGTAGCTGGTGTCGGCGGTGAACACCCGCCGGCCCGGCTTCAGCGGGTGCTTGGGATCGACCTTCAGGAACGTCGCCGGACGGAAGATGCCGCCGTTGAACAGGGTGGCGTAGCCGGTGGCGAGATGCAGCGGGGTCACCGCGATGCCGTGGCCGTAGCCGACGGTCATCACCGCGGTCGGGCCCCAGTCGTTGCCCGGCGTCAGGGTCCGCCCGCGTTCCTTCAATTCCATCTCGATCGGCGAGAGGAAACCCATCTTCGACAAAAACGCCTTCTGCCGCGCTGCCCCCACTTCGGCGGCAATCTGCGCAGTGCCGATGTTGGAGCTCTCCTTCATGATCTCGGCCACCGAACAGGGACCGTTGAAGGGATGGGTGTCGG